>JADCJN010000124.1 GCA_020247005.1 Silvanigrellales bacterium
GCGAGGAATAGCCGTGCCCATTGGTTACCCCATCAATGTGAAGCGCCTGTCTGGGAACACTTTTAGCGCCGATGGAGCCAACATCGACAATGGAATTGACTTCGCTCTTGACGGCGGCCACCTCGTTCTTGCCACCGACTTTGTGAACGAGGGTGGAAAGGAAGGAAAGATACCGGAAGACGTCCTTGCGGCTGAGGTGGCGAAGCCAGCTTCCGCACTTTCCTACCTCCGCGTCAAAAACAGTTGGGGCCTGGGCGACAAAATGAATGATGCAGGCAATGTCCTGTCCTCGTCGCCCGATGGTTATTACCGCATCACCCGTGATTATTTCGTTGGGGCCGTGCGTGCCGCATCGAAAGGCTGGATGTCCACCATTGTTGTGGTTCCAAGGGACGTGATGGACAGCCCCAAGAAAGACGCCCTTTGAGGCTTATTGTTTCCGCCTGGCTGCCGGAACAATCATTTTTGCGAGAACAGGGCTTCTTGCAGCGCGACTGCACTTTTCTTTTGACGGGCGTAGGCCCCTTGAAGGCCTGCTTGCAGGTGGCCCGTGCGTTTGAAAAAGGGCGAGAGGAACAGCGTCGGGTGACCCGCGTTTCTTTTGTGGGCACAGCTGGTGCATACGACACCGTTCGTTTTCCTTTGCTTTCGGCCCACCGCGTGGCTGTGGCAGTGTTCACCGATGCTGCGGCTGCCAGTGGACTTTCCTACTTTCCTGCCGAAGCCTCGCCGCATGGCCGCACCTCCGTCTCTCCCCTTGTTCAAGTTGCCGAACCAGGGCTCGTGTGTGTTTGCCCGCCTTCGGTGACTCGAGATGCCACTTTTGCAACTTCTTTGGCCAGACTTGGCTCGTTCGAGAACCTCGAGCTTGCCGGCATTGCAGAGGCGTGCGCGGAATACGGAGTTCCTTGGGAAGCCTACCTTGGAGTGAGCAATGCTGTGGGGCCTTCGTCCCATGAGGAATGGAAAGCCTCGCATGCAGAGGCCAGCCTCGCGGCTCAGAGGCTTTTCATGCAGTCCTGAAACGCGTGAAGGATGGCGCGAAACACCAAGACGTCTTTTCTAGGCTGCGACATCGGGCGGTGGTTCGTGCCCGTCATCGTCATTGCCATTACGAGACGTGTCAGTTTTCGCAGTGGCATCGGACGTGGCCCATGTCGCCTTCGGAACCTGTTCCCACTTGTAAAGAACGCCTGGACGTCCCTGCGCCCAAAACTGGAGTCCGACCGCCGTCACGGCGAATTTTTCGAACGAAACAACGCGCGTTGTTCCGTTAGCGAGTTGCATGATGAGCCTGTCGCCCTGAAGCGACACTCCCAGAATGCGCTCATGTTTTGCGCCTTCGAGCCACAAAAGTGTGCTTGTGGAATTACAGAGTTCCCGAAGCTTCCGGCGCAGAAGCATGTGAGACATGGGGGGTGCCCTCCTGGCATTTCTTGTGGAACGCGTCCTTGCATTCCCATACCGGAGTGTTCGGACGGCTCCCGAAGGCCTTAACGGGGCAAATTCAGCCGTGGGGATTTGAGGGTGCGGAGATCGGCTACACGCTAAAGAAATGGAACGTTTTCGGCCCATTGTTCAACCAGCGGGGGCTGCGGGTGACGTCGAACAATGCGATGCACTCGGTGGAAACGCCCGCGTTCATGTTGATAACCAGGCCCGACACCCGGCGAATCACCATGTGTAGGCCGATGCCCGCACCCGGCCCTTGCGTGTTCACTCGCACAGAGGCCTCACGGGGAACATTGAGCACTTCGTGCCGGTAGGTTTGCAGGTCGTCACGTTTGAAAGAACCAAAGGGGTCTGTGACGCTGACAGCCAAGAGGTTGCCGTCGACGCCCCATTCCACACGCACCGTTTCCGAAGGTTTGAGCAACACAGGCTTGTCGCGTTCGCTTCCTGCGCGCGCGGGGTTGGCATCCCAAATCGCATTCATCAGAAGTTCGTCGAGCACCTCTCCCGCCATACGCGCGAAGTCGGCGGCTCCATTGGGAATGATGCCCTCGAGGCCAGAAACGAATTCGAGAAGGGTGTCTACGAACCATGAACGTTCGTTGCTTCGGTTGACGGCAAAGAAGTTCACGGGCGTCCCGTAGGTAAGGTATTTTTCAATGCCGAAGATGTCGCGGGTTGTCCATTTCTTGACCGCGGAAATGAGCGCAGTGGTTGCGAGGTGCCCCTGCGCCACGGAAAGAAAATGGTGGACTTCACGGGTGGCCACGAGGTCTTCGGGGTCGTGCTTCATGGTTTCGGAGGTGACGACAATGACGCGGGGCTTCACGCTCAAGGTGGAAATGTGTTCGAGTGCGCCCCGGCGGACCCCCTCCATGACAACGAGGCATTCCTCTCTTTTCGCCGCGCAGGTTTCCAACCGCACCTGCAGCGCGGCCTCGTCGGCGAGGCGGACATAGGCCTCGCCCCAAAGCTTGAGGGTGGAGTGAATAGGCAGCATGGGGCTTGAGGCTGCGGATTTGCGGTCGTCGAATGTTCCTGGGTCCTTATAGAGGCACAAGATCGTCTGACGCCCGTTGTTCATTTCTTGGGTCCTTCGGCTTTCTGTGTTCCTTTCGTAGAGCAGTTCGCAACGTCGCCGGCCACGAGCCCCTCGTGTTCCAGTTTAGCAACAGCCAGGTGCCGTGCGCGGAAAGTTTGGAAAGGATAACTTTCGCGCGGGACGTCGGCGCGTGGTGAGTAACCGAGAATGGTTTTACAGAAGAAGCCCTTGAGGAACCGCGCCAGACGCTCAAAGGGAGCGCGAGCTTCCTCTGAAAACGAAACATTGGCGCAGTTGAACACGAGGCTGTATGGCGAGTGCCATTGCATAAGGACGTTCGTGAGTTTCGACTTGAGGACGTCGACGTCGGCAGCCGTTTCAAAATGCGTTTCTGCGAGAAACGACACTTCCATGACGTGCGCGGTAAAGTCGTTTTCGAAAACGATGCGGTCGCGCAGGTTGCCCATGTCTCGCTTGAGGCCACCCTCGCGTCCAAGGCCTGTTTCTTTCGCAGCCGCCTCGTAACTTTCGAACACTGGAAAAGGCAAACCCTGAGGAGGCGTGCGTTCGGGTTCGGTGAAACCCACCAGGCGTTTCATGAAGAATCCTTTAAAAAACGTGACGAGCTTTTGGAATGGCTCACGAAAGGGTTCCTCGACCTGGAAGTTGCGTGCGTCGAAGAGCAGGGTGTATGGGGAATGCCACGTGCGAAGAGCTTGCATCCACGCGCGTTTGAGCTCCTGGAGGTCTTCCTCCGAGGCAATCCGATAGCCTTCAGGGAAGTGGATTTCCATGACTCTGAGCTGAAGATGGTGCTCGAATTTGATGGGATGCGTAGGGGGGTGCGGCGGCGTCGTCATGTGCCTGTCCTCTTCATATCTGCGGATAGTATCGACGAATCGAATCTGCGAATGGTCGTTTGAAGGCTTTCGGAGGAATCTGCCCGATGAAACTTCTGTTTCTCTTCTTTACACAATCCGAGGGCGGCGCGCCGGGCTTCCTTTCCCGCAAGGGCGAGGAGGCCGCAGAAGCCCTGGCCGAGTCGTTGAGCACATTCGTTTCTGACTCGCTTGGGCTCGACCTCGCTGTGGGGTTTGCGTCCCGTGCGCGCTCCCTCGAGGAGGATATCAGATGGAAGGCCTTTCGTTCTCCGGGCTCTCAGGCGGCCGCCGTGGCAGCGTCTTTGCGGCTGTTTTCCAACGTCTTGCTGTTGTCGGGTGCGAAGGAGCGCACACTCCAGACGGCGGAAGCGCTGGCCTCCGGTGTGGCTTTGCCTGTGGTCGTCGATGCCCGTCTCGACCGTGCGCCTGGGGAAAAAACAGCGGCTGGTGCTCTTGCCGGTGCGTTGTCGGACGCTCTCGCCGCTCTTTTGGGTGTTCTGGACACCGATGCCCACCCCACACCTCAGGTTGTGCTTGTGGGCACGTCGTTGGAAGCCCTCGATGCCTGGCTTCCGGACAAAATGCCGCCTGAGGCGTTGACTGCAGCGCGTGAAGCCCTTTCGAAGGCAACTCTGGGCGGGTTGTTTCCTACCGTGTTTGCCTGCGGTTTCGAACGCGGTGCGCCCGAGAGCCCGCGAGACGTGTGGCTCTTTGACTGAAGGGGCATAAAGCTCAGAGACGAGTGATTTTCAGCACGCCAAAGGGAAGATTGATGTTTTCCGTACGGCCGGACTCCAAGCGCTTGACGTTGGCAATCATTTTTTCAATGGCGGCGAGCGCGTCGGCTTCGTGTCCGGCCTTCATTGTCACGGGCATTTTTGCTGTGTTCTTGCGGAATGCGTTCTGGAAATAGGAGACGGCCCAAAGCCCTGCGAAACGCGGCAGAATGAAGTGTTGATCGCCAGGCAAGCGTTGAATTTGGGACATGGCCTCCCTCGGCAACTGAAAGCCCCGGGGGGTCATTTTCTGCCAGTGGACTTCTATCCAGGAGCCTTTGCCACGGAGCCGCTTCTTTTCAATCACGGCGTGGAGGACCAGTTTCGCCAGGAGCATGGGCACAACAGCGAGCAAGCCCCAGTAACTATTGAGGCCAAAGGCAAAAAGGCTCGCCACCACGCCATACAAAACGTAATCGAGGGTTTTGAACTTCAGCCGCTCCGACGGAACTTTTTGCCACATGTTGCCCAGCACGTAGAGCAGGGCCAGGAGGGTGGCGATGACCATGAGGAAGGAACGGACCGCGATGAAGAAAATTTCCATTTCGGGGGAGGCCTCTTTGCTGGAGAGCGAAGGTGTGCTTGCGCCACGCGGAAGCGGGCTGTTACAGACTAAGCCCTGACGAAATTCCGCCATCCTTCTCACCGTCCTTAATTGAGGCCAGGGTCATGATGCAAGAACCGCTCTCGTTCGCCCACGCGTTCTCGAACGTACCGGGGCTCCCGAAGCATGGGGAGGCCCTTTTTGCCCTCCGTCGCTTGGAGCACGGCTACCGGGAGCTCGCGCACGAGCACGGCTTCACAGAAGTGAATCTTCCTCTTGTCGCCCCCTTGGCGCGTTTTCGAAGCCTCCTGACCCGAGAGAACCTTCTGGGCGACGGGCCACGCTTCATCGACCCCCAGGGGCTCGAATGGGCGTTGCGTTCTGACATGACCGCCTTCGCCGTTCAATTTGTTCTCGACCATATGAGCGAAGTGAAACTTCCGGCGCGCATTGCCTATGCCGGAAAAGTGTTTGCTTACGACAAGGGCACGGGCACGGAACAGGCTGGAGCGCGTCATGCACAGCTTCACTTGAATTTGGGCTTGGGTTCCGATTCCAGCCTAGAGTCCTGGGAGTTCGGTGCCGAGATCCTGGGGGAAGGCGAAATTCATGCCGACCTCGAGGTCCTTTCGCTCGCCTCGGCAACGGCGCGGCGTTTCGGGCTTGGGCGACTCACGTTGGTTGTTGGCGACGCCCGCATCGCGCGCGCTCTTTTCGCCGCCACGGAAACCCACGCCGCCCCCTCGGAACGTGCGGGTCTGCTGCAAGCCTTGCGCAAGGCTTTCGCTACGGGCGACAGGCACCGTTTCGACGAGCTCTTTGCGTCGCATCCTTTCCTGGCAGAAGCCTCAGCGTCTCTTTCCACCAAAGCCGTCGACACGTTTTTGGCCGCGGTGCGGGAACGGCACGACGACCTCGATGTGCGCTTCGACCCTTGGTCGCGTCGCACTCAAGATTTTTACAGTGGCATCACTTTTGAAATTTTCGCACAAGATGCCGTGGGCAAACTCCGTTGGCTTGGGGGGGGAGGGCGTTACGACACCTATTTTTCGCACTTCGGCCACGACGTTCCCGCAGTCGGCTTCATGATGAAAGACCCTTCTTCGGTTTTGGAGCGCGACTCTGTTACGAAGGGGGCAACCTCGCGTGTGCGCGTGGCCCTTCCCAAAGGGCGTTTGTTGAAAACCGCTCTTGCCGCGTTGGCTGAAGTGGGCATCGTGCCGGAAACGGACCCGGAAGCCACGCGCCGTCTCGTCATCCCGTCGCGCTGCGGTGAATACGAATTCCTGCTTGTGAAGAACACCGATGTGGGAAGTTACTTGGACCACGGCATGGCGGACTTCGCCATTGTAGGGAGTGACGTCCTCGACGAAGGTGCTCTGCAGGTTGTCAGGCCTGTCACTTTCACTTTTGGGCGATGCAAAATCTGTTTGGCTGGAAAACCAGGCGGCGCGGAGCGCCTTCGCTGGCGCAGGCGACCTCGTGTGGCCACAAAATATGAGCGTCTCGCCGAAGAAGCCCTCCGTTTGAGGGGCCTGAGTTTCGACGTCATTCCCCTCCAGGGAAGCGTGGAGCTTGCGAGCGTGATTGACCTCGCCGACGCTATTGTTGATCTTGTGGAAACCGGTTCCACGCTGCGGGAAAACGGCCTCGTGGTTTACGAGGATTTGGGCCTCACGCGTGTTCACCTCGCATGTACGCGCGGTTTTCATTATCTCCATGGGGCTCGCGTCGACTCCTGGCGCACGGCGTGGGAAAATTCGGGTCTTGTGGAAAAGGGAACGTCCTCGTGATGGAAAAGAAACAAAAAGAAACAGCGGGGCCTTTGAAAGTTGTTGAGGGGCTCGCAGAAGCCCTCCTTTTTGTGAGAACTTTGGAAGCGCGCATGCCTGGCGAAGACCTGGCTGTGGGTGCTGCCGTGCGGAGTATTCTGGCGTCCGTAAGAGAGGGCGGACGTTCAGCGTTGCTCGCGGCGCGAGAAAAATACGAAGGCGTGCCCCCTTCCGTCCCCTTGACGTTTTCGAGCGACGACGGGGAGCTGGCGGCGCGAGCGGCCACGGCGCCCGCCTCTGTAGTGGAGGCGCTGGCGCTTTCTGTGGAACGTGTCCGCCGCTATCACGACATCCAGAAGGAACAGACGCGCACGCTGACGGAGCAGGCGTCGTTCTTTGCGTCGCGCGTGCAGCCGCTCGATGCGGTGGCTTTGTATGTGCCTGGTGGCAAGGCCTTTTATCCATCGTCCGTTATTATGTCCGCAGTGCCAGCCCAGGTTGCGGGCGTCGAACGTCTCGTTGTGTTCACGCCCGCACGGTCGCTTGAAAACCCCGTGTTCGCCGCAACAATCAAGCTTTTGGGAGTGAAAGAAGTCCACGCCGTGGGAGGCGCTCAGGCCGTCGCTGCGGCGGCCTACGGAGTCGAAGGCGTTGCCCGCGTCGACAAAATCGTGGGCCCAGGGAACATTTATGTGGCCACAGCGAAACAACAGCTTGCAGGGCGAGTTGGCACCGATGGCTTCGCTGGGCCGTCCGAAATCCTTGTCCTGGGCGACGGCAGTTCACCCGCTCGGTGGGTGGCCGCCGACATGCTGGCCCAAGCAGAACACGATGAAGAAGCGAGCGCAGTGCTTGTAACCACCTCGTTGAAAGAAGCCCATGACGTGGCGGCTGAGGTCGACTCTTTGCTGCCTCGCTTGGGAGCCCGGGAGGGCATCGCCCGCGCGAGCCTTGCGCGTTACGGTGCCGTGCTTGTGGTTTCGTCACGAGAAGAACTCGTTGAGGTGGCCAATGCCATTGCCTCTGAGCACCTCCACGTTCACACAGCGTGTGCGCTGACCGAAGAGGGCCACGCCTTTTGGATGCGGCGATTGAAGGGGGTGGGGGCCATTTTCCTGGGCCGGCATACGGCCGAAAGTTTTGGCGATTATTTGGCAGGCCCTTCGCACGTTTTGCCCACGGCTGGAACCGCGCGTTTCGCGTCGGCGCTTGGCGTCTACGACTTTGTGAGGCGCTCGTCGGTGCTGTCGATGTCGGCTTCGATGGCGCGGGCCTTGGCTGCGCCCACGGAGTCGTTTGCATTGGCAGAAGAGCTCCCGGCGCATGCCCTGGCTGCCAGGCTGCGTGGAGGACATGAGCCATGACGCGTCGCGACATGTTCACTCCCGCCGCCCTGGCGGCGCACGAATATATGCTTTTTGAACCTGCTGGCGCGGGCCGTCTGCACCAAAACGAAGGCGCACCTCTGCCTTCCGAGCGTCAAAACGAAATTGCCGAAGTGGTTGCGCGGGCCCTGCGGGACGACCGCACCCTGCATTGTTACCCCTCGCTGCGCAGCGACCGCCTCTACGCGGCCTATGCAAAATTTTTGGGAGTTCCCGAGGGGAATCTGGAGATCACTGCGGGCAGCAGCATGGGTATCGCCCTTCTTTCGCTGGGGTGTTTCGCTGCGGGCCGCAGAGTCGCCATCGTGACGCCCTCCTTTTCCATTTATGAACATTATGCGCGTCTGCAGGGCTGTGAAGTTCTTCCCATTCCGCTGGATGCCCGCATGGCCTACCGGAAAGAGTCCCTGTTCTCGCCCGCTGTGCTCGACGCCGATGTTGTTCTTGTTTGCACGCCGAACAACCCGACTGGAGGTTTGCTGCCAGCGGCCTGGGCGCGGGAGCTGTGCGATCGGGCTCGGGGTCTTGTGGTGGTTGACGAGGCTTACATCGAGTTTGCCACGGAGGCCGAAAGTCTCGCCCCTGAGGCGCAACACCGCGAAAATCTGGTTGTTCTTCGCACGCTTTCAAAGGCCTGGGGGCTTGCGGGTTTGCGCTTGGGGGCGCTCGTGAGCTCGGAAGCGAACGCAAAAGTGTTTCGTGCGCTGAAACCTCCCTACGCGTTCTCGTTCCTTTCGGAGGTTGTCGGAGCGCACGTGCTCGAGCATTGGGGCGATATTCTCGATCAGCGTGTGAAGTACACGCGTCTCGCCCGAGCGCAAATGGAGTCCGTCCTCTTGAGTTTTGCCCATGCAGGGGTCGAGACGTTTGAGTCTCATGCGAATTTCGTGTGCTTCCGGCACCGCAGCGTGCGCGAGTGGGAGCGTGTGCTTCGGGAAGACGACAATCTGCTGATCCGTGTTTACGGCAGCGCGGGTCCCCTCGCGAATGTCGCGAGGGTGAGCGTGTGGAGCGAGGAAGCCAATGCGCGCTTCCTCGCGCGCCTTCCTGCCCTTTTGAATGAAGAAAAGAGGTAACGCATGTCCGACTCCCTCCGCGACGCAGCAGCGGCTCGCACAGCTACTGTGGATCGCAAAACCAAAGAAACCGACATCCGTTGCACGCTTGTCATTCACGCGGCGGGCGAGGAAAGCACCTGCAAGGTGAGCACAGGTATCGGATTTTTGGATCACATGATCGACGCCTTTTCTCGGCACGGCGGATTTTCCATCGATCTTTCCTGCGCGGGCGATCTGCACATTGACCAACACCATACCGTGGAAGACGTCGGCATCGTGCTCGGACAGGCCTTCGCATGTGCCCTTGGGTCAGGTGCCGGCATCGAGCGTTTCGGACTCATGGAATGCCCGCTCGACGAAGCGCTGGTGAAGGCTGTGGTTGACATCTCGGGACGTCCGTTTCTTCATTATGGTGTGACCTACCGGCGCCCGTTCATAGGAACGCTCGACAGTTCTCTTCTGCGGGAATTTTTGGGTGGGTTCGTGCTTCATGCCAAGTGGACCGTGCATGTGGATGCGCTCCGCGGTGAAAATGACCACCACATTGCCGAGGCTTTGTTCAAGGCCTTCGCGCGCGCGGCGCGACAAGCCGTGAAGGCAAGCGGGCTTTCGGGCATTCCCTCGACGAAAGGGGTTTTGTGAACAGAAACGCGAGTCGGGCTCTTTCTCCTGGGGCGAACGCACAAGCCGTTTCGGCCGAGGGGGCTTTTGACATTCTCCCCGCCATCGACCTCTTGGGAGGCTCTAGCGTGCGCCTCCTGCAAGGGAAAAGGGAGTCTGCGCATGTGGTGCATGCCGACCCCTTGGCTCACCTTGCGTCGCTTGCCGAGAGCGGTGCACGTTGGGTGCACGTGGTCGACCTCGACGCCGCCTTTGGCGATGCTTTGGACGCTCCGGGGCGGGTCGCAAACCGCACCTTGCTTTCGGCCCTCGTCAAAGCGAGCCGCCTGCGCGTGGAAGTCGGCGGAGGCGTGAGGTCGCCTGCCGACGCTCGGGCCCTTTTGGAGGCCGGCGTGGAACGGGTGATTGTAGGAACGTGGTGTGTGAAAGATCCGGAAGGTGTCATGGCTCTCGCTCGTGCCTTTCCAGGTCGCATTGTTGCTGGTCTCGATGCCGTTGACGGCCGTGTCGCCGTGCAAGGATGGACCGAAACGAGCGCTCACTCAGTTGAGGAGTTCGGACGTCGTCTGGCCCTGGGAGGCTTGACGCATGCGCTGTTTACGGAGGTCGAGCGCGACGGATTGCTGTCGGGAATAGATGCCCAAAAAGCGGGTGCGCTGGCAGAAGCCACAGGACTTTCGATTCTGGCAAGTGGGGGCGTCCGAGATGTGGAGGACATCCGCATGCTTTCCCGCACGCCGGGCGTGTGTGGCGTTGTGGTGGGCAAGGCTTTGGCGGCGGGCACTCTGATGCTTCAAGAGGCTCTTGCGTTTCAGCGGCCTGCTTCGCTCCCTTGATCACCAAGGAGGAGAGCAGGGTGCTGTTGAGGGAAGAGCGACAATGGACACGGTGACACGACTCCGACGCCAGTACGGCTCCGACATCCGGATGCGGTGCCGGGTGCCCGCGTGGTTTGGCGTGTGGGGTGCTCTTGGAGCTCTTGCGATTCACGTCGCGATAGCTGCGGCCGCAGGTTGGGCTGGGCTCAGCACCTTTCAGGCAGCTTCACGCAGAGCCTTTGAAGGCGCTTGGGGCTGGAGCGTGTTCTTCTTCGTCTGTTACGTCTCTATGGTGTTTGTGTTGGGTTCTCGTATGCGCGCTTTA
>JADCJN010000125.1 GCA_020247005.1 Silvanigrellales bacterium
CCTGAGCCATCTTTCACCGTTCGGCGCAGATTTGGCGAAATGCGAAAAAATCGCATTTTCCGAATCAAGCCGCTCGGGGGCTCTGGGAGCAAATTACAGAAACGGGGTTACACCAATCCATGGTGAACGAGACGCTCAACGAGTTTACTCTTTTGGTTTCACTCTCACCGAGTACGTTTGATTATGCCAAAGCGCTCCCGAGCGGAGCAGATCTGCGCTTCGTCGCTGCAGATGGATTGACACTCCTTTCCCACGAAATCGACACGTGGAACACGTCAGGAGAAAGTTTAGTGTGGGTAAAACTGCCCTCAATAGCAGCCTCCGGCACAACCACCTCCTTCTATTTGTATTATGGAAACAATGCGGCAGCTCCATTGCCCCTGAACCTGGCCAGGGCCACCTGGAAATCGGGCACCAAGCTCGTCTACCATTTCAATGGACAAAATGCGGACGGCTCTTCCGGCGTAAATTCCCTCTACGAGGACTCCACTGGATCGAACTCCCATGCCGTAAAGCGTGGGACGGTGACCATAGTGACGAGTCGAGTTGGAAACGGAATCTCCACTCTCGCGGGGAACATCGACCTTCGCGGCAGTGGCCCTGAAATTTCACACTTGAACAATGCGCAAACGTTGACGGCAGTGGCATGGGTTCGGACGCTCGGCCCGGGGCCGTCGAGTCGTCACGCGATTCTTTGCTACGGTTCAAACACTTCTAACGCCGACAATCGAATGTGTTTTCAAATACGCGACGATAGGCACCGCATTTTTTCGCGGACCGACGATTCAACATTCGTCGAGGTCACTGCCGATGGCAATTCCTACGTAACCCGAGATGTTTGGACTCTAGTGGCCTACTCATTCAACACGGCCACAGGCGACGTAAAAATGTACACCGATGGGCAATTGACCTTTTCAACGACTTTGACCCTTCCTGCTGCGCAGTTCCCAAGCTCGCCTTCCATAGGCGCATCGATAGGATCTTTGGCCGATGGGAGCTTCCAGTTCGAGGGGTATTTGGACGAAGTCCGGCTTTACGAGGGCATTTTGTCGGGAGAATGGTTGAAAGCTGAGTATCTTTCGCAAAACGCACCTGCTTCCTTCGCCGTTGCAGGCGCAGAACACGTTCAGCCGGATTGAGGTCCACAAGAGTGGAACTTGCCAGATGACGACGAGGCCTTCTCTTAGAGCGGCGTTCAACGCACCGACAAAAAGTTCTTCACAAAGGTGGCGAGGGCTTCGGGAACGAATCCAAAATGGGCGTCGAGCTTCGATGCGGGTGCGGAAGCACCAAAACCTTTCATGGCATAAATGGCACCCTTGCGGCCCACAATTTCACCCCAACCCTGAGGGGAACCCGCTTCCACGGCAATGAGCGGAAGGTCGGCTGGAAGGAGTGTGTTCAACGTCACGGGGTTTTTGGCTAGGAGCTGAGGCGCGGGTGCACTCACCACCCGCACGGCCATGCGCACGGTTTCGCCACTCAGGGTTTGAAAACTGCCAGCTTCAAGTTCCCGAGCGGTGCGAAGAGAAAGTGCCACCTCGGAACCCGACGCTACGAGACACACACGCAATGCCGCGGCGGGGTTGCCGAAGTCCTTCAACAGGTAGCCTCCTTGCCGCATGCCGTCGAGTACAGTGTCGCGCGTGCGAGGAGGGGTGCCTTCCCCCAGAACCTCGTCGAGGTCGGGGAGGTCTTGGCGGGTCAGCAGGAAGGCCGTGGGGGTGTGCGTGTCTTCGAGAGCGGTTTGCCAGGCTGCAAACGTTTCGAGTCCATCTGCAGGACGAAACACATTGAGATCGGGGATGGCGCGCAAAGCCGCGGCGTGCTCAACGGGTTGGTGCGTCGGGCCGTCTTCGCCCACGGCATAGGAGTCGTGCGTGAAAATAAACAACGACGGAATTTTCATGAGTGAAGCCAACCTCACGGGAGGTCGCATATAGTCGGAAAACACTGCGAAAGTAGCGCAGTAGGGCCGAAGTCCGCCGTGCAGGGCAATACCGTTGACAATGGCTCCCATGCCGTGTTCGCGGACACCGAAGTGAATGTTTCTTCCGCCGAAGGCTTTGGCGTTCACAAAAGATGTGCCTTCGAGGGTCGTGTTGTTGCTGCCGGCCAGATCGGCCGAGCCTCCCACTAAAAGCGCATTCAACTTCGCTGCCGCGCTCAAGGCCCTGCCACTGGCCACGCGCGTCGCCATTTTCCCTTTGGCCGCAGCCCACGCCTCGTTGGGAATGGCGGGACGCCCTGTCGATTTTCCTTCTATAGCCTCCTCAAAAAAGGCGAGCTTTTCGGGGGAGGCTGTTTTCCAGTGGGCTTTTGCCGCCTCGACTGTTTTCTGCCATGCAGCGAACTTTTGGGTTCGGGATTCCATGAGGGTCCGAGCGGCCTCAACTCCCGCTGCGGGAATGGAAAACGGCGTGACGTCTTCAACGCCGAGATGGATTTTTGCATCAACAACATCTTCGGCCGACATGGGATTTCCATGGATCTTGGGCTTGCCCTCCCACTTGGGTGAGCCTTTGCCTGCAATGCCGCGGCAGACAATGAGTGTGGGGCCCGTCGAACCCGGTTTTTCCACCGAGGCTTGCGCAGAGGCGCGCGCGGTGTCGAGCGCCTTGGCCAGGCTCGCAAAGTCATTGCCGTCGGCGTGAAGCACGTTCCACCCGTAGGCTTCGTAACGCTTGGCCACGTCTTCGCCGAAGCTGATGTCAATGGTGCCATCGATAGTGATGTTGTTGGCGTCGTAGAGGGCCACGAGCCTGCCCAGTTTCAGGTGCCCTGCCACGGAGCAGGCTTCGCCTGACACACCTTCCATCATGCAGCCGTCGCCCAAAATAACGTAGGTGTCGTGGTCTACGACCTTGAATTTTTCACAGTTTAAACGCTCGGCCAGCATGCGCTCTGCGAGCGCCATTCCCACAGCATTTGCGATGCCCTGGCCCAGTGGCCCTGTCGTGACTTCCACTCCGGGCGTGTGGCCGAATTCCGGGTGTCCGGGTGTGGCACTTCCGAGCTGCCGAAAGTTCACGATGTCTTCCTTGGGAAGTGCGTACCCTGCCAAGTGAAGCAACGCATATTGCAGCATGCTGCCATGCCCTGCCGACAGAACGAAGCGATCGCGGTCGGGCCACAGCGGTTGGCTTGGCACGTGATTCATAACGCCGAAATAAAGAAGGGTGCCCATGTCGGCACCCCCCAATGGCAAACCCACATGACCCGATTTCGCTTTCAAGACAGCATCCATGCCGAGCACGCGAGCTGCGGTGGCAATATGGGTGAGTTCCTTCTGGTGCGACGACACGAATTCCTGGGTCGAAAGACTGGGCATGGTGGTGGACTCTCCGGCGGGTGACGACGTGCAATGCCGCGCACGCTAAAGCCCACGCCCGGATTTTTCAACTTTCAGCGGCCCTGCACGGCCTCCGATGAGGCGTCGAGGGAAAGCAGGACGCCGGCGACTTCGGCTGCCACGGTTTGGCCAATGCGATCCATGGCGGCATCCACTTTCTCGACGTAGCGAAGTGCGTGGAGTTCTGGAGTTCTCTTCAGTCCTGCACGTGTTTCGGCTTCCCCCACAAGGGGATACGGCCCACTCGACACCTGTGGCAAAATCCGGTTGTACAAAAGACGCCCGTCGTTGAGGTCAACCACCCGCACGCGGACGTCGAGAAGCGCGGTTTCGCGCTCTGCCGAAGCGTCGGGAAGATTGAATCCTCGCTTCACCGCGTCGCACGAGGTGGACTCAGCAGCCAGGATTTCCGTGCCTGTTTTGCACTCGACGACTTCCGTTGTGACCTTTGCGGATTCTAAAATCTGCACGTCGACAGCCACCCGCGCCTGGTTTGCTGGCACAAGGGCAAAGCGGGTGTCGAGCGAAAGCGAGCGCCGCACGGCATGAGAAAGGCGGCCAGCCTGGCCCCCACGCGTGCTCGCGTCGGTGACAGCGGGAACGTACACACGGCGGAAAGTGGAGTCGATGTTTCGTTCGGCATTGGCATAACGAAACACGCAACCTGAAGACGACAACGCGATGAACGTCGACGCCGCAAGTAAAACGTGTGGCAGCGGCATTACGCCTCGCCTCGAACAAGCGGCATGAGCTTGCCTTGCCGGTGCAAGGTGTTGACGTCGTCGAAGCCACCCAAGAATTTTTCGCCTGCGAAAATCATGGGTACAGTTCGCCAGCCACCGTTTTCCGACGAAAGGCGCGCACGCAATTCAGGGTTCGCGTCGAGTCCTATTTCCTCGAAAGGCACTCCCAAAGACTTGAACAGATTCTTCGCCGACGTGCAATACGGGCAGATGCGTGTGGTGTATATGGTAACATCGGCCATGGAAAGAACCCTCGCTCAGGCCGCGGCCGCGCCGCGACGGTGTCATGCGAGTGAGACTCGCAAAGGGCGAGGGGCAAGTCAAACTCAACTCGCTTTGGGCAACGTCAGGGAGTCCGGAGCCCCGTCCATTCCCCCCATTCCGTCAAGACGGTTGCGCAGGTCTTCGCGGATCGCTTTGCCGTGAAAAACCAACGCTCGCAGCGCATCATCGAGCAGGCGTCGTGGTTTTTCCCAGGGGTAACATTCGAGAAACACGACGTCTGTGCGCTCGTCGCTGCGGCCATTGCCGGGTTGCCCGAGCGCTCCACCCCCGGCCACGAGGTTCTCAAGCAAGCCGAGAGCGGAGTCGGAGCAGGTGAGGGTCGAGAAAAGCCCCTCGAGCTCGCGCTCCATGGCCTCTGGAACGTCAGGTGAAGGCTGCCACTGGATGTCGGGTCGAACGGGCCGAGTGTTTCCGGAAGTCGCTTCGAAGGCGTGCCGACCGACTTCGCGGGGAAGTGCTTCGAGGAGTCGAAGCCTCACAACCCCCAAAAACACACCCGTCGTTTTTTGGTAACAGGCCACGGCAGACATGGGGAGCAGAGGCCCGCTTTTCTTTGTCATGTTCAACCCTCCACAGACAAAGGGTCTATCGGTAATCAAGTGATGAAACTCAAATCAATTCATGATTGTTATGTAGATTTATATGAACAAATAGAACAATTTTAGGTGTTTCAGTCTGTGATAGAAGGGTCGAGAAGGCCGAGCTCGGGAACATCGATGTCGGCTGGGGGGCGCCCGAGCTGCGGGAGACGCTCTCGAACGTTGCGGAGAGTTTTGAATTGAATCGACGACGCAGTGGCATTCACGAACATGGGCGTAAGACTGCCCGCAGGCTCGATAAAAAATCGAAACTCCGCCTTCGTTCTGCCTCCCTCCGCAACCTCGAGGAGCCATCGCCCTTCAAGGGTCTTCATGCGAACCAGTCCTTTGCGTTCGGGAACAAGGGAGTCGCCCATGCTCTTGAGAAACACGACGTACCCCTTTCCTTCCGGAAGCTTTCGAATTTTTGCTTTCACCACGGTGTCGCGGTCTTCGAACGGCCACGGGATTCCAATGACGGCATGAAGATGAAAATCGTTTGGCCCCTGCTTTGTGCCCACGGCACTCGATGCCTTGCATTCGGCAAGCCAGGAACGAAAGGCGTTCGCGTCTCGGAACAAAGGGATCAGGGCTTCCGGTGGGGCGTCATAAACCCAGGGGTGCTTCGCACCCCTGGCATGACCAAAGAAACGATGAGGAAACGGAAAAAGGCCGCTCTCGCATAAAACCCATCATTCAGATATGACGGGAGA
>JADCJN010000126.1 GCA_020247005.1 Silvanigrellales bacterium
AATCTTTACTCGCCGTGCGCCGGCACTGTGGAAACGGGCTACGAAGGCGGCGGGTACGGATACTACGTTGTGGTCACCTGCCGGGTGCCAGACAGCATCACCGGCGGAAATTCAACCTACGTCGGAATGCTTTACGGTCACCTTTCTCGTTTGTCTGTGGGCAATGGAGCCTCCGTCGGGGCCGGGCAAAAAGTCGGTGAAGTGGGCAAAACCGGCAACGCCGACACGGCCTGCGTGAACCCGCACGTGCACTTCGAAGCCGCGGTGGAAAGCACAGCACTGCGCGCCTCCATGGCCATCCCCAGGTCCATGGAAGAGAGCGAGGCCCGTAGCGACTCTTTGGGAGTTTTTGGGAACGTCAACACGCTCGCTGCGGGCCTTGCCTCGCGCTGCATGAACCCCCTCGGATTCCGTGCCCCCAACGGACTCTCCTACGGCAACGTCATCGATCCCTTCGTGCTTCTGACCTGCCTGGCGGGCAACAAGCCGACACTGACGAAAACCGGCTTGCAAGGAACATGGTGGCCTTGGAGCGCTTTCTATGCGGCAAGCAGTTTCGACGTCAACGTCGGTCGCCGCTGAGTTTGCCATCCCCTGCGCCTGGGGATTAGAGTGCGAGGCCGATGGACTTCCACCATCGGCCTTCATTCATTGGCAGGGAACACGATGGCCCACGACACCGTTTCTTTTGCGAGGCCAACAGAAAAGCCTTCCCCCCCAGCACAACCCACATACACTGTGCCGCGTTTCGGCGGCGTGACCTTGCCAGCAGGGCTCATTTACCTCGACAATGCGGCAGCGACGCCCGTGTGTTTGCCCGCGTTTGAGGCCATGACACCCTGGCTCGTGGGGGTTTGCGGAAATCCTTCGAACCGCCTGCACCCCATGGGTGAGCTTTCAGAACACGCCCTGGCAGAGGCACGTGCGACCCTCGCCCGCGCATGCGCTGCGACGCCCGAGGAAATCGTGTTTGTCGCCAGCGCGACGGAAGCCAACAACCTCGTGTTGAGAGGGCTCGCTTGCGCATCGGGACGCAAGCGTCACCGCATCGTCGTGGGAGCCACAGAGCATTCGTCGGTGCTGGCTACGGCACTCCGCCTCGCGGAGCTCGACACCACCCTGGAAGTTATCACACTGCCTGTTGATTCTCAGGGCCAAGTGAACATCAACACCGCCCGCGCCTTGCTCGACACCAACACCCTCTGCCTGTCCCTGATGGACGTAAACAACGAAACAGGAATTGTGCAGGAAGCCCTCCCTGCTGTGGCGACTCTGGCCCGTTCTTTAGGCGTGCACGTGCACGTGGATGCCGTTCAAGGTTTCGCGCGCGGCGCATTCGGCAAGCGAAATGACGCTGGTGGACAAGACGCCTTTCCCTACGACACTGCCGTTGTCAGTGGGGCGAAAATGAATGGACCCAAGGGCGCTGCCGCCCTCGTGTTGCGCAAAAAAAAGCCCCGCATCCGGTTGGAGCCACAGCTCACAGGCGGAGGCCAGGAAGGTCACCTCCGATCGGGAACCCCGAATGTTCCCGCAATCGTGGGCTTCGCGCATGCGGTGGAATGGTATCAAGCACGGCGTGGCCCTGAACTCGAACGACTCGCACGTCTGGAAGCCCTGTTTCTTTCCACTCTCCGGAAGAAACTTTTGGGCAGTGTGAACGTCTCGGTTCATGGAGAAGGGGCCACGCGTGTTCCTGGCATCGCGTCCATTCACCTGGAAGGCGTCAATGCCATGAAGCTCATTGAAGAAGCGAAACTCGTGGCCGTGAGCGTCGGTTCGGCCTGCAGGACACTGCAAGCCACCGCGAGCCATGTTCTGCTTGCCATGGGAGCAAGCGATGAAGTTGCCCTTGCGAGCTTTCGAGTGTCGTTTGGGCTTTGCAATGAAGATGCCGACGCCCTGATGGCGGCTTCGCTTCTCGCCGAGGCCGCGCTCAAAGTAAGATCCTATTCGGCCGTCTTTCCCTCGTAAAAAAAGAGGCGGTGGGCGAGCCCCGGGAAATGCGAAGAACGGAGAAGCCAAGGAGTGTCCATGGATCTCAATGTCCTCATCGTCGGAGGCGGCATCCATGGCGTGGGTCTGCTGCACGACCTCGCTTCGCGCCGCATTCAGGGGGTGCATCTGGCGGAAAATGCCCTGTTGGCAGCAGGCACAAGCAGCCGCTCTACGAAACTCGTTCATGGGGGCCTGCGTTACCTTGAACATTTTGGGCAATGGAGCCTCGTGAGGGAGGCTCTGCGTGAGCGTGGCATCTTGCTGCGCATTCTCAAAGGCCTGGTGCAACCGCTTCCTTTGGTGCTCCCCGCCTTCGCTGGCGACAGACCTCCCTGGATGATCCGGGCGGGCCTTGTTCTGTACGACATGCTTGCTGGCGACGGAGGCTTGCCGGCAGCCAAGCGCCTTTCGAAAGAAGACGTCCTTCGCGTTGCGCCCTATTTGAACGCCAAACGGGTTTACGACGACATGAAAGACGCCTTTCTTTACTACGATGCCCAAATGCTCGATGACGTTATTGTCCGACTAGCGGCAGAAGCGTCACGGAAGTTGGGCGCAACTTACGAAGAAGGCGCGAATGTGGTGTCTGTCGTGCCCGTGGAAATCGATGGCGTCCGTGGTTTCCGCTGCATCGTGCGGACCGCACAAGGAGACAGGGAACTCACCACGCGCATGGTGGTGAACGCCGGAGGAGCCTGGGCAAATGCGAACCTTTTGACTTGGGGCATCACACCCGAAGTCAGCTGTCTTTTGAACGTCGGCACACACCTCCTTTTCGCCCCAGAAGTTGTGAGTGCGAAGGCATCGGAATGCGCTGCAACCCTTCTGCAAAATGAAGACGGCAGGGTTGTCTTCTTCCTGCCGTGGAACGGGCAGTGGCTTTTTGGCACAACCGAGAGTGTGCTGCGACGGGGGGATCCCCGCGGCTTAAAACCTCCCGAAGAGGACGTTCGTTACCTCCTCGCCGCCGCGCGCCACAACCTCTCGTTTGCGTGCGACGAGCGGACGCCAGAAGAAGTGTTTTGTGGCGTGCGGACAATGCCTTTCCGCGATAAAAACCTTTCGCGGACCTTTGGAAAAGGCGGACGTCCACCTTCGGCCGATAAAAGGGAACAGTGGGCCGCCGACCCGTTCGCCTCCCCCTTCTACGTGCGTGACACCTCCGAGAACATTTCGGCGCTTTCGCGCGAAACGGTTGTCGACGAGGCATTGCCCGGCCTTCTTTCCATTTACGGCGGCAAGTACACCACATACCGCTCCCAGTGCGAACGCGTGGGGGCTGACGTTTCAAGACGCCTTGGCCTCGGCGGCACCACAGGCACTCAGGTGGCCGAGAATTGGTTCATCCCGCAGATTCTCGAGGAACATCCGGAAATTTTCCGCTCCTCTTCGTCCCTGCGCGCGTTGTAAAACGCTCTGTGACGCAAATCTTGCCACGAAAATCTTGAAACGCACATCATGAGAACTCCATGAGCCCATCCTCGCACCCAACGGAAGACACTCCTGGAGGGGCCCGTTTCGCTCTTCTTGCCTATGGATCTTGGGGGCTGGTGCCGCTCTACTGGAAAGCGCTCAAGCACGTCCCCTCGCCCGAGATCCTCTCTCACCGAGTGGTGTGGAGCACACTCCTGCTGCTCGGACTCGTCGCTTGGCGCAAACAGTCGTCGGGTCTCCGAGCATCGTTCCTTTCCGCGCGCATGGTGGCTGTGGCGCTGGTGTCTGCGACGCTCATTGGTGTGAACTGGGGCATTTACATTTACGCCGTCACAAACGGACACGTTCTTGAAAGCAGCCTTGGTTACTTTATAAATCCCTTGGTCAACGTCGCACTTGGCGTCGTGTTTCTTGGCGAGCGCCTCGGTCGCATCCGCTCGGCCGCTTTGCTCCTCGCTGGAATAGGCGTTGGCGTGCTTGTCGTTTCAGCAGGCGTGTTCCCTTGGATAGCCCTCACTCTTTCCCTCACGTTCGGCTTTTATGGCCTCGTCCGAAAGGTGTCGGCTCTCCCGCCTCTGCTCGGCTCAACTCTGGAAAGTGTGCTTCTGACGCCCCTCGCCCTGCTCTTCCTCACTTGGCTCGGACACGAGGGGTCGGGCCACTTCACGTCCACCCCTTCAACGCCTCTGCTCCTTGTTCTGGGAGGTGCGGTCACGGCTCTTCCCCTGCTGTGGTTCTCGGAAGCTGCTAAGCGCATGCCCCTCGCAACCTTGGGCTTTTTTCAGTTCCTTTCCCCCACTTTGCAGTTTCTGCTTGCTGTTGTCGTGTTCGGAGAAACGTTCACAACAAGTCACGCCATCAGCTTCGTGTTTATTTGGAGCGCGCTGGCCCTCAACGTCTGGACATCCCTCCAACGCACGCGCCCGGGAACCTGAAGACTGTTCACAGAGCGCAGAGAAGACTCCACACTGTGCCAATGGCGCTTCCGCCACCCGTGGGCTCATCATCGGGAAGCCCTGGCGTCTTCACGCCGTTGGGCTTGCCCGAGGGCTCCTTGAGGTCGGTGCGAGCTTCTTTCAGGTACTCTGTGGAAAACGCATAGGCGGTTCCGTACAGGTCAACCCGACCCGTGCCCGACTTCACTTTCGCATCCGTCGGCGAGACCAGACCTTTTGAAAGGTAGGAACGGACGAAGGCCTGATCGACATCGGCCGGATTCTTTGCATTCGCCTTCAACAGCGCCGCGACTCCTGCAACATAGGGCGTCGCCATGCTGGTTCCGCTAATGGCCTTGTACGGCCCCCCGGCATCGAGCGGCCAAGTGCTGTAAATTTTCGAGCCCGGCGCATTCACATCGGCTTTGGTGCGGTAAGCCGCACTCGATTTTTTGCTCGAAAAGTTACTGTAAGAAGCCAGAGCCTCATTGGGGTCAGTGGCTCCCACGCACAAAGTGCCTTCATAGGCGCATGGAACCACAGTGTACTCGCGAAACGTCTGGCTCGACAAAAAGCCGGGAAGCTTGCACTCCCCGCCCAGCGGACACCCCTCGTTCCCCGCCGCAACCACCACAATGACTCCGGCATCGAGGGCTTCCTTGATCACCTCATTCGAAAGCCCGCCATTCTTTTTTACGGTTTCAAATTCAAGGCCACCGCCCAATGAGAGCGAAAGGACGTCGGCTTTTCCCTGTTTTACGGCCCAGCGGATTCCTTTTTCAATGGCGTCGCTTGAGCCTGCACCGTCTTTTGAGAGCACCTTGATAGGAATGATCTTGACGTTTGCCCGCGCGGCAACACCCAGAGGAGCCTGCGTGCCGCTTTTGGCCTGCGAAGCAATGATGCCGGCGCAATGCGTTCCGTGACCATTGTCGTCATCGGTGCGCGATGAGCCGTCAAGGGCGTTGTAGCCGGGCACGAGGACGTCCTTCAGGTCGGGGTGTTGCGCATCGACACCGGTGTCGACAACCGCCACGCGAACCTCGCGTGTGGTGTCTTTGAAAACCTTCGACGCGCTCTCGAAATCGGTTTGTGCCAGCGCCCATTGTTTCGCGTTCACGTCGGCACCCGTCGGAGCAACGAGCGCGCCCAGTGGCCCGCTCGAGAGGGCACGCGCAGGCACTTCTGTTAAAAACGAAGCCGGCGAAGAAAAGCGCCGTGTTTCTTTTTCAAATTCCGCTGCCAGCGTTTCATCGAAAAAATCGAATTGACCGACCAAATAACCTTCTCGAACGAAACGAAACACGTTTGAGAGGGGAGAAGACTTCTGCGCAGCCAGACGCAGTACACTGGTGGCGATGCCGAAACCGGCACCAAAGTTGCCACCCAGTTTTAAGAACCGAATGGAATCGCCCGCAACCGCGGAGGAAACGGAAGACACGTTGAGGTCTTCGGGGTTCACCACTTTCGCCAAGGCGCTGTTGAGAAGCGATGCGAAGCCGGCGTCGCTCTTCGCGTTTTGGCCGTTGGGTGCCTTGAGCCCCTCAAGAACCGAGAGGTCGAGACCCACTGTCAAAACACCCCGAGCGTGTCCACTTCCACACAAGACTTCGCGCACAGCATCGGCAGCGCCCCCGCCGCTCCCGCAGGCCTGCAGCACAAGGACAGAGGCCAAGACACAGGCGATGCTTCCACAAAGGGAAAGCGAACGTTTTGCAGAGAGGTCACGCATGACAAAGGCTCCTCCGAAGGACGCACTGCCCAAGGGAGACCATGCCTCGCACAGTCTTACACCTCATCCCCGAATCGCACGCCGCCAAAAATTTTAAAAGTTTTTCGCGAAAAAACTTTCGCAATGTGACGCCCCAGTGCCACGAGCTTCTCGAGGGGTTCTCGAAGCGGCTTGCGCTCTTCCACAGAAAGCTGCCTGCCTATAACCGAAACAATTTGAGTTCTCACCACGGTGCGCTCTGGAGCCGAGTCGCCCGAAGGCACCATTTCCGCCAACGGGTGTTCATGAAAGGGCGTGTTGGCTGCGATTTCAAGTCCCAAGCGAAACGCACTGTCGCGCACGGCTTGAAACGGTTGAGAGGCAAAGGGCAGGAGTTCCACGAAGTCGGTTGCGAACGAGAACGCTCCTTTGTTTTTCACAAGGCCAGCCTCATTCAAGGCACCAGAAACGGTGTCTGTGTTCTTTGCCAGAAACGCGTTGAAGGCATCGTAAGTGGGCTTGAAACGTTCGAGACGTTGCACGCGTTCGGGCAAGGTTTTGTAGGCATCTTGAGGCCAGGCAGCGTCGATGTGCGGCAGCGCCGACAAGCCGAAACCCAAATTGATGGTCAAGTAGAGCGCCGTGGATGCCATGGCGAACGTAATAGAGTCGGCTTTTTCCGCATGGGCATCGCGAAACAACGAGCACCAGAGCCCGCCGACATCGACGACAAAGAGCTCGGCACCGCTCTCGAACGATTTGGGAGGCATCGCAGCAGGGTCGGCCATCGTCGAAACACAAAAGCGAGAAATGTTTAACAGGCTCCGGGTCATGACGTCCGCAAGAGCGTCATTGAGTGCCTCGTTGAGCACTTTGTCTTCTGGAGCCCCGGCCTCCCGCATGGGGCTGCCCGAGCGGCAACGTTCCGCGTCTCTGCCCTGCAGCATCGACCGGTATGCGACGAGATACGCGGATGCCGCCTTTCCTTTAAATTCTGGGCTTTTCAGCAGCGCATTGATGTGGAACTGAATTTCGCGGGCCGTCCAGATGTGGCCAGGTTGGTCGCGCCGTGCCGCGTAGCCGTCCGGATCATCTGCGGACTCTGCAGCGCTTCGGGCGCAAAAACTTTGAGCGACAACAGACGCGTTGGACTCTGCGTTTTTTGGCGACGAAGCAACGGCATGAAAAGAGCGTTTTCGACACCCGCCCGTCGCCAGAATTCCAAGAACCATGCCGAACAAGGTGAGCCTTCGGAAGGTCCCCAGTGCCCCTGCAGAGCGGGTTTTGGCGAAAGAAGTGTCGGGTGAAAAGGCCTGTTCCATGTCCAATTTTCCCCTTTAAAGTCTGACCTTGTCTGCACCGTCTTGAAAAACATCTTAGGACAAGTCTAGGGTACCCAGAGAGAAGGGAAAAGTGGTAGGATCTCGACAGAGCGTCGCAAGCTCGGAAAGAACCCTTTGCCCAAGCGCATGCCCTGGTGTTCATCCGGCCACGCAGTGTAGAGGAAAGAGATCATGCAAACTAAAAATGAGCCCCAGGCCGAACTTTCTGCTGAGTCTTCCATCGCCGCCATCGTTCCACCACGAGAGCTTCAAAAGGCTCTTGCCGACCTCGGCGCGATGCGCCCTGGCCCTGGCCTGGTGCGCGTTTTCGTGGGTGTGGCTTTGTATGTGTTTTGCGTCTGCCTGTCTGTGACGTCGCAGTCCCCCGCCGCTTTCGTCGCATGGGGCCTGGCGGCGAGCATTGTGGGTGCGTCGCTCATCATCACGACCCACGATGCCATTCACCACACCCTCACAGGCTGGGCCTGGTTCGATGAACTGGTGCCCCGCCTCATGAGCATGACCATTCTTTGGCCTCACGGCGTCTACTCGGAAATCCACAAGCTTCATCACAAAATGAATGGAGTCGACCCGCTTGACCCCGAACGGACGCAGTGGACAGAAGCTGAATATGCGGCCGCAGGCCCCATTGGCCGGTTTCGGGCGCGCCATCAATTTGCACTCGGGGTGTTTGTTTACGGTGGCATCGGCCTCATGGTGAATCTTCTTCGGCAGGCGTTCCACTTTGCGCCGAAGTCAAAGGGCATCCGCCGTCAACTTTGGCTCGACGCTCTCTTCATCGGAGCGTTCAACGCCACCCTCTTCCCCATTCTGTTCCACTACGGCCTCGCACTCGAATTTATGCTCTATTGGTTCATTGTCGAACGCGTCGGCGGCGGACTCATGCAATTCCGCGCGCACATTCTTCATTACGGTTTGTGGGGGAAGGAAGCGAACTTCTTCGAAACTCAAATCTTTAACTCGCGCAACATTCGCACAAATCCGCTCACAAGCTCGTACTACGTGCACCTGAACTTTCATTCCGTGCACCACGCTTTTCCCACCATCCCCTTCTACAACCTGGAAGAGGCACATAAGCGCATGAGAGCACTTTACGCCAACGCGCAGGGTCGAAAGGCCATGGTTGAGGAAGAAGGATACTTGAAAACAGCGTGGAAACTCATGAAGGGTCTTCATCTCGCGCGCACGGTTTAAATTCGAGTTCGCTCATTTGCTGGTCCATGCGGGCTTCAAGCTGCGAGAGAAGTGCGCCGAGTCGCGCAAGCTCTTCGAGAGAATCGAGTTCCCTGAGAAGGGAGCTGGCGGCCGCCGCCAGTTGAAAGGCTTCCACCCCTGCAGACGCGTCGTGCCATGCCACGACCTGAGTGGGAATGGCGATGTCGTAAAGTCCATCAAGAACGTCAACCCAAAAGGAATCCATCAGCGAGTCGGGGGAAAACCCTTCGGTGCCAACCAAAAGAACAACAAGCCCAAATACCCCCTGAAAGGGCATCGCCTTTTCAAGAGCCTTCACCAAGGCAAGAGCGCGCGCTTCTTGCGCAGGCAATGCCACAGGAAAAAGAAACACAGCGGACCCGGGCACCTGGCCGCTGCCCAGCGCAGAGAGGGCCTCCAGGAGGGAAGGCACGGCCTGCCGGCGGGCTCCAGCCACGAGTTTCAAACCGCTTTCGATGAGGTCCTGCCTGGCGGCAGAAAGGCTCTTCCAGCTTTCATTCTCAACGACGACGATTCGAGACGACACGTGGGAACTCTCCTGTCGAAGGAAGGCGGGATACTACGCGGTCAATCCGCGTTCTCTGCACGCGGTCAATCCGCGTTTTTAATATACCACTCCAACGCCCCGTATTCCGGATACCCCTGCCCAAAGTAACGTCCGAATCCTAACTTCTTGAACGTGCCCTCGTCGGGCCTTCTCCCACCTGCCACCGTGTTCCGTTTCGTGTACACGTCCAATGCAACCCGAAAAGCCAAGTGTGCGAGCTCGTCGGTTGTGGCGTCCTCTTGCTCCCGCTCCAGAGCCTCCATTCGCGTTTCCGCGTCGGGCGCGAGGGCAAACACAAGCTGCGTGCACAAAGCCTTGTCCACACGTTTCTTCTTGCAGGCATCGGTCAATGCCTCGGGCGAGAAAGGAGCTTTGGTGGGCACAAGGCGCGACAGGAACGCCACGACGTGCCAACCCGCTTCGGGCCCCACACCCCTTGCAGGCAAGCGCGCCATTGGGTCGGCACGAAACACACGTGCATGCGCATTGAGGTGCAAGGCCGAAGGTCCGGTGCGCGGCACATAGGCCAACACAGCGGTCTCGGGGACGCCGTCGAACGTCGCCTTTTCCGCCGCATGAAAGGCACGCGGAGAAAGGAAACAACGTTGCCAAGGTGCCACAGGCTTCGGTGAAACACCCGACACACGTATCATGCGGAGTGTTTGAAGCAAAAAGTCGGGCAGCAAGGCATTTTCGCGAACGTCGCACAGAGCGTTCGAATCCTCTTGCGCCTTCACTAAAAAATCGACGCGAGCAACGGCCTTCTCTTTCCAGCTTGAAGCCTTTGAGCCGAGAGCGGCGCGCCGCTCTTCCAGGAGGAACGCCAGCGTATCGCGCTCCGGACGCGGCACAGCTTCGACAAACGCTCGCAAGGCCTCGAGTTTTTCCCCAAGGGCTTTTTGTTCCGCCAAGGTGTTGGTTTCGGCAAGCCAAGTGATTTGCAAAGTCGCAGAAATGGCCTCCGCGGTCAGAAGGTTTCGAAAAACACGTTCGTTTTCAGCGACCGAGGGAAAGACCCGCTCCATGCGTGCAAGGCCATCGAGCGCCGCATGAGCGGCCTGTCGAATGTCCTTCGTGGGCAAGGCCTGGCGCGAGTCTTCGACGCCCCACAACGCCCAGAGGCCATTCGCCTTTGCGTGCCGAGCCCCTTTCTGCTGTGCCCTTGTCACGAACCTGTCGAGGTCTTTCCGAATACGACTCGCTTCGTAGCCCACCACGCCGATGCCTTGCTGTCTCTCGGGCCCCAGTCTTTCCAAAAAAGCACGCCAGGTGGGTTTCGCATCCAGAACGTCGTCTGAAGTGGTGTACATCGCCATGGCAGCCATAAATGCGCGCGAAGGAAGCGTCTGGGGTGCAAAGGCATTGCGCACGCCATCGAGACGCAAAAGCGCCGCCGCGTATGCCTTTGGATCTCGCTCCATTTTGGCGTCCACAACGGCCGCGAACGCGTTGAGTGGTTCTGGAGACAGGGCCGAAGTCCCCACCTGCCCTGTGTTTCCTTCTAAGGGTCGCAGGACGGGCGGCCATTTTGCCGTTTCGGCTCGGACGGCTTTGTCTGTGGCCCCGTCGCCCGTTTTCTTCACGCCACTTCCACGTATGGACGTTGCGAGTGACTGCGACAAAGCGCGCGCCAAGAAAAGCAAAGCAAGAGCGGCGCATGCCGCAAAGAGGTATTTCCAGACTCGGATGCTCTTCGAGCGCATGCGGCCAGGCAGGCGCACGGTGGGCATGGCTTCGCGCTTGCTGGCTCTTGTGGCGGACTGCAGCCTTGCCTTATAGCGTTCCGCATCCGAAGTGCAGCTGCATGCGTATTGCGTGGGGTCGCTCCAAAGAGACTTCGACGTTTTGCGCGGCGCAGAAACGAAACGAGCGGTGCCTCCAACGCCTTCGGAAAAAGAAGCCCCGATGCCGCTTCCAATGGAAAGGACCGCGTCGAGCCCCTGTGCGTCATGCGGATAAAAAGGCTCACCCGTTGACGTCATCACAAGGGAATGTGGCTCTGAACGTGACATGGGACGGCGTGAATCCTGGGAAAGAGACGCCTCTGCGAGTTTTTCCCGAGTGGGTGCAAGTCGCAGGTCGTCAAGAAAATCTTGCGACGCGCGCCCTCTCTCCACAAGGAGCCAAACGTTTTTTGCCACGGTGTTCCGCTCTCCCAGGAAACGTTCAGAGGCCTCAGGCCCAGTGCCTCGTCTCCAGACTGGGGTTCGACCGAGCGGGGTGCGTGGGGCAGTGAAAAGAATGCCGGCTAGAGCACCACACACGGAAAATTTCTCCTCTCGTTCCAACACGCGAGCGCGTCGATACCTCCCCTATGGAAAATCACGCTTCGACCACATCGTCATGGAACACCCTCACGAGTGCCTTACTGGGCGTCGTTGCAGGCGTCGCACTCTTTGCGCTTGTTGTGCCCGAAGGAAGCGTCGAGCGCATCTCTCACGTGCTGTTCGGAAAAGCGGGCGTTTCAAGAGAACATTCGAAGTCGGACGCAAAAGGGAAAGTCGCGCTCCGGGCGCGCCCTGAACCCGGCACCAAACCTCGCGGTGACGAATGGGGCCTGAGCACCACGTCTGCGCAGGAACAAAAGGGTCTGGGCGAACTTTCCGTCGAGGAGGTCACCGGTGGAGACCCGTCCGCCTTTTTCGTGACAGCGCAAAAACTCGGGACTTTTTTTAGTGAAGTTCAAACCAGCGTGTTTCCTTCCTTGAGGCCTGCCGCCAATGCTTCTTGGGGCGTCCGTGCAGCATTGACGTCCGCGAATCGGCTTGAGTCGGACAAGGGAGAGTCTCCAGTTGTCATCACGCGCGGTCAATTCCTGGACGTTGTGACTCGAAACATGCCCACGAGCCTTCCCACGAGCACAGCCCGCGACGGTGTCGTGTTTCACTCGCTCGCTGAAACAGAAATTTCCACCAAAGTCCTTTCCGCGGCCCTCGACGAAGAGGAACTTGCGCACGATGCTCTTTGCAATCCGAAGCGACGTCTCGACGCGTCGAAATTCAAACGAGTCACGCTCATTTTTCACGCAACGAGAGCGAATCTCGACTGTGCAAAAGTCTTTTTGGCCCGCGAAATTCCCGCGCCGCAAGAAGGATCAAAGAATCATTCCGTGCGTGAAATCACACTGGTCGCCTTGTCTGGTTTGGAAGGCTATTACGGTGCACGCGAAGAAGGTGGTGTCACGCTCACCATGCAAACCTGGGAAAGCCGCTGGCTCGACTCCATGGTTGCTGCGTGGGACGATGAGGCCTCCCTCTCTGTCACTTCGCGCCGAGCGAAAAGGCTTGCGCAAACAACACGGGCTCTGGGGCGTGCGAGCGATGTTGTTGTGGACATTCCAGTGCTCAAAGGAGCGGTCACACCGTTTGGAAATTTCGTGGCGTTTCCGCGTTCCCTTGCCATCGGCACTGTGCGCGCAAGGCGCATTGGCGATGCTGTGAAAAAATCGAAAGGCAAGGAGGCCGCGTGGACGCTCACGCCCACCACTTCCCTCCTCATCGTCTCGGGGGTCGGCAAGGGCCTTAAATTCGAAGCGGTGGAAAGACGCTGAACATGTGCTGACCCTAGAGAAAATCCTTCGGCGTGGAAATGACGCGCGAGGCCAAGACGAAGCCCTACCCTCAAATTTTGGACGCGCACAATCGCCCATCATCGGACTTTTGAATCAGCATGAGCCGCGAATTCTTCTGCCAGAATTCTCGTCCCGCGGTACCACCCAGAATGGCCTCATGGTTGTTGTGATGGCCTTCTGGAATCGAGAAGCTCTTCCCGGCCAGCTCCCTTTTATCAATGCAGCTTCCAGGCTCCTTCAAGAGGTCAAGAGGCACTCGGATGTCTTTTTCAGAAGAGTGATGAAGACGAATGTCGTCGTATGGATTGATGAATAAATTCCCCGACAAAACCAATTTTTTGAGGTCGTCCTTCTTCACGTCTCGAACCACAAGAACGTTCTCGAACCAAGTGCTGCTCGCACGAGACCAGGCCGAATTGATCATGAAATGCAACGAACCCGCCGGCAGCCTATCGTACAGGGGAAGATGAGTGGCAACAGGAACCTTGTCCCAGGTGACTGTCTGGTCTAAAAATTGTGGAATTAAAGGGTACAAGGCTCCCGCGCGAAAACGGGAGGCAGGGTCTTTCACAAGGTCGGCAACTTCACGAGAAAGAACGGATGTGAGCGTGATGCCTTTCTCTTCCTCCAACGACTCGATGACAAGCATTGCAAAGTCGTAGAAACCAACAGGATCACCCGTCTTAGGGTCGAATTTCAAGACAGGATTCACGTAGGCTTTAGACTTTGAATACGTACTTGTCGGAATCAAATAATTTCCTGCCACCAGGAACTCGGCATCCAAAGGATGTTCGGCTTTATATCCTTGAGAGAAATGGCCGCGTGAGTCGTTCAAACCAACGCGAGCATTGACGACAAGCAACATGTTTTCGTTGCTCTGACTCGATCTGACATGTACCGAGAACGCATCCCACCTGGGCTTTCTCGACACCTCATCGAACTGAGCCAGGCCTATCTTGAATTCTGGCTTGAGCCACTTTTCCGGGGCAAGCTTACCAAGCCAATTCTTGAATTCACAATACCGCTTCGAGGCATGAGGCGCTTTCATCTTTGCTCTGAGTCCGCCAAGATTCAGGCCGACCTCATCAAGCGTCGAAGCACTGAGTTCGAACTCGCGGATGGTGCCAAGATTCACAACAGGAGGCCTCGCGTCGATCACCTTAAAAACAGGATTCGGCGCTCTCGCTGCTGCGTCGTCGAGGGCGAGGCATTCAAGTTTCGACCAATGACCGACCATCTCAATGTATTTTTTCGTCGCTTTCCGCAGCACACTCTCTTTTCCTGCTGGGTTAAGATACCTGCGTCCAGGTTTCAAATCGACATCGACGAAGTCATTGAGCGTAAGGCCACCGGTGAACGACGCCTTGCTTTGAAATGAAGTCCAAAAATCGTCCGAAACCTCCTTCGTTACTTTTGAAAATTGAATTCCAAAGTCAAAGGGTGGCGTGTAAACTCGTTCTTCTCCGCTGGGAACCGAAGTTGCGACTCCTCCGTATATGACTTCAGAAGTGGGGTTTGAATTGAAATCTCTCGTCTTGCACGAAACCAAAAGAACGCCTGCAAGAAAACCGAAACCGCATCTCGAAATTTTGGCCATGAACTTGCTCCATCCACGTTTCTGGAAGTTTGCAAACTCTTCATCTTAAGTGGGCCAGAACCCCAATTCCACAAGCGCCACGACCCACTGACGCAGAAATCCGTCAAAGATCCGGCAATGTCAGGTCTGGTCTGACTTTTGGGCAGTGAACCTCGTTACTCGACCTCTACGAACTCGCGCCAAACATCGACGTCAAAGAAGTCAGAAATGGAAACAACTTCCGTGTATGCAACCGCCAAAAGCTGGTTGTCACGAGGCACGAACAGACCCGCCTTGAAAAGGGCTTCGAACGTGCGGCCGCCGAACACGCGTGAAAGGTGCGCCGGGTGCGCGGACGCCCCCCGAAGAAAAGAAATCCGGTGGGCCTCATAGGTTTTGCGCACGAGCTCGTCGCGCGAGAAACGCCCTCGTGTTTCCATGAGCACGAGGGCCGTGGCAAGCTGCAGGGCATAGAGCTCGCGTTCCGGACGCACGAGGTTCGCAAGGAAACGCAATCGCGCGCGCGTTTCCTGGTCAGCCTTCACGTGAATGACGGAAGCATCGAAAGTGAGGAGGCCCATGTCCTGCAGCACGCGCAAACAGGCGAGAACGATGGTCGCAGACGAGGTCGAATCGGGCCAATAGAGTTCCTCGTCCCAAACCGTTCGCAAGGCTTGCACTTTCGCCTCAACCCAACCCAGCCGGATGCCTTCTTGCGCCGCTTCAACCCGCCGAGGGCCTTCAAGAAGAAGAGTGGCCACGAGTCCCGGAATGGCCAAAACATGAAAAATGGTGCCGCGGTACCACCAGAGGTTCAATTCCTTCGCAGGGTTTTTCGAACACAAAATGCCATCTTCCACTTGGCGTTCCAACATGAATTCCCACTGCACACCGGTAGCAACGATGTCGTCAATCACGGAATCGAGCGATTCCAAACTGGGCCCCATGGGCGAAAGAGTGACGTTGGCAGACGACGATGGGACTTCTTTTGCATTCACGATAGCCGTTTCCGGATTCAGAGGAGGTGCGGGTGCCGTGGTCACTTCACCTTCGCCCACTGACCCTGGAGACACCGACCAACCCAAATAACTTCCCAAGCGCGAGACGATGCCATGAAGGAGCCGCACACGCTCCACCAAGAGTGCGCGAGGAACATTGTCTTCTGGCTGGGCACACAAAGCACTTGTGAGGAGCGAGGAACCAGAGGCCACCGCCGTCGCGTTGATTCCCTGATTGACGCGGCGCGCCAGCGCCCGCACGAACGTCTGCACGCGTGGGTCGCGACTCGAAAGCCCCTCGGCGGTATCAGCCAAGGACGTGGGCAAGACGCCCTGGGCTTCGGAAAAATCTGGATTCGCATGGCTTCGCGAGAAAAATTCTTTCCAGGCGTCACCAAAATGAATGGGAGCGCCGAAACTGACGTCCACGCTTCCGTAATTCGAAAAAAGAAAACGGATGGATCGCAAGAGCTGCCAAACCGATTCTTTTTGCTTTTTCATGCCTCCCAGCTCTGCAGCATACGAGCCATCTTCCATAACCTTATCATACCCAAAATACACAGGAATAATGTAAGTATTCGCAGCACGACGCTTGAGAATGCTCGACACACAAAAGCTCAAAATTCCGTAGCGGGGTGTCAGGAGCTTGCCAATGCGTGAACGCCCCCCCTCATGAAAGAACTCGACGGGAAAGCTGTTGTGCATCAGAAAGTCGATGTACTGCGACAGCATGTGTGCATAGAGCTTGTTCCCCGTAAAGCTGCGCCGAATGAAGAACGCCCCGCCCCGCCGCAACACGGGCCCTGCAGGCCAGAACGACAGGTTCACACCGGCGGCCACATGGGGCGTTACGATTCCTTTCTTAAACATCAAGTAGCTCAAAAGCATGTAGTCGACGTGGGAACGATGGCAAGGCATCCAAATGATTTGCCCTTGTTTGGCGACCTCGGCCACAGCCTCGAAGTTTCGGACACGCACACCCTTGAAGATTTTCGTCCACACGAGATCGAGCAGTTTTTCCAGAGCTCGAACGGTTGTGTAGTTGTAGTTTGCTGCGATCTCTTCCAGATATTTGAGAGCTCTGCGCTGCACTCGCTCGGGCTTCGATTCGGAGTCTAAAACCTTCCTTGTCTCTGGTGTTTTCAGAATCCAATTCGCAATGGCATTGACGTCGTACAATGCAGGCCCCATGGCGCTCGTGCGTTCCCGCGCAAAGTCGATGAGCAGTTGCCGCCGGATGCGACGGGCCCAGCGCAGATCAATTTTAGCATCCACGTTGGCATCCCCTCTGACGTCCGAAGTGGCATCAGAATTCGTGTCAGAGGGCGTTTCCGCATTGGCATCGTTTTCGCCCACAATCTCTTTCGCTGTCCCTGTCGCTGTCCCTGTCGCTGTCGCCATGCCGGCAGGACGTGTCGACTCCGACTCCTGCTGCAAGAAGGCCTCGCGGGCACTGGTCGACAACGGAATGCGTTCGCCCATGTGGATGCGCACAACTCCACCGTGCAGCAAAAGGAACACGAGCTTCTGAAAGCCTCCTGCGTTTTCATCGTCGGGAAACAAGGAACGAAGGATGAAGTTGCGTTCCGAGCGCTCTGCCGAGCGGGTAAAGAAAATGCTCACGGGCTGAAGAACAAGAGTGCCGCTTCGAACGCGGGCATCCCCTTTCAAGACACTGGCCAAGGTATCGCTGAAGGCCTCACGCGGCTCATAAGGATTGATAAGCCCTTTGCGAAAACGCACGGCGAGCAGAGCCGCCTTTCGGAAACGGTTGGGAGCCCCCTCCACGCGCGGGCGAGGCACGTCGAGTTTGCGCAAAAGGCGATGAAGAACGAAAACGTCAATAAGATTGAAGCGCGGCAGAACATAAAGAATTTCAGGTACGCCACTTTCGGTTGGCTGCAACAGCTTTTCGCGAGTGAACCCTTCGGGGCTCGCCTTGAGCCGAATGAAAAACCGCAGAGGCCAAAAGATCCACATCCATTGGGAAAAGGGCAGACCGAGAACTTTGAAGAAGGAACGCGAAGGCTTCATGGGCTCGCCCTTGCCACAAGGTGTTCAAGAAGGCCGCGGTGAAAGTCGTCTTCGGCCAGCAAGATGTTGTCGATAAGCCGGGTGTTTCCCACGAAGTGGGCAATGGCAAGAACAGCCCGTTGGCCGGGACTTCCCACGACGCCAAGCGGTGCGGCACCCGAAACGTCCTGCAGTGAAGACGCGTCGCGCAAGTCGGCGTATTGGGTTTCCCAGCGCGTCGCCAGTGGGCCTGCACCTGAATTCAAGATTTCAGTGACTGCGGACAGCAAGACAGGGCCTGCCCGCTCGCCTGCCAACCAAGCGTTTGCCGCACCGGCAAGGGCACGCGGAAGGCCTCCCGCTGCAACGCGCTCTTGCGCCGAAAGGTAGCGGTTGCGACTGCTCATGGCCAGGCCGTCCGATTCACGGAGGGTGGGCAGGCCCACAAGGCGCGTCTGCAGGCCAAGGTCAGAGGCCATGCGACAGAGAATGGAAAACTGCTGGTAGTCCTTGAGCCCGAAATAGGCCTCTGTCGCGCCCACCAAATTCAAAAGTAGGGAAACCACCGTTGTCACGCCGTCGAAATGCCCTGGCCGAGAGGCTCCACAAAGAACTTGGCCCATACCGCCTTCCACCCTCACGTGCGTGGCAAAGCCGGTGGGGTACATTTCGGCGACCGTGGGGGCAAACACGATGTCGACTCCCTGCGCTGTGGCTAACTGAACATCGGCCTGAAACGTGCGAGGGTACTTGGCGAAGTCTTCGTTTGGCCCGAATTGTTTTGGATTCACGAAGACCGAAAGAACCGACACGGCGTTGCGCCGCTTGCTCTCGGCCAAAAGGGACGCATGACCCTCGTGAAGGGCGCCGAGGGTGGGCACAAAGCCAATGGTCTCGCCCTTGGCACGGTGTGCCGAAAGGGCCTGCGCGAGCTCTTCGCGGCGCGTGGCAATGAACGGAGAAGGCATGGCAAGAGTCTCCAAAAGGCGATGCCGCAAGGGCACATGAGAGGACCCTCGCAACGTCGCAGCCCACAGGTGTACCTGCGGGGGCAGGCTTTGTGCAAACAGCTCCGGAATTCACGGCGAAAGCGAAAGCCTCACCCGCCGAGGTAGGCCTTCTGCAAGTCAGGGTCGTTTGCGAGCGTCGACGCGGGGCCTTCTTTCACAATGCGACCCACTTCCAACACGTAAGCGCGGTGGGCAATTTTCAAGGCCATGCGCGCATTCTGTTCTGCAAGCAAAACGGTGATTCCCTGTTTGTTGAGTTCCGCGATTTTCTGGAAAATTTGCTGCGTGAGAAGGGGCGCGATGCCCAAAGAAGGCTCGTCGAGAAGCAGAAGGCGTGGCTTTCCCATGAGGGCACGCCCAATGGCGAGCATTTGCTGCTCACCTCCCGAAAGGGTGACCGCAGGTTGGGCAATTCGTTCCTTTAAGCGCGGAAACAGCTCGAACACATGCTCGCATTCCGACGCGAGCTGGGCACGCGACACTTTGCGCGCGTATGCCCCCATCAAAAGATTTTCTTTTACCGTGAGTTCCGGAAACACCATGCGTCCCTCGGGCGATTGCACGAGGCCACGCCTCACAATGGCATGCGAGGGTTCCCGGAGGATGTCGACACCTTCAAACAAGACCCGCCCTTTGCGTGCCCCGAGCAAACCCGAAAGCGTGCGCATGGTTGTGGTTTTGCCTGCACCATTGGCACCCAAAAAGGTGACAATTTCACCTTCCTGCACTCGAAAGGTCACGTCTTGAAGGGCAGCAATAGAGCCGTAGTTCACGGAAAGCCCTTCAACCTCAAGCAAGGCCATGACTCTCCTCCACGCCCAAATACGCCTCGATGACGGCCTTATCGTTCTGCACTGTCTTGGGGTCTCCAACGCAGATGACTTCGCCGTGATCGAGCACTGTGATGGTTGTGCAAAGATTCATAACGAAACGCATGTCGTGCTCGATGACCAGGACTCCCAGTCCACGCGCGGCAATTTGGGCGACGAGCTTGCGCAAGGCTTCTTTCTCAGTGGGATTCATGCCTGCCGCGGGCTCGTCGAGAAGAAGAAGACTTGGGTCTGTCATGAGCGCGCGCGCAATTTCAAGCTTGCGCTGCGAGCCATAGGGGAGCGAAGACGCCTCCGCATCCGCATGTGCGGAAAGTCCGACAAGAGACAGCATCTCTTCGACCTTCTTTTCGTTGGCACGCATCCGCGCCAACGAAGCAGGCCAGCCTAAAATAGTGCCGAAAGTCTCGTGACGGCGCGCATAGGCTGTTGCGGCCAGCAAATTTTCGCGCACGGTGAGGCCCGAAAACAAACGGATATTTTGAAATGTGCGCGCAATGCCGCGCCGGGCAATGGCGTGCGCCGGGCGTCCTCCAATAGATTCTCCTTCAAACAGAACGGTGCCCGCGGTTGGCTTATAGACTCCGGTCATGAGGTTGAACACCGTCGTCTTCCCTGCCCCATTCGGCCCAATCAGCCCAATGAGCCCGCCCTTGGGAACCGAGAGATTGAAGCCGTTCAAGGCCACGAGTCCACCGAAACGAACAGTGAGCTTTTCGGCCTGCAAGAGCGGTGTCGAAATGTTCGGCGTCATGTCGGAACTCCCGTCGAACCCGATGCGCCAGGCGGGTTCCTTGGTCGACGACGGAGTCCGTGGAAAAGGCGATCGCCCAAGCCCGCGAGCCCTTTCGGATTTAAAATCATAAGAAGAATAACAGCAAGCGAGAAGAAGAGAACGCGTTTCTCCGCAATGGCGGGTGTGGCGAAACGAAGAACTTCAGGCAACGCGACCAGCAGGAAAGCCCCCAGCAGCGAACCTCTGAGCGAGAACATTCCCCCCAAAACCACGGCCAGCAGAATTTCAACACTGCGGTCGAAGCTGGCTGCGTCGGGGCTAATGAACTGGAGTGCGTGCGCATGAAAAGCCCCTGCAAGCCCTGAAAGGCCGGTGCCAATAGAAAAGGCGAGAACCTTGGAACGGTTTGTGGAAATGCCCAGCGATCGCGAGGCAATTTCATCGTCACGGGTGGCTCGAATCGCAAAGCCAAGGGGGCTTGCGTACAGACGGTGAAGAAACACAACCACAGCCGCAAGCGTGAGCCACAGTGCGAGGGGATGCGTGAGCTTCGGGATGTCTTTGAAGCCGCGCGTGCCCCCAACGGCATCGACGTTCTTCAAGACCGTGACGACGATTTCACCGAAACCCAGTGTGGCCATGGCAAGGTAATCGCCCTGCAAACGCAGGCACGGCAGCGCAACCAGAAACCCTGTGAGGCCGCTTGCCAAGAGACCCGCGAGCGCCGCGACAAAAAGCGAGAAAAGGGGGGATGTCGAAGGGTCAAGACCCAGAGCAGGGAGCGCAAAAACACTGACCGCCGCCGCAACGTAACCGCCCACAGCGAAGTAAGCGGCGTGCCCGAAGGAAAGCAGTCCCGCCCCTCCTAGAATGAGCTGTAGGCTGAGTGCCTGGATGCCGAAGACGGCCAGCATGGTGAGCGGAAGCGACAGGTAACTGAGAACGTCGCTCATACTTTCACCAACACTTTCTTGCCAAGGAGCCCTTGCGGACGCACGAGCAGCACAAGAATGAGGATGAGAAACGCCGCACCGTCTTTGAAGGTCGACAAATCATAACCAACAAGAAGGCTTTCCACGATACCCAGTGCAAGTCCGCCCACAAGAGCGCCGGGCAAAACGCCGATGCCTCCGAGCACGGCGGCAGCGAAAGCTTTCAATCCACTGCTCACACCCATATAGGGCCAAATTTGGTTCGTCGCCGCGCCCTGCAATGCACCCGCCACAACAGCCATCACGGCGCCAATGAAGAATGTGAGCGAAACGATGCGATTGTAGGGCACACCGACAATGCGCGCCGCCTGCGGATGAATCGCCACTGCTCGGATGCCTTTGCCGGGCTTCGTGTAGCGAACGAACGCCTCGAGCCCAAGCGTGAGCACCACAGCAAGAATAAAGATAAGGATGTCGCGCTGCCGCACAAGGATGTCTTCCCCGAACTCCAGAATTCCATCGGGGAGGTGAAACGGGTACGCTTGTGGGTTTGGTGAAAAGAGCGCCTGCACGAGGTTCTGAAGAAAGATGCTAATGCCCACGGCCGTGATGAGAGGCGCCAGACGACCCGAAGACCGCAGCGGGCGGTAAGCGAACTTTTCCATGAGCACTGCAAACGCACCGACACCGCAGCCCGCCAACAAAACAGCGGCCCAAATGGGCGCACCTTGGGCAAAAAGCAGCATGACAAGATAGGCACCGAGCATGAAAAGCTCACTGTGCGCAAAATTCACGAGCTGAAGAACACCGAAGACCATGGAATAGCCTACGGCGATCAGGGCGTACACCGACCCTGTGGCGAGGCCGTCGAGAAGGTACTGAAGAAAGTCTATCATATGCGAAAGATTCCCTCGACGCGAAAGGGAGACCGTCGCACACGCCTCCCGAGGCTCCCGGCCCTCTGGAATTTACGGATTCACACGCGCATGGAAAACAAAGCCCGTGGTCGTCGTCTTTGTGACGACGGCCGACTTTATCGCATTGCGGTTTGCATCGAGAGAAATCGTTCCCGTAATTCCCTGGAAGTTCTTGGTGCCATTAATGGCATCCTTGATTTTCGTGGGGTCGGAAGAGTCTGCCGTGCGCACGGCGTTCTTAATAAAATAGGCGGCGTCGTAGCCGAGGGCGGCCATGTCGGAAGGCACCTTACCGTATTTCGCTTGGTACTCTTTCGCGAAGGCCTGGACCTTCGGATCTTTGTCGTCAGCCACGAAGTGGTTCGACACATAGTGACCCGCCGAGGCCGGGCCGGCGATTTTGAAAAGGTCCTCGCCGCTCCATCCATCGGTGCCAAGGTACTTCGACTTGATTTTGAGTTCAGCGCTCTGGCGGAGAATGGCGCCAACCTGGGTATAGTAGCCAGGCAGAAACACGACGTCGGGTTTTTCTTTACGCACTTTCATGAGCTGCGCTTTGAAGTCGGTGTCTTTTTGGGAGTACGAAATTTCTTCGACAACCTTGCCGCCTTCTTTGGTGAAGGCCGCTTTAAAGGAGTCGCGCAGTCCACGGGAGTAGTCGGAGTCAGAGTCGACCAGAATAACGGCCGTCTTGGCTTTGAGTTCACCCTTCGCAAACTTCGCCATGACTTCCCCTTGGAAGGAGTCGATAAAGCAAATGCGCGAAATGAAGTCTTTGCCTTTCGTGATGGAATCGTTCGTCGACGCGTGTGTCATGAGCGGAATTTTAGCGTTCTGAGCGGGTGCAGAAGCGGCGATGGTGTTCGAGCTGGCCACTTCTCCGATAATCACGCTCACCTTGTCTGTGCTGATAAGCTTATTCACCGCCGTAGCGCTGCCTGCAGGCGTGCCCAGGGTGTCTTCCACCACAAGCTCCACCTTTGGCATCGACGTGTCTTTTTCCAGCGCGAGCTTCAAGCCGTTGAGCGTGTCTTGCCCGAAGTTGGCGGTTTGGCCTGTGAGAGGAAGAATCGCCCCCACCTTCACGGAGTTCACAACGGCAAACGCGCTTCCCGGAAGGCTCAGGCCAGCAACTGCGAGTGCCGCCAGCGACAAGGCACCGAGGGCAAGAAAGGGGCGACGAGCGAGGGTGTGGTTCATGAAAGAGACTCCTCCCGAAAGGGACAAAAAAAAGAAACTCAGCACGAGGGCACGACGCGAGCGATGGCATGATGCGGCCTCTTCGACTACGCTGCCGAGGGAACGCACGAGAACGACGTCGACAGTGAAGTCGTTCGGGTGGCGTCCCGAGCGGAGGTGCGACGATGAGGATCGCTTTGGCCCAAATGCGCGTGCGCGCAAGATGCCCGCGTGAGAACCTGGCGGTGGTGAGAGAATACCTTGCGTTGGCACGAATGCAAGGCGCGCGAGTCCTTTTCTGCCCGGAAATGTCCGTTCCGGGTTACCTCATTGGCGATGATTGGGAACGCCCTTCTTTTCTCTCCAGCATCACCGAAAGCCATGCACTCCTCGCGCAACACGCCATGAGTTTAGGCATGCGAGTGGTGTTCGGATCCGTTGGTGTCGACTCATTCCAAAAAGGGGAGGATGGACGCACACGCCGTTACAACGCTGCCTTCGTATCGATCGATCCACACAAAGAAGAAAGTGAACGGGCGCGTTCTCGAAATTCTGTCGTTGCACATTCCAACGCCCCTGTTTTTCTCGAGCATCCCCTGACAGGACTGCCTTTCTTTCCAAAGACTCTCTTGCCCGCTTATCGCGAATTCGACGATCCGCGTCACTTCCATTGCCTCCGACGGCTCTCTTTGGAAACAAAGATTCCCCTTGAAAACCTTCTTGCCATTGTCGATTTCGACGGACTCCGCTCGGGCCTTTCCCTTTGCGAAGATGGCTGGGACGATGACTACTCAGTGAAACCCATGGCACTTCAAGTGAACACGCAGGGCGCTCGGGCCCTTTTTAACCTCAGCTGCTCACCCTACACATTCGGAAAACGCGACAAACGCGTTCGCCTTTTTTCAGGCAAAGCACAAGCCTTGAAGGTCCCCCTCTTTTATGTCAACGCTGTGGGGAGCCAGAACATCGGAAAAACTCTCTATGGTTTCGACGGTGGAAGCCTTGCGTTCGATGCACAAGGATCGCTCCTTTATGAAGGGGGTTTCTTCCGCGAAGAGCTCGCCGTGTTCGACATCGACGACTCCGAAAACACCCAAGACCCCACAACGGCATCGCTTGTTCGCGTTGTTGAAGTGCGAGCTCCCTTTGCATCGCACCCCAACATCCCAAAAGCGCCTCCCTCCTTGGCAGCCGTCAGCACAGCCTCCTTTGCGTCGCAATGCCCTCCGCCCACCCGTCGTGAAGCCGCGCTTGAACGTCTCGTGGCACTCGAAAACATTTTGGCTCTCACCTGCGATGCTTGGGGCATTCGACGCGTCGTTGTGGGCGTCAGCGGAGGCATCGATTCTGCCGTTTCCGCAACACTCTTCGCACGGGTCCTTGGACCACAGGAAGTGTATTGCGTGAACATGCCCTCTCAATACAACTCAGCGCTCACACAAAACGCCGCACGCGTGCTGGCCTCGCGGCTCGGATGTCCTTATGCCGCAGCCCCCATCCAAGCCTCCGTCAATTTGACTCTCGCAGAACTCAAACGACTTCAGTTCGACCCAGCCTCGACGCAAAACACCTTGAACATCACACCCCTCGTCGCCGAGAACGTGCAAGCACGTGACCGTTCGGCACGCGTGCTTTCCGCCGTGGCCGCCTCCCTTGGCGCCGTGTTTCCTTGCAATGCGAACAAAGCGGAAAGCACCGTGGGTTATTCCACGCTCTATGGCGATCAAAGTGGCTTTCTGGCGCCACTTGCTGACCTCTGGAAGCACGAAGTTTATGAACTCGCTCACGCCTACAACGAAAATGTTTTCCAACGCGAAGTCATTCCAAAAGAAACATTGGAAGTGGTTCCCAGTGCCGAACTCTCCGAAACACAAGACGTAACGCGTGGTCAAGGAGATCCCCTGGTTTACCCCTACCACGATGCCCTGTTCCGTTCCTGGACGGAGCACTGGGAAAGACTCGGGCCCGAAGATGTCTTGGCCCATTACCTCGACGGCTCCTTGGAAAACGTTTTGGGCTGTGAACAGGGCCTCATTCGCCGCATTTTTCCTTCACCGTCCACTTTTGTGAACGACCTCGAACGCTGGTGGACGCTTTATTTGGGCATGGGCGCCTTCAAGCGCGTTCAAGCTCCACCCGTCGTGGCACTTTCGCGCCGCACCTTTGGCTTCGACAAAAGAGAATGCGTGGGCCCCTTCGAATGGAGCGATGCATACCTCGCATTGAAGTCGAAAGCACTGAGCCAATCACACAACGCATGAAGGCTCCGCTCACAGAAACTCGGCGGCTCCTTTAGTTCACCGTGGTGCCGACGGCAACCACTCGGGCTGGCCCCGAGGCTCCCTGGAGTCCAGGCTTCGAGGCTGTTGCTCCAACAGACACTTGCGAAAGGGCCTCAGACTTCACGGCCTCAGCGCGCTCGGGCGCCGCAACGAACTCGCCCTCTTTTGCTCTGGGAAAGTAACGCCCAAGGCAGTCGCGGTTTTCCTGCCACACCCGGCTTCCGCGGGTGACCGTGGCGATTCCCACCCGGAGGGTTTCCGCAATTTCGCGCTGGGCCACCCCGGTTGAAATGCCATCGAGAATGCAAAGACGCTGGGCAATGGATTCGATTTCAGCAGGCGTAAGGACTGCCTTCAGAACGTGCGCAAGCTCCTCCACCGGAGATGCGGAAAGGACGAAGCGGGCGAGTTCCCTGCATTGGCTCTCGATGGGCTGCATGTTCCTGACCTCTTTAAAAAGAATCCTATCCACGTTTTGAACGTGAGTAGTCTAGCCTGGAGGAATTTTCAAGAGAATGGGGGATCAATTCACATTCAAGCAGCCGAGTTTGTATTCTGATCGGAAGACTCTTGGGATTGAGGAACTGATTCATTTAATTTTTGCTCGTCGGAGCCTACTCCCGCCCGCCTATCGGCATGTTGGCTGCGAGGCAGGTAACACACGACATCCATATACGACAGCACGTTTCTTACAAAATGACGTCGTGCTTTCACCACGCTTCTTTTTTGCGATATATCGAGCGACAGTGTAGGCCCAGTTCCTTTTTCCGCAGTGTAGAGATGAAGTCGCAAATAGCCCATTTTAATGTCATGGTCGTATTCTACAATGGCTTTCGACAAAGACGACCACGGGTAATTGACCTCACGGAATCGATGGCACACACGAATGCCAGAAAGGCCCACAAGAATGCGTTTGACTCCGGTGACATGGACAACCAGAAGCGCGAGCCAGGGCAGAACCACGAAGAAACCAAAGGCGGCCGCAAGCTCGGCAAGATTCTCCGCTCCGCCAGAAAGAAGCCCCGGCGAAAGAAGGAGAAACGCCGCACAGCCCACAAATCCGTAAAGCGAGATCCACACCTGGGCGGTCGGAAATGCAAAGTACCAGCGCCCTTCGGCCGAGAGCTCGCTGTAGACAATCGCCTCCTTCTCCTCCATCGCACGAGCCTCAATGTCGGCGAGTTCCGCCTCGCTCAAGGAGGACAGCTGCGAAAGAGCATGAAGCGCTTGCAGGGATTCGTCGAACCGCCCCCACCCGTCGAGGATGCGCGCTTTCAACCGCAGAGCCTCGCTGTTGCGGGGCGCAAGAGAAAGAATGTCTTCGAGGATGCCCAGCGCACCGGACGCATCCCCATTATCCAACAGCGAATTGGCTTCTTTGACGTGCTTCATGGAAAGGGCATCGGAGCCCCAAGCAGTGACCTTGAAGACGCACACGCACAGGTGTCAGGAATCCGCCAACGCCCCTTCTCCGCTTGCCCTCAAAGGGCAGACGCCGCGCCCGAAAACCCAAAATCGACCAATTCCCAACGCCGGCCCAAAGGGTCGCGGCCCTCGACGAGTCCATGGAGAGGCACCTGGGGGTCGAGACAGCCCGACACCGGCCCTTCTCGGCCCTCCAGCGTCAGGGTGCCCGCCGCCTCAAAGCACCCCGCAAATTCGCCCCCACGCACCTTGGCTTTTCGGGGACGGGAGGCTTCGGTTCCACCGAAAAGAGCTGCGCGGGACTTCAAGATGTAGAGGCCCGAGGGTGTTTCGTTTCGAAGGAGTTCCTTGGGACTCCCTCCTCCCTCGGACACCACAGTGCGGATATTTCGGCCAAAGTCGGTGATGACCGGTTCAAACCCACTTTGAGAGCCCGCAACAGCAACACGCGACTCGTCCATCAAGAACTGACTTCGCGCCACAACACGGGATGCGCGATCCTGGAACTCTTCCTCGAACCAAAACGAAAAAGGAAGGTCGCCCCGCTCAAGCACTTTGAATGTGTAGACGAAGGGGGTCTGCGTGTTCTCGCCCACAAGGTAGGTTGCCCACTGTCCGCCCCGCAAAGGTGCCGGCGCGAAGCGAGCGGACTTCGGGGTGACCCGCGCGCTGGGCTTGCGCGCCAGCGCCGCATCTAAGCCTGCAGCCCCCGTCGTTGCCCCCGAGACACAGGCACAACACACTCCGACAAGAAGAACGCCGGACAGAGCCCGTGCGCCCGCAACAGAGAGCGCACCAGCGACTGGAGACGACCGCGTCGGGGTCCGCGAAGCGCGAGGCAAGGGCGTCATGAGCGGCATCCTTTCGTTGGACCACCGCGGGGCCGCAAAAGCCCCTCTGCACCCCGCAAAGAAGTCCGAAAGGACCAACTTACCTTGGATGAGGACTCTCGACCAGAGAGCCTGTCACAACGCCGCCAGCGCCTCGAATGAAGCGCTGGCGGCGTTGTGACACGAACTTTAGTGCGCCTGAGCGACAACCCAAATTTTGAATTCTGCCACGACTTCGGGGTGAAGCTTCACGGTGCCACGGTAAACCCCGACGCGCTTGATGTCGTCGAGGATGGCGATGGCGCGACGATCGAAGTCGAAGCCCTCGGCCTTGAAGGCCTCGGAGAGTTCGGTGTTCGTCACGGTTCCGAAAATTTTGTCCTCTTCACCCACAGGCTTTTGGATGGTGAGGGACACAGACGCGATTTGATTCGCGAGTTCCTTCGCAGCGGCAAGCGCCTTCGCCTTCTTTTGTTCGGCGATGCGGAGGTTGTGCTCGAGTTCCTTCTTATTCCCGGCGTTTGCCATGATGGCAAACTTTCGGGGGAAGAGGAAATTGCGCGCGAAGCCGGGCTTCACGTTCACGAGGTCGCCGATATGGCCCAGGCTGGGGACGTTGGCTTGCAGCAGAACGAGCATGGGAAACTCCACCAATTCGATACTCAGGTACACATGAGGAGCCGGGTCTACACCGCCTCGCGCGAAACCGCAAGGCTGAAACCAGGCGAAAAAGGGCCTACGAAAAAGGCCGGGGAACGGAAGGAGGCCGAGGAACAGACGAAGGCAGACGCCCACGGAAGTCGTAGGCGTAGTCGAGAAGACCAAACCCTCCCAGGGCGGCAAGAATCACGAGCGGCGTCAAGACGCCCGTCGTTCCGACAATGAAGAGAACAAAGAGGCAGACGAGGAGCAAGAGAGGGGGCAAGCGCATATACACTGCAACCGCCCCCTGGAACGCGACGACAGTGAGGACAAGAAACGAGACCACTGCAGCGAGTCCCGCCCAAGGCAAAGTGGGTGCACTTGCAAAAGCCGCATACACTCCTTGGGCGTCGCCGCCCACCGCACCAAGTCCCGCAAGAACACCGACAGCCACAAGGGCGACGGGCAGAGGCAACGAGAAGTATTTGAGCTCCCAACCACGAGCTGCTGGCCCTTCGGCGAACTCAAACACGTATCCCCACATCCGCACACGGCCGCGCTCCAAGCGACGGGCAAAGAGCCTTTTCCACAACGGAACCGCAGTCCCATTGGCTCCTGTTTGGGCAAATGGGCGCTCGCCATCGCGCTCCTTGTGGTGCGCAACGATCACTTCATTTTCAGGGAGAAAACGTGCGACCTCAGAGGCAGCCGCAGGTGCAGCCGCAGGTGCAGCCGCAGGGGCGCCGCCTGGGCTTTCTTCTGGGGACAAGGGCAAACCCTCTTGCGCCACAAAACGCAAACGAGCCAAAGATGCCGCGAGAGCAGGAGGAAACTGCGCCGACCTTGCATTCACATAGCGCGCCGCCGCGCGCACACGTTCCACCTGAGCAAAAGCCACGTCGAGGAAAAAGAGGTTCCCGAGAGTGATTCCGAGCAGAAGAAACAAGACGTGCGAGCCTTCCCCGAACACGAGCCACAAGAGGCGTTGCCACGGAGACAACGCAGCCGCATCCGAAAGAATTGCAAACTCACGAGACCCCTTGAGCGCCTCGAGACCCGCTCGCGCCGTCGTCGCAAAGTCGGTGGGAGGCGGTGTCACGGCTTGTTCGCCTGAAAGCGGCGCAGAAGGCGACTCTGGCGCCGTTTGTGTTCCCTGGAGAAGGGGCTTGGCGTCGCGC
>JADCJN010000127.1 GCA_020247005.1 Silvanigrellales bacterium
CAACAGCCACAAGGGGGGCTGAGTAGGGTGTGTTTTTGGGCGCATCTTTCGAAAAGGGGGAGATAGCGATGTCGACAGGAACAACAACACTGAGAATGCCCTTGAGTCCGGGTTCTCCAGCAGTCTGGGCGGCTCCGCGAAGATACAGTTGATCGAGCGTATAATAACCGTTCAAAGAACCCGACAGGCGGACATCAGTTTCGTTGCTCGTGGCCCCCAATCCCCAGCTGTTCTTTGCAAGGAGGAAGTCGAGATCGTCTGGGCTTCGCGCAAGTTCCGTGTCAAGTGATGCGGCGTCAACAGCGCCGATTTCGCCTCCCGTATTCACGAAATCAGTGACAAGGACCGTGTGACCACCCTCTCGAAAGAAGGCATCTTCGTCACCAAGGTCGACGCCAGCACCCGAGAAACGGCCCTTCTTGAGCCTGTCCATGTTGACGGGCATGCCCAAAGGCACACTCAACCCCCTCGCCAGGGCGCGTTTGGTCGCTGCTACGACGCGTGCATAATCGCCCCCGTTCGTGGCTTCCACGACTCCAAAGTCATCGGACTTAAAGCCGAGATGGCTGCTCGCAAACTGTTGAGCCGAAACCTCTTTCCCTTTCCAAAGGAAATTTGAGGGAGGAGCCGACGGAAACGCGCCCGCGCCCACGAGCACTTCTTTCACAAGTGTTGGGACGTCAACTCCGGCTGTTCCACGGTCCTTCACCAGCTTTAGGAAGCGGTTTTTGATGACTTCGAGTTGAGATTCTGTCGTGCGGCGGTCGTTGAATTTGTGAGTCCACACGCTTTCCGGCACAAGGCCGTAAGTTTTGATGAGGTTCAAGGCGTCGGGAATGTTTTCGGACGTGCGAATGACCCAGCCTTCAAGCTGCACGTTTTCAAACGCTTCGGGCATGTCTGCTGCAGAGACTTCTCTTGCCATCATGAGGAGTTCTTCTGCGATGCGATAGAATCCCAGGGCCTCCTCGCTCACATTCACCGTTTCGCCCGTTTTCGTCTTGTGAAGCGACTCCACGAACGCAACGGTTGTGTAAGCCCAGCAGAATCCAATTTTGAGCTGATCTTCCACGGGTGATTGGGGAATTTCGACGGTGTCGAGGCTCGAAGTTGAGAGCCTTTGACTCGTGCCCTCGGATGGGCCGCAGCCGGTTGCCATCGCCGCAGTTCCCAGGGCCAGCAGGCTGAGAGTGAGCGCCTTGAACGACCGTGCCTGAAGAGTCTTGTCCCAGGGCGTCGATGCAGAGTTCGCTGTCGGGGTCTTCGTCATGGGTTCGTCCCGCCTTGGGAAAAGTGGCTCGAGAGGCGGCTTTTTGATTCGCCGGCCAGAAGTCTTTGGTCTACCAGCCAATCAAAGCGCGTGTCAATGGTCATGCATCCATGAAAGCCGTGCGAACCCTCAGTAACGGGGAAGAGTTGCGTCCACTTCTCGTGCGAAGGCGTCCACTCCTCCCCGGAGCGAGCGGGCCTGGGTCACGCCATTTTGTCGGAAAAACAGGGTGGCGTTGAGGGAGCGGAGCCCATGATGACAGACCAACACCACCTCTTTTGACCGGCGAGCGCGCGCGAACACGTCTTCCATATTTGTTTCGCCGAGGAGCAGACTCCCGGGCAAATGAGTCAACTCGAATTCCCAGGACTCTCGAACGTCCACGAGGAGCACTTCATTTTTTCGGGTGTCGAGCAACACGGCCAGTTCTTGGGCAGAGAGTTCGCAGGCCCTCATTTCAGCAACGCCGCCATTGAGAGCGTCGACCATAGCATCGGCGTCCTTCGCGTGTTTCTTGGCAACGTCTCCGATAGATTCCGAAGGCTCGTAGCCACACGATGCGCAGCCTCCGACGTGGAACTTTGCGTGCAAAAGAGAGCGCGAGAACGGGAATCGTGCCTCGACTTCTTTCATGGGGGTATTCAAGGTAAACTCTGTCATGATGGCCTCCGCATGAAAAAACGACGGCCTCTCGGCCAGGAAGAACGCGCACGTTAGCCAATCGTCGCGGCTGCCGGCAAGTGGCTTCTTGAGGAATCCTTCGACCATGACATTAGTTTCCGTGTCTTCTTTCCTCACGCGGCGTCTTCCTGTTCTGGACGAGGCTCGGTTCGCGGTTCAGCCGCACCGGCGAGTTCCCGACCCCGTGCGAAAGCGCGCCCACGTTTCCTATTTTAGTGTCCCCTTGGCTGCCGGCTCGGGTGCTGCCGTTCTTGTTGAGCCCAAGACTGCTTCGGGTGCCTCGCACACTCCGTCCACAGTGCACTCGCGACCGCTCGTCATCCTTCTTCACGGGTTGGGTGACGACTGCACTTTCCCACATTGGCACTGGATGGAGCTTCTTTTGCAGCAAGATATTGCTGTTTTGTCGGTAGACTGGGATGGTCACGGTCCGAGTGGTGCCTCTCATCTCGACTTTCAGGGGGCCACGCGCTCTTTGCCACTGCTTCTGCAAAAACTCTTCGGAGAGTCTGGCGTGGGGCTCATGCCAGAATTTCATGAGGGCCCTCCTGTTTTCCTCATGGGGCATTCGATGGGAGGAGCGTTCGCACTCATTTGCGCCAGCCGTCCTGATGTGGCTCGCCACGTGAGCGGCGTCATTGCTGTTTCGCCTGCCGTTTGTGCAGAAACGGCAGACTACCGCCGTGCGGAGCGCTTCACCTTCGCCAACCCGGGAAATTGGGTTTCCGACTTCCTGGGACGTGTTCCGTTCTATGGTGTCAGAGCCATGCTGCCCCGGCCAAGCGGTCGTCGTCACGAATCCTTTCCCGTGCGCGCGAAAGTCGGGCTCTCCCTTTCTGAACAGCTGCATGCTTTCCTCCGTGAAACGTTTGAAGAGCGACGCGTGTTGCGCAAAGTGCAGGTTCCAGTTCTTTGGCTGCATGGCGCAAAAGATAGGTTTGTACCCCTTGCGCAAGCGCAAGTGTTCCTCGCAGAAATTCCCTCCGCACTTTTCAGTCACGTCGATAGGCGCCGCGGACATGTGCGAATGGCGTTTTCGCAAAGCGCTCCTCAATACGCAGCGCGCTTCATTTCCACTTGCATGAGCGTTGCGCAAGGTTCTTCTGCTGCCCTGCGGCAAAACACGCGCGCGGAGCAAGAGTGAACGCCCCTTCGATCTTCGCGGGGGCCGGTGTATAACGCGACACGGTGGTGTAGCAGGCAATCGCGTCGCGGCGATGCCTTTTTTGCATAAAAACCTTCCCTGGCACTGGAGACTCGCATGTCCTCGCACGCCTTCCTGGTCAAGACTTCTTGCCTATCCTCTTCAAGCCTTGCTGTTTATGCGCTCGGATTCGCATTTTTCACTCCCTTTGGAGGTCGCGCTTACGGCCAAACAGGGGGCTCCACCGACGGAACGTATGTACCCGCTGGTGGCCAAAACACTCAATCGGGCGAATACGCTCCTCCTCAGGGAGAGCAGCCAGAATATGGGAAAACGTTTCGGCCAAACACACCTTTGAAAAACTACATTCTCGAATTGAATCCGCTGCTCGTTATCAACCGGGGCATTGCAGTAGAATTCGAAGCACGTTCCGGCGACACGCTGTCATTCGGTGGAGACCTCGTCTACCGCGATGCCGAGGTCTACAGAGACGGGGGCGTCAAAGGCCGCGTCCAATTCCTCGGGGCAGCGCCAAAGGTTCGTGTTTATCCGCTTGCGACACTCGGTGGCGTCTTTTTTGGTGCCAAAGTCATGCTCGGACAGAACACACTTTCCATCTCGGGCAGCGAAGACGTGACGGTTTTTACCGTGTCTCCCACGGCGCACGTTGGTTACCGCGTGACAACATTCAGCGGTTTCACTCTCGCAGCTTACATCGGAGGAGGAGTCAATCTTCCTGCGCCTGAATTTAAAAAAGAAGACCTCAGTCTGGCTTCACAAAACGAGGCAAAAGCGAATGCTGCGCGAGACAAGGTGAACAAAGCTACGGGTTTGTTCCGACCCGATTTTGGTTTGACGCTCGGCATTGCCCTCTGACACCGGGAAGGACTCCGCGGCATGAAACGGACTTTGAAAATAATCTTGGGAAGTCTGGGAGCACTTGTTGTCCTCGTACTCGCGCTCGTCGCGCTCCCGTTCCTCATCGACTTCAACCGCTTCAAACCTCAAATTCAGGCTTTGGTTGCCGAGCAGGTGAATGCGAAGATAGATTTCGAATCTGCAAGACTCACCATTCTGACTGGACTTGGCGTAAAACTTACGAAAGTCACGATCGAGAACACAGATCCGAAGTTCTCTGGAACACGTCTTTTTGCAGTAGACGAGCTTGTATTCCGCACCGCACTGGCTCCCCTCTTCGAGCGTAAATTTGTTGGAACCGTGAAAATCGATCGGCCTGAAATTGTCGTTGTGCGTGCTGGACTCGCGAGCAACTTAACGAGCCTCGCGAAAGAGAAAAAGCCGGCTGCCGAGTCAGGTTCTCCTGAAGTTTCGCCGACGCCATTGCCAGGTGAACCTCCGTTAACGCCCGGCGAAACCCAGGCGCGTGGCGCAGAAATTGAGGAACTCAAGAAGAACATTGTCGTTGAGTCTCTCTCCATCAATGACGCCAGTCTTACACTGAGGGAAGTGGGAGTTGAAGGAACAAAGGACTCTGTGCGCATCCGCGAGCTCGACCTCGACGTGACGAATATCGGTGCCGATCGAGACATCCGTGTGCTTCTCTCAACAAGAGCCAATGTGAACCAACCTGGGGTGAGGGTGAATGGGCCCTTCGAACTTTCCCTCACCACACGTGTTTTGACCGA
>JADCJN010000128.1 GCA_020247005.1 Silvanigrellales bacterium
CATCGGGAACAACGACGAGGATCGGGGCAACGAGCCCCCGCCGGAACAAGGCCCGGGGGCTCTTCCCGCGCCACTTTCCCTTTTGAAGCCACTTCAAAAGGGACTCACCTGGTACGTTTCCCCGTTTTTGCCCTCCAAGGAAAACGTGTGGGTGAGCGCACGTGGTGCGGGTGAGCTTTCGGGAGGCGAGCCTACGACCGTTCCTGGCTATCATTGGCCCTGGTCGCTCGACGAAACCGAGACCTTTTCCGAGTTGAAGCGTGGAGCCGTGGCGAAAGGCACCCTCTTTGGCTATCGGGTTTCATTCGACTCCGCCTTGCGCACCCGTTGGCCCGCTGTCATGGGTCTCCAGGGTCCAGACGCCGGGCACCTCTCAGCCCCAGGATTCGCTGCCGTGCGGCCTGCCTCTCTTGCCGTTGCGCATCGGCTCTTTATTGTCGACGAGAAGGGTGTTCCGCTCGAGAACGTGCGCGCTGCAGGTGCCGGGGTGAAGCCGTGTGGCGTCGGCTGCCTCGACTTTTCCAATGGACTCACGTTTCTCGACACGCCTGTGAGCTATGCACGCAAGGCCCTGCACCTGAAGGTGGGTAACAAGGTGACGTTTGCCTTCGCCGTGACCTCAGAAAAAGGAAAGGCGAAAGCCGATGCCCTTTTTTCAGGCTTAGGAGGTGCGGAGCGCGTCGATGCTTTTTTCACTGACCTTCAGAGACGCTGGGGAAGCTTTGGCGACGGTTACCTGGTTCACGTGGCCTTGCGCGGTGGCTGCCGCTTCCAGGGGCTTGAACATGCCTTTTCAACAGCGCTGGCGTTTGGCGTCGACTGCGCAGCTCCAAGGGAGTCCCGCGATTTTGCAGGGCTCGTGGCTCACGAGGTCATTCATGCGTGGAACGTGAAGCGCATCGCCCCTCGCGAACACGATAGCTACGAATGGGGCACGTTTCCAAGCGAGCGCAATCGTCAGCTCTATTTTTTTGAGGGTTTCACCGAAGGCCTGGCTCGTTTGGAGCTGGCGACCCGTTTTGCAGACAAGGTGACGCTTGAAGCACGGCTGGAACAATGGAATGCGACGTTCGACGCCCTGCGCCTCCTGGGCACGACCTCGGCTGGTACCAACGGAGCAGGGAAAACAATGGAGTCCCTGTCGCTTGAAAGCCCTAGCCATGGCTATGTTTTGGGCGCCTGGCTTGCCGCGCGCGCGGCGTTGGTGGCTCTCGAGGTTCATGGGCCTGATGCGGCGGGTGCCCACGCTCGGGTGAAAGATGTTTTGACACGACTCTCGAAGCAGAGCGGTTTGCCGGCTGCCGTAGATTCACGCGACGTTGCCTACGGATGGACGTTTCAACCCTACGGCGCCACTTTGGACGTGGCGGCAGCCACGCGGAAACGCCCTCGGGGTTACGACAAGGCTTTGTTGCGTGCGGCTTTTCGCGATGCGCTTGGGCTTTCGAATACGCACCCGTTCTTGGTTGAATTTTTCGGCGCGACCGGGCCGTTTCCGACTGCGGACGCTCTCGATGTTTCTTTGCGGGCCGCTGCGGTTCTCACCGGACTCGAAGCGCGTGCGGAAGGTGAAGCCGGCTCAGGCGCTGGTGGGGCTCGGGTAACGCTTGTGGCCCCTCCCGAACCCCGAGGCTCGTCTTTTCCATTTTAAGTTTAGAGCGTGAAACGCAGGCCCCCCACCAGCGCCCCTGGGAGAAGGATGCCCCCCAGATTCCGGGCGCCATATGTGCCCGTTTCGGGAACGAGCTGACGCTCGCGCGTGAGAGCTTCGAGCTGCGCCCCCAGAACGTTGTAAATGGTGTCGTCGAAGCGAAGGTCGGCGATGGGCCCTTGGTATTTTCCGTTTTCCACCCAAAGGCAAGCGTAACGGGTCATGCCCGTGATGCGCGCGTTGGGAACATCGCTCCAATTCAAATAGTGAAGATTGGGAAGCCACAGGCCTGTGTCGAGGCGAGCCACGGCTTCCGCGCGCGAAAGTGTTCCTGCGTCCACCACGGGGCTTCGCAACGATTCCCACGCGGAGGCGCCGTTGTGCGCGATGCCGTACTCTTTGCCCGTGCGCGAAGACACAAGCCCCGAAACCAGTGTTCCCTTGTCGATGAGAAGCGTTTCTTCCGGGGCGAGGTCGCCTTCCGAGGTGAAGCGGGGAACGGTGCCGGAAAGAAAGCTCTCGCGGAGCGTGAAAAGGGGTGAAAGTTGTTGGCGGCCTTCACGCATAGCGAGAAACGCGCTTTCTTTTTGCCGCAAGGCACGCTCGGAAAGTCCGTTCCAAGAAAACATGGAAAGGATTTCAGACAGAGCTGCGGGCTCGAGGAACGCACGCCAGGTGCCTGGGCTCACGCGACGCGTGGGAAGGTCGAGGGCCGAAACTTGCGCCCGTGCGTCGGCGAGGCTTGCGTGCCAAGCGTCGTCGTTCCAGTGGGTCCCCGCGTACCCCGATTTTACAGCCTTACCGCTTGAGTGCCACAACGAGTAATCGACAAAAAAGCTTTCGTTCGCGAACCAGTGAAACTGCCCGGCGGAGTCGGCCAGGGCTCTGACGATGGGGCCTCCCGCATAGAGTCCGCACATGTCCGTGCCTAAGGCATGTTCAAGGAGGGCCCTCGCAATGCCTTCACGGGAGGGCACTTGGCCGAACGTCACAGCGCGGCTCGTTGCGGTGCTCGAAGGCAACACCGTGGTGGGATCTTCAGGTTGTTCCGACGCTTCTTTGCGGCACTGCGCCACAAGAGCCAGAATTCGGGTGAGGTCGGTGGTTTCGTCGCCCGTAAAAGGAGCGTCCGCCACAATTTGTCGTCCATGCGCCATAAAGCGAATTTGCAAGGTGCCGTCGTCGACGGTGCCCAGCTGGCGGACACGGGCGTTGTTGAACCGCACGAATTGGGAGTCTTCCGCGGTGAGGGAAAGCGAGAGTGCTTCGTGCTGGGAAAGTGCATTGAGCGTGCCAGAAACAACCGCGCGAAAGGCCTTTTCCCGGGCCTCCATCCACGTGAAGGAATGCGACGAGAGTGATGAATGCGATGGACCAGGCATCAAGATTCTCCTCCAAAAACTTCGACGCCTCGGAAGGCGCATACAGGAGAGGCGTGGCCCACACGGATCACCTGATTCGGCTCGCCCTTTCCGCAATTTGGTGTGCCAAAAATGCCGAGCGTCGAGGCGTCCCCCACTTTCTCGAGCGCGTGCCAGAAACTCTGTGTGACGCCCCGGTAATTGGGATCGCGCACGAGCCCCGTGAGCTTCCCGTTTTCTATAAGACGCGCGAACTCACAACCGAACTGAAACTTGTTACGGTAGTCGTCGATAGACCACGACTTGTTGCTTTCCATGTACACGCCGCGCTCGATGCCCGAAAGGAGACTCTCGAATGAGGCGTCGCCAGGTTCAATGTTGATGTTCGCCATCCGGTCGATGGCCGGACGGTTCCAGCTTGTGGCACGCATGTTCGCCACCCCCGGCACGCCTGCGCGCGCTTGGCTTTCGAGGCCTCCGAGGCCACGCAAAAGTCGCCCTTCTTGAATGAGGTGCTCTCGTTTGGCAGGCACGCCAGTGTCGTCGAAGCCGTACGACGCGAGTTCTCCGGCCACGCCGGGGTCGAATGTGACGTTGAGCTTTGGCGAGCCGTATTGAAGGGTCCCGAAATCGGAGAGTTTCACGAAGCTTGAGCCCGCGTAATTGCGTTCGTCACCCAGAATGCGGTCGAGTTCGAGGGGGTGCCCGATGCTTTCATGAATTTGAAGCATCATTTGGTCGGGCGCCAGCACAAGCCACGTGGGCCCTGTGGGGCAATTGGGGGCAGAGGCGAGTTCCAGTGCCTGCTCGCGCACGCGCGCAGCCTCGGCACGCAGGCGCACGGCGTCGAAAAGGGAGTCGCCGGCCTGCCGGGTTTGACCACGGGGGCCACCGTAGGTTCGGCGCTGAATGACGCTTCCCTTTTGTGCCACGCATTCCAAATGCACGTGAGAAATAAGCTGCGTTTGTTCAAATTCGGCACCGCTGCTGGAAAGAAAGCCCATTTCAACACGCAACCAAGAAAGTTCCGCCACGGCCTTCACCACGGAAGTCCCTTCGGGAGCTGGCGTGGAGAAAGAAGACACGTGCTTGGGCCCCTTGCGGAGCTCATCGGCCAATTCAACAAGCAGCGCGAAGTCGTCGGCCACCCGACGTGCTCCATGGGATTCCACGCCGGGTGTCACCCAGGTGCCGCGCGTTGGAGGCCGACACGCGGGAGTGAACGAAAAGACCTTGTGCGCGGCAGCGAGACGGGCCTGAGCCACCGCTCTGAGGTAGGCGTCACGCACCGCCGTTTTTGTCAGGACGTTGGTGGCGGCATAGGCGAACTGGCCGTCGACAAGGACTTCAACGAACAGCCCCACTTCTTCAGACAAGCGGGAGTTTTCGGGGCGCCCATCGCGCACGGTGCGCCAAGCCCCCTGTTCCCTGAGCTGGCGCAGGCCCACCCAAGCGACATCGGGGTCGGAGGCTGTGGGAAAGAGCGTCTTGAGTGAGGAAATCATGGGGGTCATCCTTTTGCAGGGAGTCGTCGCCAAGCTCGTCAGCGAGCTTTCGTACGATACCCTCAGGACCCCAGCGTGCAAGTTTCAGCCGCCGTCCCACGCCCTCTTCCGAAAGGAGGCGCAGGCGAAATCAGTCGATGGTTGCGCCAAAATCAACGGCGTTGAAGGTCGGGATGCCAGCCGATTCAAGCCACTTCTCGTTTTTCGAGCGGCTGCCGCCCTTGGCATCGAAACCTGCGCCAAGTCGAATGAAGTCGAGCACCTTGGCATTCGAGAACGCAAAATTGAACCCTGTGTTGCCAGAGCAGCCGCCCGACTTCGAGCACACGGCCGCAGGCCCTGAAACGGACCCGGTGCTCGCAAACGTGTCGAGTTCACAACCGTTCTGACCTCCGCAAGCGAATTGGCCACCCTTGTAGAGAATTCCTGCGCTCGAAGTGCCTTTGGCCGAAGCCATTTTTCCGTACACTCCACTGACGCCTTCATTCTTCATCACGTAGGTGTCGCTGTAAAGGAGCTCGATGTCAGTGACCTTGGAAAACTTTCCGTCTGCGCCAATGGTGCCTTTGATGAGCCCACGCGCACGGCGGCCCCAGTAGTTGTCCGAGGTTTCGGCACGCAGAGTTCCGGTCTTCAAATTGAGAGCAATCACGTCACCGCGAGAACCTGTGGCCGAATCGGGAATGACGTCTGCGTTGCAGCTCGATTCGGATTTTGCACAACGCTCACTTTGTTTCCACCCTTCCACTTTCTTGATGGCCAGTGTGTCGCCGTCAACGGTGTAGAACAACTTGAAATCGATCATGCCGGCGAGGGCGATGGTCACGGAACGCTTCCAATCACCCTTGGCCAGTTCTTTCGTGACGAATGTGGCGGGTGGCATTTGACCCGACATTTCCGCAATGTCTTTGTCGCTCCAACCGCAGTCTTTGCTCATTTTCAATTTGACGTTCGAATAGGTTTTGCCTTCAGCCGTGTACTCAGGTTCTTTGCCAAGGCTCTTTTCAACGGTGCAGAGTACCTTTTTCGCCATGGTGAGCGAACCGAGAATGGTTTCGGCGCTATCGTTGACGTTCAATTGGCAAAAGAGTGTGGCCTCTGAGAACCCGGCGTCGGAAGGTTCCATTCGCCGTGCTTCTTCCTGGGAATACGCCTCGCCATGCTCGCTGCACTGAGGAAATGAGGCGTGGGCGGAGGTTTGGTCGCCTTCGAGTGCGAGGGCCGAGCTTGCGGAACCCTTCATGGAACTGCTCAGGGCGTTCACTGCAAAGTTCATCACTGCGCCGCTGGAGTCGAGCTTCGAAAGCGTCGCGTTCACGGGGGCTGCGGGAGCCTCAGGTGCGGCAGCATCGGCTTCGGGCGTGGACTCACTTTTCGAGCCGCAGGAGGCCAGGGCAAGGGAGGCGGCTGCGACAAGAAGAGTCTTTGTGGCGTTCCGGTTTGTTTTCATTCGGCAGGTCCTCAAACGGGGTTGGTGACGACGGACTTTCCAAGCGGGAGACCCAAAGGGTCATCCGCCCGTGAAAGTGCTTTCGGCTCAACGCGGCTGGCTGTGAGGAATTTCTGAAAACACGTGTCGTTTTCGACGTCTCAATGAAATGATCCCGTGTTCCCTTGAGGTCATTTCATGTGAGTTGCCAAAAAAGAACCTCGTCGTCGGCAGGGGGGACCCACGTTCCCTTCGGACCCACGACGCAGACCACCGGAGGATTCTCGACGAGCAAGGAGCGCATGACAGAGAGGATGTCTTCACGGGTGACAGCCTTCACCCGTTCCTGAAAGCGCAGGAAGTTGTCGAACCCAAGCCCATAGACGTCCGACATGGCAAGCTGGCTTGCTTGAGTGTGAAGGTGCTGGGAGTCGACGGCTTGACCGCCGAGAACCGACGCCTTCGCACGTGCGATTTCCTCGTCGCCAACGAGCTCATTGGCAAGCGCTTCGATGTGTTCCTTAAGCCCCTCCATGGCCTCACGCGCTTTGGCAGACGCTGTGCCAATATAGGTTGAAAAAACACCCGCCAAGAGCCCTGGGCTTTGTGACGCACTGACGCTGTATGCAAGCGATCGTTTGTCGCGGAGATCCATGAACAGCCTGCCGCCTTGTCCACCCAAAATATTTGCCGCGAGTTCGAGAGCCGTACGGCGCGGATCGGCCAACGTGAGTCCGCGGACGTTGACGCTGATGTGAGCCTGCTCGCGCTCGAGTTCTCCGAAGGCGACCCGCTGCGAGGCCGCACGAGGAAACGGCGGTGTGCTTTGCGTTTCCGCCGGGAAGGGGCGGTAAGGGTGGTTGAGCGCGTAGGCACCCACCTCCTCACGGAGACGGCGAGAAAAATCTTCGACAGGAAATCGACCTGCTGCGGAAGCGACGAACACCTGGGCGCCGGCCAAAAGGCGCGCCCAATGCTCTGCCACAAGCTCAGGGGTGATGCGCGCAAGAGTTTCTTCCGTGCCGTACGCCGCATGACCATAAGGGTGCTGGCCGTAGAGAAGCGGGCTTGCGAGTCGCGCGAGACGCGCACCTGGAGAATCGCGCTGGGCGACCAAAACGTCATGGGTTTCGTTCATGAGCCGGGAAAATTCCTCGGTTTCAAAGCCGGGGCGAAAGAGCGCGTCGAGCATCATGTCGAGTGTGCGCGCAGCATTTTCTTCCAAAGAGTCCATGCGGATGCCGAAAATGTCGCGGGAACAAAAGGCAGTAATCGCGCTGGCGCGGTCTTCAAGCTCGGTGACGAATGACTTGTACCCTTGTTTGCGTGTGCCGCGCGTGAGCATTTGAGAAAGGAATGTTCCAAGGCCCGCGTGTTCGGCAGGCTCAAGGCTTTGACCCGCGCGCCAGGTCAGACACAAACTCACCAGGGGCAGCCGTTCTGCGCGCCGCCAATTGAAATGAAGTTCCCTGGCGTGCTCGTTGGACGTCTCCTTGTGAGCGTCCTCTGCGTGGGGTTTTTCCAGGCGGAAGTGCCACTGCTTCACCTCGGGGTTGGTTGCCGATGCGATTTCCATGGCGGGTTTGCTGTCCGAGGGGTCACCTCCTGCCGCTCCTTCGGCTCCCTCTGCCCCCTCTCCAAAACGACGGGCAATGACCGACGCGAGGTCGGCCCGCAGAAGGTCTTCGTTCCAGTCTGCGTTCACCTCGCGTGCCATGGCGATGGACAAAGCATATTCGCCCTTGGCGTAGGAGGCGAGGATGTGCTGAGCGACTTTGCGGACGTTTTCCGCTGTGACACGGCCGAGAGCCGCCACGTAGGCGTCTTCGAAGTCCATTTTGTGCGAGGTCATGAGGGAAAGTCCCACGGTGCGGCCCACCCCTTCCACGCTTTCGCGCGCATACACTCGCTCCGCCTTCACCGTATTGAGGACGCGTGCCAGTTCTTCGGGCTGTGGTCCGAATTGCGCGAGTTGGGCAATTTCCTGCAGAGCGCGGGTGAACGCTTCCCGAGCTGTGGTTGCCTTTCCATAGAAGCCAAAATTGAAAAGTCCGGCGGGGTAACGCGGCGAGTAGGTGTCGGCATCGATGCCCAGCACGAGTTGAAGTTCGTCACGCACATTGCGCGCAAGGCGCGAGGTGTCGCCATGCCCAAGGACGGACGCGAACATTTCCCAAGCCGGCAATTCGGGGTCTTCAAGTGCCGGAGCTCTGCACCCCAATTGGAGGCGCACTTCCTGGTAGGGGCCTCGGACAATGGACACGGGCGCGGGCTCAGAGCGTGAAAAGGCGGGCAACGTTGGACGCACGCGAGAAGGCACGCTGGCTGGGCGAAAGTCTTTCGTGAACTCACAAAGTGACGCAAAGAGAGTTTGGTTATCGAAGTCGCCTGCGGCTATGAACGTCATGTTGTTGGGCACGTACCAACGCTTGTAGAATCCCCTCACCTTTTCAGGTGTGAAGGCCTCCACCACGTCTTCGAAGCCAATGACGGGACGCGCGAACCGGGTACCCTCGTAAAGTGCGGAAAAGAGGTTCTGCGACACGATGCGTGAGGGGTTGTCGCGGCTCCGACGAATTTCCTCGCGAATGACCTCGAGCTCACGGGCGAGTTCAGCTTCGTCGATAAGGCTGTCGGATACGACGTCAAGAAGAATTTCTGCGCCTCGCGCGACGAAGTCTGCGGGCCCCGTAAGATAGTAAACCGTATGATCGAACGTCGTATAGGCGTTCACATCTCCGCCTGCAGCCTCTATGAGGGACGCGATACCCGCAGGTTCTGGGAACTTTCGTGTTCCTTTGAACAGCATGTGCTCGAGCACGTGCGCAAGCCCCGCCTCGTCGTCTTCTTCGTCGATGCTGCCCGTTTTCACCCAGATCTGGAGACTCGCCAGAGGAGCGAAGCGACTCTCCGTGAGGTGCACTTCCATGCCATTGTCGAGGTAACGGTGCAGGGTGTCGTTGTTTACCATGGGACGCATGTCACCTTTTCTGTGCAGAGGGTTCCGCGATGCTCAAGCCAATGTGCCAAGGAATTGCACGCACAGGCGCACGCGCCGGCGTACGATTTCCTTGCCGAGGACTTCGACGGAGTCGAACAGGGGAGGAGAGTCCTTCTTGCCTGTCACGGCAATGCGAAACGGCATGTAAACATCTTTCGCCTTCAACCCCGATTTGGCAAGGAAAGCTTCGAACGTCGCCTGGATGTTTGCCGAGCTCCACTCTTCTACAGGTTCTAGCGCTTCCATGGCCTCGGCAAGAGCCTCCGCCGTTTGGGCACGTGTGCGGCCTTTGAGCTCCAAAGAAGCCGGGTCGTAGGTGAGGTCGCCTGAAAAAAAGAAGCCGGCCTTGTCGATGAAGTCTTCGAATTTCTCCACGCGTTCCTTCATGAGGGGAACAATGCGTCGCAAATAAGTTTCCGAGAACACCTCTTTTTGGAGGTGCGTCACCCAGGCATCGTCGCTCATTGACTTCAAATACTGACCATTCATCCACGTGAGTTTTTCGATGTCGAAAACAGGCCCGCCGAGGGTGAAACGAGAGAGGTCGAAGGCTTGCACCATTTCGTTTGTCGTAAAGATTTCTTTTGAAACATCGGTGCCATCGGGCGCGGAGGTTGGGGGAAAGCTCCAGCCCATGAGTGCCAGGAAGTTGCGTAGCGCAGCAGGCAATACCCCCTTCCTCCGATAGTAATTTATGGATGTGGGGTTCTTGCGTTTGCTGATTTTCGACTTGTCTGCGTTGCGCAAAAGTGGAAAGTGCGCGAACGCAGGTCGCTCCCAGCCGAAGGCGTCGTAGAGAATGCAGTGCTTTGGAGTTGAAGTGATCCACTCTTCGCCGCGCATGACGTGTGAAATGAGCATGACGTGGTCGTCCACCACATTGGCCAGGTGGTAGGTGGGGAAACCATCGGACTTCAACAGAACTTGATCGTCGATTCCCTCATTTTCAAAGGAAACATCGCCTCGGAGTTCGTCGCGGAAAACAGTGGCGCCCCCTTGCGGCACCTTCAACCGCACCGTGAAAGAGGTGCCCGCGGCGACACGTTTCGCGGACTCTTCGACGGAGAGCGCGCGACAGTGGCGGTCGTAACCGCCCCCAAGTTTTGCTGTCGCGCGTTCCTTGCGCACGGTGTCGAGCCGTTCCGGCGTGCAGAAGCAGCGGTACGCTCCTCCTTTTTCAAGAAGGATTTGGGCGTGCTCTTTGTAAAGCTCTGTGCGCTCGCTTTGGCGGTAAGGCGCGTGGGGCCCTCCGACATCGGGGCCTTCGTCCCAGGTGAGTCCGACCCACCGCAGGGTTTCCAAAATGAGACGTTCGCTGTCTTTGCGAAAGCGCGTTTGGTCGGTGTCTTCGATGCGCAGAATAAACTGCCCATTGTGGTGCTTGGCAAAGGCGTAATTGAAAAGGGCGATGTAGGCGGTGCCAATGTGCGGATCGCCCGTAGGACTGGGGGCGATGCGGACACGCACAGGACGGCCTGAAGGCTTGGGCTTTGACATCGAAGAAGACCTCATAAAATTTCGGCGGGAAGGGTCGACGAGCAGGAGCCGCGCAGACAAGACCACCGACAAGGAAACGTCACCCACTGAGGTAATCGACATGTCGGAGGTCTGGCAACTGGGCCTCGTTTTGTGCAAGACGCCGTGTCGTTCTCAAGCGACACGGAGAAAGGTGTGAGACAATGATGCAAGGAGGTTCAAAAGCCCGTGATCATTCCTGGCTCACAAAAAAAAGTCTTTCTTCCGTTGGCCGCATGTGTTGTTGCGGGTGCCACGGCGTGTTCGCCGCACCTCCCGTGGAACTTGCCCGTTGTGGTGTCGGACGTCCATGGGCCCGTGGCAGGCGTTGAGGTCGCCATTGAAGGGCGGTTTGTGGGAGTCACCGATGCCCAAGGAAAAATGACGGCACGTTTCGAGGCTCCTCCTCGGCACACGACGCACATTGAGGTGCGTGCACCGGGGTTTGCTGCGGTTCATTTGCCTAAGTCTATAGCGCTCGAACTTCCCTCCCTGTGGAAGTGGGCACTCGGGGCCGATTTACAAGGGGCATCGACCTTGCCTTTTCAAGGGGTCGACCTCGACATTTGGGCGCCCGAGGACACTCTGTTGTCGACTTCACCGTTGATGGACGGGAGCGAAGACTCGCTCCAAAACACCCTTGACCCCAGGGTGGAAGTCACGGCGGAAGCCAAGGTGGAGTCCGACTTGCCAGACGAAAAGCCCGAGGTGTCGGCCAGAACCTCGCTTTCGGCAGGCATGCTTTCTTCCGGGTCTCCTGCTCTGAGCGCGTCTCCTTCAGTCCATGTGTTCGACCCGTCGTCGTTTTCCTCGGCTGAAAATGCTGGAGCCTCTCTCGCAGAAGGGCAAAAAGCCGATGGGGCGAAAGGCGAGGGCAGTGCGAAAACACAAAGCTTGAGCGAATCGACGCGCGGCCTTGCCGTGCCCGCACCAGAACGAGATCTCGCTGGCTCAGATGGCGACACGGCTTCGCTTGAAGAACCCGCCTCGGCAAAAGATCCCACCTCGGATGCGAGCCCAAACAGCGCGGGGCCCGCCTTGCGCCCAAGCCCTGGGGCAAGCGCACAGGCAAACCCGCCGGCGAGTTTGGTTGTGGAGGCTTTTTCCGATGGAAAACCTCTTGCGGCAACGCAAGTGTATTCGATTCGCCAGGCCTCGGGACGAGTTGTCAAGCTCGGCGAAACCGACGCGAAGGGCCGCCTGGAAAGCCGGCATCCGGCGGGGTTGCTTGGCGAGTCTCTTTTGGTCAGAAACCCTTGCTGCGTGAGTCTTTTGCGTCCCCTTGCGATGGACGCGAGCGGAAAATCGACGCGTTCTCTCCGCGTGGATCTTGCGCCCGGCGTGTCGCACGACTTTGTGGCCGTACAAACCTCCTACGGACACAGCCGTGTGGTGAGTAAGGTGGCACTGCAGCGCGCCGGACGCACCTTAGACGTCACAGGGCCTGCCGGAGTCGCCATTGTGCGCTCGAAGAATCTTGCATCGGGCCTCGCGGCTCTCGATGTGGGTTCGGCGGAAACGTTGCCCCCTCGCAAAGCGCTCGCGCTGGAAATAGGCGGGACCACCACCACGGCGCCACATCTTTTAGAAGTGGCTCTCGCCCGGCCTCGCCTTCCTCAAGTGGGTTTTTTGGAACTTGCGGGTGGCGATGTCGTGCATGCGGAAACAAACTTGCGGGGAGAACCCTTCTATCGCCGGGCGCGGCGAGATTTCCTGTCGCGGTTTGTTCAAGAAAAAGCACTGCGTCCTCTCATTTTTCAAGAGGTCAAAAAGATTGCCGACGCTGTGGGAACACCCTTGGAATCGTGGATGCGACGGGGCTGGGATCTTTCGGCTGCTTCTGGGGAAATCGACTTCCTTGTGGCGTTGGAGTCGAAAGGCCCTGAAGCCGCGCGCCTGCGCCTTGTGGACGCGGCGGGAACCGTGCTGTGGGACGAAACATTTTCTTTCGGCCCTGGGGAGTCGGGCGGTGAAGCAGCGCCTGAACTTGCCGGCAAAGCCGCCTTCGAAGGGCTGTTGAAGGCGCTTCCCTTTGAGTTCGTCGCGAAGGCCGTGGAAGAATCCGGC
>JADCJN010000129.1 GCA_020247005.1 Silvanigrellales bacterium
AGCTGCAAAAGCACTGGGTATGGCTCACGGGAATTCGCCTCCACTCCGGAAACAATCCGTGCCTTCACATGGGCGCCCGTAGGCAGAACCGTCAGCCCCTCTTCAAAGTCTTTTGTGCGTGAAGCGGAAATCCCAAAAACCTGCACTGGCGATCCGCGCGAAACACTGGACGTGAGACTCGGCGACAACCGACGTGCACCCGTGAGCGATTTTCCCGAGGAGAGGGATTCCTCAACGGCCACTGCCGTCGAGGGCGTTGGCTTTATCTGAACCTTCGAGTTCCCACGTGCCTCGCCCGGCATGCGTGCAAGTTCTTGGGGTGAAACGTCTTGCGATTGAACTGGCGGATTCGTAGAGTCTGCATTTTGTGTGGCACTAGGCTGACCTGCTGCGAGGCGCTCTCTGAGCGCATCCAACTCAGCCTGATTTTGCTCGTACTTTTTCTTCGCAAGAGAGTCCGCAGCAAGTGCCGAGTCATCTGTCAGCATCCTGCCTGTCGTGCGTGGAACGACCTTCATGGCATCGCTTTGCGCAAACGTAATGAAAGGTGCGACAGCAAAACCAAGGACGACAGGGGTCACTTTGTTCACAAGAGTGGAGCACTTCATTGGCCATCCTCCGGCAATGAGATGTTGGCCTGAGGCGCGCGCACAAAAGGCATCTCGCTGGGTGTCCGCACACTCAGAGTACGGGACTCCTGCACGTCACCCCGGGCCACAATGAGAAGGCGTGTTTTGCAGGAAGGGTTTGAGACAAAGCCGCAGGATTCCAATGTGGGCTTGTCGACATGTAGAAGAACGGCGCGGCTGGGAGCCCCCAAGGAAAGTGCAGACACATCCACAGAAACAGGGGCACCTGACTTGTTCCGAAGTTCGAAGGCGTATCCAACGAGCCCCTGCGAGGCGAAAACGCGGGTGAGTGTGGCCCGCACGCCATCGAGCCCAGAAAGCTTGACGCGCTCGTCTGTCACCTGGCGCGCAACATCGCCGGCCTCATCGCGGATCATGGCTTTCATCAAGTCCACTTCGGCTCGCAGGAAGCGGGCTTCCCTGCGTTTTTTAGGCTCGCCTGCAAAGACGAGGTCGTAATGGTTTTCGGCATCCTCCGCCGGAATAAAGCGAACCGAAACCGCTTTTCCTGTTCCCAGAACGAACGTCACCCTTTCGGATTTCGCTCCAGGAAGTGCTTTCACCACAAAGAGACGCACATCAAGCTTGGCGCCCGTTCCGGTGTCCATGTCTGAGGCAACGTCGGCAATCTCAAAGTGTTTGCTCGCGGTGATGGTTTTCACCGCCGAGGGGAGCTGCACGAGGCTTCCCGTCGACTTCTCAATGGGGATGGAAAGAGTGTCCTGTGATGGAATGATGAGGATGCCTGCCTGCGCAAGCGTGGGAGACGTGGCGGCAAGGAATCCCACTCCGAGGAAGGAGGCCAGTCGTGTGAGTGAGCATAATTTTGAAGTCATAAATTTTTTCTCTTTCTCAATCTGTTCAGGGGATGGAACCTGCCCTTCGCCGTTCCTTTCGATGGACTTCGCAGGTCCCGTGCCAACGAATTTGTTCCTTAAATTCAGCCCGTTCCTTGGGCTCATGGCTGCCAATCAGCGTGACGGCCAAGAAATATCTTGGTCGCCTGGGATCATTCGGAATTCCCCTTCTCAGGGGAGGTGCTGCTGTCGTCGCGCACGCGTGTTGCAAGCAGGGTTTCCGCTTGAGACGAGGTGACCCACTCAAGCCTTTCGATTTGGAAAAGCGACTCATCCGCACGCGTGCCCGGTTTCACGGACAAGCGGGGCCGCAACACGAGGTAGAGATTCTCGGCAGTCTCTTGAAGGAGAGTGCCGTCCGCGTATTGAGTCCGCGTTCCTTTCACAACCAAGGCGTACTTGGCGCCAAAGGCGTCCGTCAGGACATCCAATCGCCGCGCGGGTTCATAGGCGAAAATCTGATCGACGCGGCGCCTTGACCATTCGGTAAGCCTTGCGTCGGTGTCGCGCAGAAACCTACCCTTGAGTTCAGGCACCATGCGCTCACCGATGATGGCAAAGCTCTCCTTCGCGTTCCGGTACGAGAATGTTCCTGCGTGGCTTGCAACATATTCTGCGAAGGCAAAGACGGCAGAGTCGGGGATGAGGTTTGGTCGCACACGGATGTAATCTGCAGCGCCTGGAACAACGATGAATTCAGAACCCATTCTTTCGAAGAGCTTGTGGTTGAGGAAATACCCAAGGGTGAGTGCACAAAGCGCGCCCACAGCGGCAGTGGAAAGACACCAAATCTTCCATTTGTTTCTTTGAGCCGAAAGAAGTGCGACCCGCGCTTCCAGGGGAGGCAAGGCCACGACCCGCTGGTGCAGGCTCTCCTGGCTATCGATGCGTGCATGCTGGGACTGACGTCTTGCCAGACGTGCAAGGATGCCTCTTGGGGAGTTTTGACCGGCTGAAAAATTCGGGGAAAGTGAATTTGAAATTTCATGTGAAGCCATCGGACACCTCTATTGGGGAAGAAATGTGACAAAGCGCGCCTTCGCACGAGCGAAGGGACTTGAGAATTTCGGGGCAGCAGGCTGAAGCCTCAGCCGCCTCAGAAGCGCGAGTGCACAACGCCAAGGCCCTGGACGCACGGGTGCCCAATCAATGGGTCCCCAAGCCCACACGACGTGAGAAAAAAAGCGCGGTGGCAGTGCGTTTCGAAAACGGGTCGACAAGAAGACAAAAACCACTGCCAATGCGAGAGAGAGAAACGGGGCATAGACCCAAGGCAACATCGACACGGACAAAAGAACGAAGACTCCCACGCAGAAATCTTTGGCAGTGATGCCCAGTGCAAGGGTGGCTTCACCGTTGATATTCCGATGGGTCAGCCTTCTCTCGAAGGTGTTGAGGCGGGCTGTGTATTCACGCATGGCGCATTAACCCCCGCCCATCTTTGCAAGGGCTGCAACGATGGCTGGCAGAAAAAACAGCGCAGCCCCACCCACGAGAGCGGGAAT
>JADCJN010000013.1 GCA_020247005.1 Silvanigrellales bacterium
GTCGCTACAGCGAGCCAATGACGCCATTCGATCGCATTCTTGCAGACCCTGACGTCTCCTTGAGCGTCAAAGCTGGTCTGATAGAGAAAAAAATCACCCTGAATCCGTTCGTCCTACGTGAGAGGGTGAAAAGACGGCTCCAGGAGATCCACTTCATCCAGGGCATCGCAGCCAATCTGCAGGGAAGGGCAGCCTCTTGAGAAAACGCAAAACGGCCCAACCGCTCACAGACATTTATAAATGGGGCCTAACGCGCTTGCTTTGGGCGCGTGCGTTTGCCGGACGCCAAAGGGAACGGTAAAGTGCCAATGTGCTTTCCCCTCCACACCAAAGGAATCCCTATGTCAGACACCCGACTCGTGATGAAAAAGGTCGCCGTGCTCGGCGCGGGCGTCATGGGCGCTCAAATAGCGGCCCACATGGCGAACGCAAACGTGGAGGTGGTTCTCTTCGACCTTCCTGCGAAGGAGGGAGACCCCAACGGGATTGTGAACAAAGCTCTTGCCAACCTCCTGAAGCTCGAGCCCTCACCACTCTCGACAAAGGCAAAAGCAGCCTATGTCACCGCGGCAAACTATGGCACCGACCTCGCCAAGCTCGCCGATTGCGATCTTGTCATTGAAGCCATCTCGGAACGCATGGACTGGAAGCAGGACCTCTACAAGAAAGTGGCACCGCACCTCAAAGCCGACACCATCTTCGCCACGAACACCTCCGGGCTTTCCATCAACGCCCTGGCCGACGCCATGCCTTCCGCTCTGCGCCCCAATTTCTGCGGCGTGCACTTCTTCAATCCACCGCGCTACATGTCTCTCGTGGAGCTGATTCCCTGCAAAGGAACGCGTCCGGAACTGCTCGACGCGTTGGAAAGCTTCCTTGTGACAACGCTGGGCAAGGGGGTGGTGCGGGCAAAAGACACTCCCAATTTCATTGCCAACCGTATTGGCGTGTTCAGTATCATTGCAACATTCCACCACGCCGAAAAATGGGGGCTCGGCTTCGATGTCGTCGACGCCCTCACGGGTCCCGCCATTGGCCGAGCGAAAAGCGCCACGTTCCGCACCGCCGACGTGGTTGGTCTCGACACATTGAACCACGTGGTGAAAACCATGGCCGACACTTTGGCCACAGACCCTTGGCACATGCATTTCAAAGCCCCCGCCTGGTACCAAGCGCTTTTGGAAAAAGGAGCCCTTGGCCAAAAGGTCGGCGCGGGTTTTTATCGCAAAGTGGGGAAAGACATCCACGTCATCGACTTGGCCAAGCAAGAGTATCGTCCAAGCAAGCCTGAAATGGCACCCGAGCTCGAGACGATTATGAAAACCCGCGACCCCGCGGCGAAGTTCGCTGCCTTACGCAAAAGCGACCATCCCCAAGCCCAATTCCTGTGGGGCATCTTCCGCGACCTGTTCCACTACACCGCAGTGCATCTTGAAGGCATTGCCGAAAACGCGCGCGACGTCGACTTCGCCATCCGCTGGGGCTACGGCTGGGCCATGGGTCCGTTCGAAACCTGGCAGGCCGCGGGCTGGCAGCAAGTCGCGCAATGGATAGAAGAAGACATCAAGGCGGGCAAAACTCTTTCCAATGCGCCGTTGCCGGCTTGGGTCAAAGACGGACGCACAGGCGTGCACACAGCAGAAGGGTCGTGGGCTCCGACTTCGAAACGGTACGAAGGACGCTCGCAACTCCCCGTGTATGCGCGCCAAATTTTCCCCGAAACCGTACTCGGTGAAAAGCCACACCGTTACGTAGAGTCGGCTGGCGAAACTGTGTTTGAAAATGAAGGTGTGCGCCTTTGGACGCAGGGCGACGGCGTCGCCATCTTGAGTTTCAAGAGCAAAATGCACGCCATTGGCTTGGAAGTTCTGGAAGGCGTCATTGAATCTTGCGCTCGCGCTGAAAAAGGATTCAAAGGCCTGGTGGTCTGGCAAGCGGAGCCGCCGTTTAGCGCAGGCGCCAATCTTTCGCAGGTTGCGGGCCTCTTGGAGCGCAAGGAGTTCGACAAGGCGGAAGCCATGGTGAAGCGCTTCCAAGACGCTTCCATGGCTCTGAAGTTCTGCCAGGTTCCCACAGTCGCGGCGGTGCAAGGCCTCGCGCTGGGCGGTGGATGTGAATTCGTCATGCACTGCGGTAAGGCCGTGGCCGCGCTTGAAACCTACATGGGCCTTGTGGAGGCAGGGGTCGGGCTGATTCCTGCCGGCGGTGGTTGCAAAGAGTTCGCCTTGCGAGCAGCGAAAGACGCCAAAGGCGGAAACATCTTTCCGTTCCTTCAGCAGTCTTTCATGAACATCGCTATGGCGCAGGTGAGCAAAAGTGCAGAGCATGCCAAAGAGCTCGGTTACCTTCGCCAAAGCGACACCATCGTTTTCAATCCGGCCGAACTTTTGCACGTTGCGAAAAAAGAGGCCCTCGCCATGTCGGAGGCCGGCTATCGCCCTGCTTTGAAGGCACGCGACATTCCAGTTTGCGGAAAGGGCGGCATCGCCACTTTGAAAATGATGTTGGTGAATATGCGCGTGGGGAATTTCATTTCCGAACACGACATGGCCATTGCCGAACGCACGGCAACGGCCATGTGCGGCGGCCCCGTGGAAGGCGGCACCGCCGTCACAGAAGACTGGCTCCTGGACTGGGAACGAAAGCTGTTCTGCGAACTCTTGCGCACCCCAAAAACACAGGAGCGCATCGGGGCCATGCTCCAAACCGGAAAGCCCCTTCGCAACTAAACGCCTCGCCACCCTCAAGGGAACACAACACATGACTCGTCAAGTCCAGGAAGCCTACATTGTTGCCGCCGTGCGGACTCCCGTTGGCAAAGCCCCCCGCGGGGCGTTCCGGAACGTGCGCCCCGACGACATGCTCGCCTTTTGTTTGAAAGGGCTCGCATCGAAAACACCTCAGTTCGACACAAACAGCATTCGCGACGTCATCGTCGGATGCGCGATGCCCGAAGCCGAGCAGGGCATGAACATCGCTCGTATCGCAACACTTCTGGCGGGGTATCCGAACACGGTGCCCGGCGTCACCATCAACCGGTTTTGCTCCTCGGGCATTCAGGCGGTCGCCATGGCTGCCGATCGCATCATGCTGGGGGAAGCCGACATCATGGTGGCAGCCGGCACGGAGTCCATGAGCCTCATTCCCATGATGGGTCATAAAGTCGTGATGAACCCCGCCGTGTTCCTCTCCGACGAAAACATCGGCATCGCCTATGGCATGGGCATCACCGCGGAAAAAGTGGCGCAACAATGGAAAGTCACGCGCGAAGCTCAAGACGCATTTGCGCTTGAAAGCCACCGGCGTGCGTGCGCAGCCATAGAAAAAGGCGAATTCCGCGATGAAATTCTTCCCTACGAATACGAGGAATCTCTTCCTGCGGGCACGCCCGGAGCCTACACTGGCACCGACATCGTCACTAAGAAACGGACGCTTGTGAACGACGAAGGCCCACGTCCGGAATCCTCGCTCGAGGCGCTTGGGAAGCTCAAACCTGTTTTCGCCGCCGGTGGCAGCGTCACGGCTGGAAACAGCTCTCAAATGAGCGATGGTGCGGCCGCAGTTCTCCTCATGAGCGAGAAGGCTTTGAAACAATACAATGCCACACCCATTGCTCGCTTCGTCACCTTTGCCGTGGCCGGCGTGCCACCAGAAATCATGGGCATCGGGCCCAAGGAAGCCATTCCTCGTGCGTTACGCCAAGCAGGACTCACGAAAGACCAAATCGACTGGTACGAGCTCAATGAGGCCTTCGCTGCCCAGAGCCTTGCTGTCATTCAAGACCTGGGCCTCGATGCCTCGAAGGTGAATCCCCTCGGAGGCGCCATTGCTTTGGGTCACCCCCTGGGCGCCACCGGGGCCATTCGCACGGCAACCCTCGTCCACGGGCTCCGCCGACACAAGAAAAAGTACGGCATGGTCACGATGTGCATCGGCACAGGCATGGGCGCTGCTGGAATCATCGAAGCTCTGTAGGCCAGACTTGTGCGAAGCTTGCGCGCGTCTATAGTCGAAACAGGCCCGGTGGTCTGATTCGAGGAGATGGCGCACGTGGTGATCAAGAATCGCATGAAAGTTCTCGGCTTCGCCATGCTCGTGGTCGCCGCCCTCGTGGGCGTGGGCGGTGTGGGTGTTTTGTTCTTCGCGCCGGAACGCGTTGACGACATCCAGCGATCTGTCACAGCCATGGGAAGTGAATACACCCTTCCTAAAACGCCTTCGCTCGTGGACCACGGGCCCGAGGAAACACGAGTCCTCACGACGTTCTCAAAGGTTTTCGTGAACATCGCCAAGCAGACTCGTCCGGCTTTAGTGTACATCCGCACACGGAGAACCGTCGCGGCCTCGCGCCAACGGCTTCCGTTTCCGGAAGACTTTTTCTTTCCGTTTCAACAGCCCGGCAGCGGGCGCGAGCGCGATGTGCAAGAAGGGGCGGGTTCCGGATTCCTCGTCGACCTCGACAAAGGGTACGTCATTACGAACAACCATGTGGTTGACTCGTCTGAAGACATTCGAGTGAAAACCTTCGACGATCGCGAATTCAAAGCAAGGCTCGTGGGTCGGGAAGCCTCGGTTGATGTCGCCGTTTTGCAGCTCACCGACTTCAACGGCCGCGGGCTTGCGCAGGTGGGCTTCGGCGACTCCAACAACGTGGAGGTGGGCGACTGGGTTGTGGCACTCGGCGCGCCTTTTTCGCTTCCTCAAACTCTGACCATGGGCGTTATTAGTGCCGTGGGTCGTGGCAACGTGGTGGGCAATGGCGCACTGGAAGACTTCATTCAAACCGATGCGGCCATCAACCCTGGAAACTCAGGCGGCCCTCTGTTGAATTTGGAGGGCCAGGTGGTAGGCGTGAACACAGCCATCGCCTCGAACACAGGAAGCTCCGCGGGAATCGGTTTTGCCGTGCCCTCAAACATGGTTCGTCTCGCCGCCGAAATGCTCATTAACGAAGGCCGAGTGACGCGCGGCTTTTTGGGAGTCGAAGGGCGCGACTTCAAAGAGCTCCCCGACGAGGTGTTGGCGAACTTGAAGGTCGACACCACAAACAGCGGCACGCTCATCATCAACATCGTCAAAGAAAGCCCCGCTGAAAAAGCGGGGCTTCGCACCTACGACGTCATTGCCACTTTGGGAGGCGTTCCGGTGACGAGCTTCGCACAATTGCGGGCAAAGCTTGCTTTCACCAAACCAGGCACAGCCATTGAGCTCGGCATCGTGCGCGAAGGCAAGCCCCTGACCGTGACCGTCACCATTGGCGCATTCGACGATGGGCGGCTCCGCGCGGGGCGTGAAGGGAACGATTCCGAGAACGAAAGTGACGGGAACGGAGTGCTCGAGGCCTTCGGCATCTTGGCCGCCCCGTTGAATCCTGCCCTTCGAGAGGAACTGGGCGTGCGCGCCACCAAAGGCGCAATTCTCACCGACGTCGACGAAGAGTCAGAAGCGGCACTGGCAGGTTTGCGCCGCGGCGATGTCATTGTGGAAATCAACCGCGCCGCCGTCACCGGCCCTTCCGACGTGAAGAATGCGCTTGAAAAGGCCCAACAGGCCGGACGCGACGTTCTCTTCTTGGTGGAGCGTGGCGGACGCGATCAACTCATTTTGTATAGGCAGCGTTGAATGCCGAAAACCGTTCGCATTCTGGGCATCCATCTTGCCGGAGCGCACACTCGCAAAAGCTGCGCGGTTCGAGCGTCTACGCTTTTGAACGAATGCCGTTCTGGCGTAGAGGCAGGGCCTCTGCACGCCCTGTATTGTCGGGGACTCAGCGGCCGTTTTGAGGACCTGCCTCGGGTCAGTGAAAACGACCTCTCTGTCCCTCCTCGCCTGAACGCGGCGAGCGAGGGTGAGGCCGACGCAACGAAAGCCCCAAATCCTCTGATCTGGGAGGCCTACAGCGCAGACATCGGCCCCTCTCCCCATCGTGACAGTGACTCTCGCTTCATTGAAGTCGTATCCGACATGGGCCCCGTGGACGTCGTCATCCTCGACGCCCCTCTCACTCTTCCCCCCTGCGTCTCCTGTGATCTTCCCTGCCCGGGAACGACTCTCTGCCCGGTTCCCGAAGTCGTTCTCATGCGTCAGGCCTGGGAAGAGCGTCGCCAGCTTGAGGCAGACGCCCGAGTGGCTCAGGGAAAAAAGGCGTTTCGGCGTGAGAAACGGGTGCGCATTCCTCAGCCGTATCTCGACCGTGCATTCGAAGTCTTTGCACGCAATCACTACGAGCATCCTATCCTCAGCGGGACGTTCGAAATTGAGGCTGCGCTGGGTTCCAACCGTGCGCCAGTGACCGCGCGCTCTCGGCGCCTCCAAAGAGAACTCTTGGCCCGGTTTCCAGGGGTCCTCCTCTTGGAAACGAACCCGGCCTTGGCAACTCTGGGTTGGAGTTTGTCCACAGGTTACAAAGTCGGTTCGCTGCTCGAAATGAAGTCGACACAAAGTGGTCGAAGCGCACGTGCTGGATTGTTGAAAAGACTCGAGCAGCGTCGCATGGCCGTTCGAGGGGCAAGTCTCCATGAAATCCTTTTCGCCGATTTTGCTTCGAATCCCGGAGTCTTCCATGCCGCCATGGCGGCTCTCACGGCTTGGGGGCTTTTCTCTGGGGAAATCTCTCTGCATGAAGAGTTCCTGAGTTTGAACCCCGACTCTCCGTTTCGGGGTTGGGCCTGTGTGCCGAAGGAAGCTGCGAACTATGCATGGGGTCACTAGTCTTCAAAGCCTGAGCGGGTGGATTCTGCCGTGCGGCACGTGGAAGGCAGTGCAGGAGTGGTGGCATCTTTCCGCACTCTTCGAGTTGCGCGACGCGGGTCACCACGCGTTCCTTTGCGAAGAAAGCAAAGGCATTCTGAATTCGGGCGACGAAGCCCTTATCCGAGACCTCGCCGCACGCAAAGGCCTTGCGAAGGTGTCACGCGGCGTGCTCGACGCGTACACGCTCAACGACGCTCAACTCGCAACCTTGAAGTCCCTCATGGAAGTCTGTGACCTGGAGGAAGAGTTGACTCTTCTTTCCGAAGGCGGGGCTCAACGAACCATTGCGGTGGCCCGTTTCCTGAAGCTTCGACGCGCCGCAACCCTGTTTCTTCAAGCGTCAACGGCCTCGGAAGGCGAACTCAGCGCGAAGGACCTCTCCCCAGCGCCGCAAGGATAAGAGCTCGAGCGCAGGTGAGGGTTCGTTCACCCTCGTGGTTCTCAAAATGGCTGGGTTCTTCGAGCCGTGGGTTCACCTCCACAAGATCCATTCCCACAAGCAGACCACTCTGACGCACCTGCCTGCACAGCGTTTCCGCCTCGTCGAGGCACAACCCCCCGGAAACGGGCGTGCCGGTTCCGGGCACGAGGGAAGCATCTAAGGCATCGATATCGAAACTGAGGTGAAGGGGCCGCTCTCCCCGAAACAAAAGGTGTGCCATGGCCTGTTCTGTGACGGTCGCCATGCCCCTCTTCGCAACGTCCTCGGCGCTAAAAGCAAGGACACCGGCTGCCGCAAGCAAACCGGACTCGACGGGATCGATGTCACGCACCCCAACAAGAACGACGTCGGCAGGCGTGAGGCAGGGCTGGAACCACTCGAATCCTCTCTCTTGATTGAGCTCAAAGGCGCCACAAAGTGCGGCGAGAGGCATGCCGTGGAAATTTCCTGAAGGGCTCGATGAAGGTGTGTTGAAGTCGGCATGGGCATCGACCCAAATCACACCAAGGCCGTCCCAGGCCTGAGCCAACCCATGAATGCTGCCAGCTGCAACCGAGTGGTCGCCGCCCAGAGTGAGTGTGAAGTCGCGCAGCCAGGCGTGGCGTGCCGTGCGTCTTGAAACCTCCCGCAGGGCTTGCGCCAGCGCACCCGCATTGTGAAACGACTGCGTCTGCTTGCTTTGCCCCCTTTGGTGCGGGATTTGGCTCACGGGGCTAGGGGAACCTTGTCGTTCCAAAGGGTCATCCGTTTCAAAATCCCATCCCGCAGAAAGAAGCCGCGACTCGAACCCACACGAAACAATGCGGAGGGGAGCCTCCTCAACGCCGTATTTCTGCTGACCAGCACCGAGTCCTGCCTGGATGCTCACGAGTCTGCTCGCTGCAGTCAGATAACGAAACGAATCAGACGTTTCTTTTGAGGCAGCAGGAACAATTTCTCTTTTACGAGCGGCGGTCATGGGCCCTCCGGACGCACGTATTCTCTTATCGCAACGCGTCTCTCTCTCTTCGGTCGCGGCTATGGGAAACTGAGCCTTTCTGGCAAACGAATGAGAGATGGCATGGAACTTGGTTGCCTTTTTCCGTCGGATCCTTTTTTGAGGGTCCGATGACCGCACTCAACTTTTTCGTGTTCGAAGGAGCTCATGCCATGAAGAATCAAGACAAAAAGAGCAATGTGAAACCAGATTCCAACAACGCAAACCAGAACAAAAACGACGCGAAGTCGAATCGCGACAAGGACTCTTCAAAGTCCACGCAGGGAAGGAAGGGGCAATGACAGCAGCTATGAGGTCAAACGGAGAGCGCCACAAAGACAAGGTGCCAGACCCAGACCAGGACAAAGGTCACGACAAGGACAGTCCGGAGACTCCTCCGAGAACGCCTCGACGCCCCGTTTTTCCGAAGCCGTCGTTCCATGCCTCGAAACGACGGGGCCTCACAATGAAGCGCATGGAAGGCCGCGGCGCCTCTGAACGTGAATGATTTTCCCCCTTGTTATATGCATGTATTTTCATACACACCGCTTTTTGGGGATGCCGCCTCGGCTTCCCCTTTTCTGTTCCCCCCCTTCTTTATTGCAATGAAGTCTTGCATCAAATCAGCGGACTCCTCTGTTCGCGACCGCGGAATCCTCTTTGGCATGGCGGTTGCAAAGCACAACCCTATTGAGGCGTGTCGTCCCGAAGAGCGACACCACGCCTCAGAGTTGAGTAACAAAAAGGAGACCCCCCTATGAAACGTCTTGGAACGGTCGTCACGATCGCCTTCCTCTCTGCCTTTGCGCAGCCCGCCTTTGCACAAGGAGTCTTGTCAGAGGCCGCAAAAGACGTGGATGCCGCGGCAAATAAGGTTGGTGAAAAGGTCAAGACCGCCACCTACGACGCTTTCGACAAAAAAACCGAGGTCGTCGACTTTTCAAAAGGAAGCAGCACTGTTTCCAGCGGCGAATTGAGTTCTCTTCGCGCCCTCGTGAATAGCCTCGACATGCAGTCGAAGGAACAGAAGGTTTACGTTGCGGCCTGGGCCGACCAATCGCCGAGCGGCACTACACCATCCAAGACGCTTGGAAACGACAGCGTGAAACTCGCGAACGAACGCCTATCGAAGGTGGAACAGGCACTCAAAGGCCTCAACGTGCGTGGAGAAGTGGTGCAGGTGAATCTCGCGAAGAATCCGAACACTCTTCAGGAACTCTTCGGCACAAAAGCGGCGAAGGTCACCAACAAAACTCTGAACAACGAGAACAGTGACGACGCTCTTCTGAACGACGCCGGCAAGGTTATTCAGGGCAAAGGCGGTCCCAGCAAGGTTGTGATTTATATCCAGCAATAAGGTCCACGAGGGACACCGCTCTGTCGAACGGAGTCCCCTTCGAGTTCAACCAAAGGAGAGTCACGGCCATGAAATTTAATCGCAGCGAAATCTTCGCAAATGCGGCTCTAGGTGTTGGTCTTTGCCTCGGCGCAACCATTCCGGCCCTGGCACAGTCCACCGTGTCGACTGCGTCACCAACTGAAATCACAGAACAATGTGAGGTTACGTTCCGCAGCGGCGCAACACTTTCCAATGAGGCCAGCGTTGCCGACTGCGTCGAGGACTTCAAAAATCTCTCCATGACGCGCGTTGAAGTGATGGGTTATGCCTCACCGGGCGGATCTGACGTCATCAACCAACGCATCTCTCAGGCACGCGCCGATCTCGTGGGGGCCCGACTCTCAGAGGCGTTCCCTGGAATCACCATTGACGCTCGCGGCATGGGAGTCGATGCCGTGCGAGGCAAATCTGCTCTCATCACAGCATTTGCGGCAAACACGGCGACAGTCAGTGACGCTTCGAACGCGGCAACCAGCAGCTCAACGGCAGGTGTGCTTGCTGACACCCCAGCCAGCAACTTGAACACCTTCCCTCAAAGCTTTCAGGGCGGAACAACCACACCTTCCGCCACGTCCGACGTGGCAGCGGGCGACTTCCCTGGGGGTTCCACAGCCACAGACGGCAGCATTGTGGCGGCCGCCGGCGATACCACCACCGCCACCGACTCCACCACGCCACTTCAGCGCGAAAACATTCCTTCCGGATGGAACGACGTCCGTCTCGCGGGTCGCGTCGGTTACGACAAGCTTTGGGACCGTGATGAATTCATGAACGCTGCCGGCGTCGACATGTCCTATGTGCGTCGCAACGTTGGCACCAAACTCGTCCGCATCGAGGTGGGAGCGACGACTTCGTTCCTTGGAGAGTTGGGCGAAGACCTGAAAGCCTACAATTTCCACGGCGTTGTTTTTCCCGCTCTCGAAGCCGGTCCTGTGGTTTTTGGTCCACGGGGTCTGCTCGGCGGAAGCTGGGATGACGCCTCAAAAGACACTGTGATTGATGCGGGTGGAGAAGGGCGCCTCGGCGTCGAGGCTGCCAACTATTCTATCTTCATCAGTGCCGGGCGCACCATGGAATTGACCCGTGTGGGTCTCGACGTTGGCGCGACGTTCTAATTTGCGGACAGGTTTCCGCATTACGAAAGGAAACAGACATGGGCGACAAAAAAAATCATTCAAACTCCATGGCAAAAGACCAACGCGACACCGTTACGCCGAGCTCGGCACTCATTTGCGCCATGGGCAGCACCCATACCCTGTTGATGAAAACGTTGCACACGCACTGGAACGCGAAGGGCTCTCGCTTTCTTGCTGTCCACGAATTCACCGACAAGCAATACGTTTCACTTTTGAAAGAGCTCGATTCGTTGGCCGAGCGCCTGCGCGCCATTGACGCCGTGGCACCCACGGAAATGAGCGTTCTCACCTCTGCCAGCATTCTGCGCGAAGACCACCTCGACATCTACGACGCAAGCAAACTGAGCCGGCATCTGGCCGATGCGCATTCAGGCGTTTCCGATGTCTACGAAGCCTTCATCAAAAAGCTGGGTGACGAACACCCTGTTTCTGCCGACCTGTTTACGCAACTCGCTGGGCACCATGAAAAGGTGGCTTGGATGTACAAGGCGCTCATAGACTGAAATTTTTGATGTCCCTTCTCACAAATTCACACCACAAGGAAACTCTCTCATGGCTGAACAAGCAAAAGACTTCAATCGTGCTCTTGAACGCGGCACCGATCAGCTTGAAGAAAAAGGACGCCAACTTATAAAAAGCATGGACCTCGATGCCGTAAAGGCAGAGCTCGCCACCTTGCGTGAACAGTACGACAAGGTGAAAGGTAACGTGAAAGAAAAAGCAGTTCGCATGGACGGCAATGTTCACTCCAATCCCTATCCATACGTGTTGGGCGCTTTTGGGGTAGGGCTGGTCGCTGGCAGACTCTTCATGAAAAGACACTCAGCGCGTTAAGACTCTGAACAGAGAACGAGCGCAATCCATCCTGAGTTTACTCTCGCCCGAAAAAGGAAATTCCCCCATGGGAGTCGCCATAGCTCTTTTGAGGACCGCCGCCGTTGTTGGTGTAGGACTCCTGACCAATCAGCAGACGCGGCGAGCAGCCTCCACGGGCTTAGACGTTGCCGAAAACGTGAAGAAAAACGCGGCGGGAGTTTTTCTCGTTTTGTTCCTGCGTGACATTCTCCGTTCCCTTATCGTCGTTTTCTTCATTGGTGTGGCGGCCATTGTCGCCTGCGCAGTGCTCCAAATCGAGCCACTCCTGCGGGCGGCCTGGGCTTTCACGGGGAGTGTGTTCCTTGTCGCAGTCTTCGTCACCGCGGTGCTTTTTGCCAAGGTGAAGACGCTGGGGAATTCCCTCACCACAATGTAAAGGCAGTGCGCCCGCGCTCTTGAGCGCGCGGCGTGCTCATTTCCCGAAAGTTCACTTTTCTTTCTCCTCCTTTTGCATCCAGGAGGCACTGATATGAAAAATCAAAAAGCTTTCGAATTTGGTTCGGCAGCCTTCACAGTGGCCATCATGTTGGCAGGCTGGGGAATCCTCTTTTCTTCCGATGCTTTGGCAGCAGAAGAAACGGCTGCGGTCCGTTGTACGGTGGGCATGAACACCGCCTCAGGCGAGGTGGAGTCACGCTCCCTCGACGCCTGTATCCAATCTCTTCGTGCGGGCGGGCAAGTCACGGGTCTCGAGGTTGTTGGCCTTGCTCCCAGCGGACGCTCTCGCGTGTCAAAATTTCGGATTTCTGAAGAACACGCCTCACGGGTGGCTGCGAAACTCTCTCTGGAATTTCCCGGCGCCATAGTGAACGCAAGAGGGGGCGCGGGAAGAATCGCGACAACCGACAGGGCGGTGCTTGTGACGGGGTACACATCGCGCTCCATCACCCGGAGTGTGCCCTCGCCAAAGGGGGCTGCCGCGAAGGAACGCATTGTTACCTACAGCAGGCCAGACACTTCAGCGGTGCGCTTCGACGCTGCCATGGACGATGGTCTCTATGAAGAGGACGTCTCTCTTGGCGGGGTTGCATACAGCAGAGAGCCTGAAATCGCATCGGAAAGGCACCCTTCATTTACCAGCACAGCCAACGTCGATGACGTTTCTTTCTAGCGCGTTGCATTCGCAATTGCCCTGCAGGCAACGCAATGCTCAGGGCTTCACTTCTGTGCAGAGCTCCACAAGGAACCCGTCGAGGTCGCGAACATAAGAGACGACCTGCCCCCAAGGCTTTGCGTGTGGTGTCGCTACCCCAGATGCACCTGCTTCCAGAGCACGAGCGTACGCCTCCTCGACGTTAGAAGTCACAAGTCCGACCTCAAAAGCAGGGGCGAGGTCTCCAGGGGAGGCCGAGCAAAAAGGAGTCCCTCCTGACTTCATGAATTCGGCTTGCACGAACCCCAGCGCAGTGGGCCCTGTTTCCATTTCTGCATAGTCTCCACTCTCGTGAAGAAAGCGCCTTTGAAGCCCAAAGGCCGCTTCGTAGAACTCCACGGAACGGGTGACATCGCTAACATAGAGGAGCACATAGCCAAGTTTCATGGAGCTCCTTGATGAGAATCAACGAGGGCTTGCAACAGGCACAGCGGGCACGTCGGACGTCCCAGACGCCGCAGCGGGCGACGCAACAGCAGGAGCAGCGGCTGTAGGGCTGGCCACAGGCGCAACGGCCGACTCTTCACCAAGAAGCCCTTCAATTTCCCGGCCTACTCCAAAGTGGTCGTGCGTTTTCACCCATGCCAACGACATAGAGATGGCAAAAAAGGCAAACCCGAAACCCCAGGTGGCCCTAGTGATAAGCGAAACACCGCCCGAAGCACCAAAAAAGCCGGCAGAGTTGCCGCTGCCGAACGCGGACCCAATACCGCCTTCATTGCCGTGCTGGAGCGCGATGATGAGCAGAATAAGAATGAGAGCGACGGCAATAAGAAGAAAGGTGAGCAGCCCGCTGAGCATGGAACCCCCAATAGACACTTGGCGCAACGGAATTCTATGGCACACAGGAACGCCGCACACAAGCCAGGCCGATTTGCGCCTGGGCCTTTCTGGGGCCATTCCACCCTCTGAGAGATCGACTTCTTTGCTCTTCTCCGGTATGCCATCCACCGAGTGTTCCCTTGATCCCTGCCTGCGGAGAGCGTCCCCGAATGACCCGTCCAACCAGCAAGAGCAAGCCGTCGCCAGCGAAAGCCGAAGTCGACACCAAGCCCAAGTCGAAGACCTCCGCGAAGGCTGCTCCAGCGCCCGCCCCGAAGCCGCCCAAAGGGGCGGACTCGAAATCTCCCCAGGCCGCGTCCAAACCAAAAGCGGCTGCGAAGCCGGAGGCGAAAGCGAGCCCCGAGGCTGCCACCAAACCGGTGGCGAAGCCTGCCGTAAAAACGAGCGCTCTTGCGAGCTCGAAGGTAGACACAAAGACCAAGGCTGCCGCCAAAGCAGCACCCAAAGCAGCACCCAAAGCAGCACCCAAAGCAGCACCCAAAGCAGAACCCAAAGCAGGTCCCACGTCCGCCGCGAAACCAGAAGTCAAAGCCGCCTTCCAAGAGGAAACCAAGGCAACGAAGGTTTCGGCCAAAGCACCCGTGGTTGAGGAGACAGAAACAGCCAAGCCCGCTGCACTTCCGAAAATCTCCAAGGCCGCACTCAAGCCTTCCAAAATGAGCACCTCCGACATCCTCGAGGGAAGCCTCTTTGCCGAGCCTCTTCCCCCCTCCGACGAACCCTCTGCTGCCAACGAGCCGTTCAAACATGTGACGTTCGAAGGTCTCATCGACGACGCAAGCCTGCTGGCGGCGGTTCATAGCATCGGTTGGAAACTGCCCACTCCCGTGCAGGCTCAGGCTCTTCCACTCACCCTGGCCGGACGCGACGTGTGCGCTTTCGCGCAAACAGGCACAGGCAAAACCGCCGTCATTGCCATCACTGCAGGTGCCAAGCTGCTTGCAAGCGAAGACAGTCGAGGAAAGCCGAAGTCTCCCGCCGTCCTTGTCGTCGTGCCCACGCGAGAATTGGCCGAGCAGGTGGAAAAAGACATCCGCGGCCTCCTGAGCGGCCTCGACGTGAAGAGCATGAGTTGCTTTGGCGGAACGGACGTCGAAAAAGACAAACAGCGTCTTGCCGGCCCCATCGACGTCGTCGTGGCCACTCCGGGCCGTCTGCTCGATCACCACAAGCACAAGAGCATTCAGTTCGACAACGTTTCTTTCTTTGTCTGCGACGAAGCCGACCGCATGTTCGATATGGGCTTTATAGAAGACATCGAATTCATTATGAAAAATCTGCCCGCCGAACGCGTGCAGAAACTCATGACGAGTGCCACGGGAAGCGAGAAGGTGCGCGAACTTGCGTTCGAGTATCTCGAAGCACCCGAGTATATTGAATCGAACCCTGAAAAAATCACTCCTGAAAACATCAAGCTCGTGAACTACGCGGTTCCGGCCGTAGAAAAGTTCCAAGTTTTGCTTGGACACATCAAAACACACAAGCCGACGTGCGCCATTGTGTTCACAAACACGAAGGTTGTGGCGGAATGGGTTGGCTATAAACTTGCCTGCAATGGCATTCGAGCCGAAGTTCTGACGGGCGACATCCCCCAAGCCAAGCGCATGCGGCTTGTGCAGCAAGTGAAGAACGGCGAGATCGACGTGCTCGTCGCAACCGACGTGTTGTCCCGCGGTCTCCACGTTTCTGCCCTGTCTCACGTCTACAACTTCGACGTTCCCGATGAACCTGAAAGCTTCGTTCACCGGGTGGGCCGCACGGCCCGTGCCGGAGCCGATGGCTCAGCCATCTCCATTGTTTGTGAAGACTACGGTTTCAACATGGGTGCCGTGGAAAAGCTTCTGGGCTTCACCATTGCGGTCGAGAAACCCGAAGACGCGTTTTATGCGCTCGTGGACGTTTCCGACTACCCCTTCGACGATCAAGGCCGTGTGAAGTCCGTCAGCCAAGTGGGACAGAGCGAAAGCTCCACAGAAGCCGAAGGCGTCGAGCACGACACAGCCTCGACGGTCGCAGGCCGGCCTGCTGAACGTTCCTTCCGAGCAGAGCGTGGCGATCGCCCACAACGCACCGATCGCCCGGAACGCACCGAACGTCCCGAACGTGGAGCAGAAGCGCCTGCGGCGAAGCGTGTCCCAACAGAAACGCCACGTGTCGAACGAGGCAACGAAATGCGACCAGAGCGCAGCCCTGTCGAACGCCGTCCTCAACACGACAGGCCTGCTGCCCGTGCAGACGTTCGCCCCGATGTGCGCGTCCCGCAAGGCCAAACCAATTCAGAACCGACTCGCCCCTTGGCTGCGGGAACCATACGCACCCCAATCGAAGGGCTCCGCTTTCCAAACCGCACGCCAGTCTCGGCCGGTGCGGGCCTCGAAGGGGAAGTGGAAACCTCCGCAAGCCGTCGACCCGAACAACGCGATGTGCGTGAACCACGTGAAACCCGGGAATTCCGCGAGCCTCGTGAAACCCGGGAATTCCGCGAGCCCCGAGAGAACCGAGACGGACGCGAAACCAAAGACGTCCGCGAAGGAAAAGAAGCACGCCCATTGCCTCGCCGCGAAGACGTGGGGCAAGGCCGCACAGACGCCAGCGCCCTCCGACCCGACCTTCGCACCGAGCCACGCTCGGAACCGCGCGCCGAATCCCGTTCAGAGCCGAGGTCCGACCTTCGCTCTGAAATCCGCCCCGATGTCCGAGAAGGACGCGTCGAAGGCCGACCCGAGAGCATGCGTCGCCCCGAGCCACGCGACCTCAGCCGCGAAAGCGCCACCCCTCGCGACGTGCGTGCCGCCGACACAACGCAGCCCCGCCGGAATGCGATGCCCTTGGGTGTCGGTGCTCCTCGTGCGGCTGCTCCCACTCCGGGCAGCGAACGTCGGCCTGAACGCGACACCCCCCGTCGCGACGACCGCGCAAGAGAAACCGTGGAAGAGGCTCTGGCAGCCGCCCGTTTGGCTGCAGAACGCCGCCGTGCCGTGCAGTCGGTGGGAGAATTTTCTGCCGCCGAGTCCATTCTCCTCAATGCGGGCGAACGTATAGGCGAGGCTGTAGGTTTCGTTCAATCGAAGGTGACCGAAACCATCGAGAGAAACGCTCCTATCATCGGCACCTTCTTGGAACGATTCCGCGCAGGCCTCCGCAAAGCCAAACACGATTGACACGCAGGGAAGCTCCTTTCGTTGAGCCGCACGCTCAACGAAAGGAGTCTGAGAATCGCATTGCACGGGAACGTCAGACGATGAACGGTTCCAACACGACTCTAAAAGTCGCTTCGCTGAACACCTGGCACGGGTTGAATGGCAAAGGGACTTTCCTGTTCGGCCTTCTTGAGGCTCGAAGTGAGCGTGTTGCCCGTTTGGCCCGTCAGGTGAATGCCTTAAAGGCTCTCGACGCCGACGTTCTCTTGCTCCAGGAAGTCAATCCCCTCCCGTTCCGAGCCCACTGGTACGCCCGTCAGCTCCACAAGCGGTGTGAGTACGTCTCTTGCAACGCGGGCGTGAAGCTTGGATGGGGACCTCCTTGGAATCTGAACGAAGGCCTGGCCATTCTCTTCCCGCAAAACTGGAAGGTGGAAGCCCTGGGCCGAAAACGCCTCTCGGGAGAATTGCGGCTTTCTCCTCTTCGGCTTTCCCAGGTGGGCGGGCCGTATTTGAGTCTTCAGCTGCACGAGTCGCGAGTGGCGTTGGCGCTTCGCTTAACGCTTCCCCCGCACCGCCAACACGCCAACTCCACGGGAGTCACGTCGGTGTTGCTGGGGGTTACGCACTTGCACCATGCGCCCGCGCTCACGCCTCGCAATGAAGCCGAGCTCGAGGTCATGACCTCAGAAGGCCTTTCCCAAGAAGAACGTCTGCATGTTCTTAAGGCTTTTCGAACAGCGAATGCGCGTCGTGTGAGCGAGGTCGACACTCTGGCATCTTGGCTCGAAAGACTCCGTAAACCAGGTGAACCCATTTTGCTCGGTGGTGACTTCAACAGCGAGCCCGAAAGCGCCCCTGTGCGCACTCTGCTTCGACATGGCTGGAGTGACGTTTGGAAGATTGCTGGCCATGAGGAAGACCCCGCATGCGCAGCAACGTGGGATCCGGGACGCAATCCGCTGGCCTGGGCGTCCCAAAAGTTTCACCAAGTGGGGGGCAATTTTAGTTCACAAGTGGAGTCGCTCTTCCGAAGGGTCGACGCCTTACCTCGCCGCATCGACTACCTTTTTGTTTACCCGCCCAGTGGGCTCGACAGCGTAAACCCCACTTCGGACTTGGGATGCCTGGGTAGCTTGCGCAATGCCAGCCGTTTCGGCTTCCTTTCGGGAAATCCCCTTGCATCGGAAGGACTGGGTGTGCACCTCGACCCCACCTTCGCACAGCGTCCCGAGAGGGCGAGTCTGGACTCCCAAGAAAATGAGCGTTTCATTTCTGATCACTTCGGTGTCTATGCCGAATTTGGCGCAAACCTCTGAACATGGCTCGCCCCCCCCGCCTGCCAAGCGGGAGGCCGAGAAGACGAGGCCAATGGGCCGGGGCAGACGTGAGTTCCCGGTGCATGTCCGTTGACGCCGGAGAATTCGGTTCTTTTCCCGCCATGCGAAGTCTGGAACCATCGGGAGGCCTCTTCCACGAACGCCTTTGCGAGGGTGCCTCA
>JADCJN010000130.1 GCA_020247005.1 Silvanigrellales bacterium
CCTACGAGGTTCGCTCCATACGCTTGACGGCCTCCCTTACGTCGGGCCGCCCAATGTTTGCTACGACATGGTCGTGACTCCTTTGTCGACGGGACTTTCACCCGCAAGGTTTGGCGCCCTTATCATGGCGCACGTATCCTTCGCCAATACGAAGCAACTGTGGTACTCATCAAAAGAACCCCGCCGTTTGTTACGTCTTTGTAACCGCAACATACGTGCTGGGCCTATTTCCGTCCCAAATTCTTTTAAAAAAACTTGGCCGCTCTCAAGAATTTGGCGAGAGCGAGCGGTTCGCCGCCGCGACGGAGTCCCCCCGCCGACCGAGCGGAGTGTACGAGGGTACATGAGCGAGGCGGCGGGGGGCGACAAGCCTGGGCGGCCCCCTTGCTGTCGCCGAATTCTTGAAGCGGCTCTGTAGATTTTGGCTTCTTCTCATTTTTATGCGGGAGCTCTCTCGAAATTGATCCGTGGTTGGGTTAAGCCAAAGCATCTTTTCTCTAAAGACGCTCGTGTCCTTTCCACTTGAATCGTAATCAGGAGACCTTCTCATGAAGCTCAGCACGTTTTTCAGCACAACCACTTTGTGTCTCTCTTCTGTCGTCGCCCTGAATGGATGCGGCAGCGACAGCAGCAGCAACAAGGACAAAGCAGAAACCCCCGCTCCAGCTCCTGCGAAGTCGGGCTCCGGCGATGGTTCCAAAAAAGAAGCCGAAGCGGAAGCCGGCCGCCTTTCAAATGGAAAGTACTACCTCAAAGCCCACTCGTTCGAAGCCTTCAACAACGAGGGCGTGAAGCTCGACCCACAAACGAGTCAGGTGATTGGCGACTACATTTGGATGCTGGAATCAACAGGTGGCGAAAGCTATCAGCTGACCATGACGGGCAGCGTGAAACTGTCGAATTCCAATATTGTTCTTGCCGAATTCAACTGCCGCGGGGCTCAGGACGTCTACACATTTGAAGTGACGACTTCCAATGCGTTGCGCAACATCAAGCAAGTGGAAAGCGGCTGTCCAGTGGGCGCCAAGGACTTTGGAAGCCAGCAGATGCAGATGGAAATGGCAGGAAAGAACAGCCTCGTCTACACCGTGGCGAGCCAAACTCAAGACGGCGTGCGTGTGATTGAAACCTATACGTTCTCGAAGTGACCTTCGGGCTCACGCCCATCGTCTTTGCTATGGGCAGCGAGAGCCCGCGCCTCCGCTTCGAGTCGAAGTCGCTCCAAACGCTCCACATTCGCCGCATCGACCGCCGCCTGAGCATCAGGGCCTTGCGCTTCGGACTCCTGCGCGACGCCTTCAAAGGCAAGACCAGACACTCGGCACCAAAATCTGTCGCGCCCCGTCAGGTCTTGGAGAGCGAAAGAACGCGCCCTCGGAAACTTCCACGACTGGGTGTTGTAAGGAAACGTCTCAAGGTGGCCAGGAGCCTCGGGCCCGGCCAGGAGGTCGCAATGCGAAAGGCCCACCTCCATGGCAAAAACCGACTCGGGCGACAGGACACCTTCGCGCACGACTTCGCGCGCCAGTAGGTTCGCGAGGGCGAAGCCTTCATTCTCGGCGACAAGCGCAAGGCGCGGTTCGAAATCGCGCACGCCCACGTCCAGATGAGTCCATTCGCTTTCCGAAACGTAAGGAGGGTTGGCAACCACGACGTCGAAGGCACCCCCTGCCTCGTGCAGGAGCCTCGTAAAAAGCCCGTCTTCACGGACGTCGGCGAGAAGAAACGACACATTGTGAGCGCCGTTTCGTTTGGCGTTCTCGCGCGCCACGGCGAGCGCCTCGGCCGAGACATCGACGGCAACAACCGTGGCCCGGGGAAACCGACGTCCGAGCCCAACCGCCAGACACCCTGAGCCCGTGCAAAGATCAAGAAGGCGCGCAGGCTCGCGCCCAGCGCTCCGAAAGACATCGAGAACGAAGTCGAGAAGGGTTTCTGTTTCAGGACGAGGGATTAAAACACGCGCATCGACAAGGAGATCGAGTTCGTGCCAGTCTTTTCGACCCAAAAGATACGCCACGGGTTCTCCCGAAATGCGGCGGCGCACCAAGTCGCGCATGCGCGTGCGCTCGTCACCCGAAAGGACTCTGTCGTGGTGCATGTAAAGTTGCACCTTCGAAAGTCCAACAACCGACGAGAGAAGGAGCTGAGCATCGAGAAGAGGCGTTGGCAGATCGAGCTGCACGAAACGGCCCGATGTCCACGCAAGAATGTCTTTCACTGTCCAAGTTTCGTTTGTCATGGAGAACCGCCCGTGCTCCTCGTCACTCGGAGTGTTGTTGCTCTTTGAGCATTTCGACCTGGTAATGATTCGCCAGACGGTCGAGCATATCTTGAATGTCACCGGTCATGAAGTCGGCAATGGCATGCGTCGTGTGATTGATCCGGTGGTCGGTGACGCGAGACTGGGGAAAATTGTAGGTGCGGATACGCTCACTGCGATCACCACGACCCACCTGAGCCTTTCGTTCCGCCGACAACGAACGTTCCTGCTCCATTTGAGCTTGCTCAAGGAGCTTCGCTTGCAGAATTTTCATCGCCTTCGATCGGTTCTTGATTTGCGAACGTTCGTCTTGGCAGGCAACCACAATGCCCGAGGGCAGGTGCGTAATGCGCACTGCAGAGTCGGTTCGATTCACGTGCTGTCCGCCCGCCCCGCTCGCACGGTAGGTGTCAATGCGAAGGTCGGTGTCGTTGATGCTCACTTCCACGTCGTCGGCTTCCGGAAGAATGGCCACGGTCACCGTGGACGTGTGAACACGACCTTGCGCTTCCGTGGCAGGAACACGCTGGACCCTATGCACACCGCTCTCGTATTTCAGAGAGCGATAAACACCCACTCCAGCGCCACCCTGCACAAGGGCCACAATTTCCTTCGTCCCCCCCAGTTCCGTTTCACTCAAAGACAGAATTTCAACTTTCCAACGTCGGCGCTCGCAGTAGCGCTGGTACATGCGAAAGATCTCGCCTGCAAAAAGGCTCGCCTCGTCGCCGCCGGCCCCCGCACGGACTTCAAGCAGCACGTCTCGCCCGTCGTTGGGGTCCTTGGGAAGAAGGGAAAGATGGAGCGCCGCCTCAAGCTGGTCGCGCCGCACGCGGAGACCTTGAAGCTCCTCGAAGGCGAGCTCCCTGAGTTCACCGGAGCTCTCCTCGAGGAGAGCCTCCGTTTCGGCAACATCAGACAGAACCTTCCGATAGTCTCGGACGTGGACGACGGTTCCTTCCAACTCTGAGCGTTCTATGCTCAAACGACGAAAGGCCCGGGGGTCACTGGTGACCTCTGGACTCGCCAAAAGACTCTCGATTTCGAGAAAGCGCCGTTCGAGACGGCCGAGCTGGCGGAGCAAGCCCGAAACTTACTTGGCGGCAGGCGTCGCGGGGGCAGCACCCGTCTTCGCGTACTTCCGGTTGAAGCGCTCGATACGTCCGGCCGTGTCAAGAATTTTCTGCTTGCCTGTGAAGAAAGGGTGGCACGCGGAGCAGATGTCGACCTTGAGGATCGCTTTCGTGCTGCGGGTTTGGAACGTATTGCCGCAAGCGCAGCTCACGTCCGCAGGGCCGTACTTGGGGTGGATGCCTTCCTTCATTTTGGACCTCGTCTCTCAAAAACTATGCACATGTGTGGGTGCGTACCATCGCACCCTGTTGGGAAATCGAACCGGTCACGTAGCATGCCCACTGGAGGGGGTCAACATGTGTCGAGCGAGGGAAAGAGGCCCTGTGACGCTTCGGGGCAGCCACCGCCCCAACCTGCAGCTCGGCGCGTGACGCGTTTACATTTAAAGGCCAATGCATTAAAAACCTTCGATTGATGCGGGCGCAATCTGCGTTCGCCGAGCGGAAAGGGCGTGAGATGACTCTCGTGTACTTCTTTGGGGCGGGCCAGGCAGACGGCAATGCGAAAATGAAGGCCGAGCTCGGCGGTAAAGGGGCCAACCTCGCGGAAATGACCGCGTTGGGCCTGCCCGTTCCCGCAGGTTTCACCATCTCCACCCGGGTCTGCATGGACTTCCTTGAGAAAGAAGAGGTCTACCCCCCCACCCTTTCCGACGACGTCGCCAAGGCGCTCAAACGAGTTGAAGCGGCCATGGGCGCAAGGTTCGCCGACAAACAGAACCCCCTTTTGGTCAGCGTCCGTTCCGGCGCTCGGGTTTCGATGCCCGGGATGATGGACACCATTTTGAACCTCGGTCTCAACGACGAAACCGTAGAAGCCCTTGCCAAAAAAACCGACAACCCCCGCTTCGCCTACGACTCCTACCGCCGCTTCGTGCAGATGTTCGCAGGTGTCGTGAAAGACCTTGACTCTCATCTCATGGATGATGCCCTGGAAAACCTGAAAAAAGAGCGCGGGGTCGAGGAAGACACCGGACTCACGGCGGACGATCTCAAAGGGCTCGTCAAGCAGTTTAAAGGCATTTACGAACGCGAGCTCGGCGAGGTCTTTCCCCAAGACCCGTACTTCCAGCTTTGGGCTGCCATTGGCGCGGTCTTCAAGAGTTGGAACTGTGCGCGCGCAAAAAAATACCGTGAAATCCACTCGATTCCAGAGGACTGGGGAACTGCCGTCAACGTTTGCTCCATGGTTTACGGAAACATGAGCGAGACCTCGGGAACTGGCGTTTGCTTCACACGCGACCCATCGACCGGCGAAAACGTTTTTTATGGCGAGTTCCTTTTGAACGCGCAAGGTGAAGACGTCGTGGCTGGCATTCGCACACCTCGGCCGCTGCTTTTGCTCAAAGACGAGATGCCCCGAGTTTACGCCCAACTCGAAGACGTCCGCGCGAAATTGGAACACCACTACCGCGACGTTCAAGATATCGAATTCACCATCCAAGAAGGCACGCTTTACCTTTTGCAAACACGCGGAGCGAAGCGCACCACGCAAGCCGCCATGAAAATTGCCATCGACCTCGTGAAAGAGGGCATTCTTTCGCGACCCGAAGCCATTTTGCGCGTGAATGCCAATGACCTCGAAAAACTGCTGCACCCCACTCTCGACCCACGCGCCCACAAACAGGTGATAGCCAAGGGTCTGCCCGCAAGCCCAGGCGCGTGCTCCGGACGCGTGGTTTTCACTGCCGTGGAAGCCGAGAGCTGGGCTGCGCGCGGTGAACACGTCATTCTCGTACGAGACGAGACGTCTCCAGAGGACATCGGCGGCATGCATGCGTCACGGGGGTTCCTGACGGCGCGCGGGGGCATGACCTCTCACGCTGCAGTTGTGGCACGGCAAATGGGCAAGTGCTGCGTTGCCGGATGCTCAAGCTTGCACATCAACGCCGCCACGAAAACCCTACGCGTGGGCCCGAGCGAAATCTTCGAAGGCGATTGGATCACGCTCGATGGCTCCACGGGGGAAGTCATGCTCGGGAAAGTGGGCACCAAAGACGCTGAGTTGGGTGAAGATTTCGCAACGTTCATGAGTTGGGCTTCGGAACTGCGGCGTCTCGAGGTTCGTGCCAATGCCGACACCCCGAAGGACGCCCGGTACGCCCGAGGTTTCGGAGCGGAAGGCATCGGCCTGTGTCGAACGGAACACATGTTTTTCGATGAGCACCGCCTCCCCGTCGTTCGCCAAATGATCCTTTCAAAAAACATCGAAGAGCGCCGTGCCGCCTTGGAACGACTCCTTCCTTTTCAGCGGAGCGATTTTGAAGAGATCCTCGAGGCCATGGAAGGGCACCCTGTCACCATCCGCCTTCTCGACCCTCCCTTGCATGAGTTCCTTCCCCAAACAGAGAAGGACTTCCTGACCCTTGCGGGCCAAACGGGTCTGCACATGGAAGAAATCAAAATGCGCGTGCGCGCCCTTCATGAGTCGAACCCCATGCTCGGTCATCGTGGGTGTCGTCTTGGGATCTCGCACCCTGAAATTTACGAGATGCAGGTGAAGGCCATCGTCCAAGCGACCGTCAATCGACGCGCCGCGGGGGTCAACGTGCGCCCCGAAATCATGATTCCTCTTGTGGGAATTGACCACGAACTGCGCTGGCTGCGCGAACGGCTCGAGGGCGTTGCCCGCGAAACCTACGCAAAGGAGTCGGCATCAAAAGGGGGCACTGCCAAAGTGGGCCCGTTTGATATCAGCTTCGGCACCATGATCGAAATTCCGCGGGCAGCCCTCACGGCCGACCGCATTGCCAAACACGCTGATTTCTTCAGCTTTGGCACCAACGACCTCACGCAAACCACCTTCGGATTTTCCCGCGATGACTCCGCACCGTTCCTGCGCGTGTATCGTCAGGAAGGGATTTTGCAAGAAGACCCGTTCGCGGTTCTCGACATTGCGGGTGTGGGCGCCCTGGTTTCCATGGCCACGCGATTGGGCCGAGAAACCAATGCGAACCTGAAAGTCGGAATTTGCGGAGAGCACGGCGGCGAACCCCGCAGCATCGCATTCTGCCACGAAACAGGTCTCGATTATGTGAGCTGCTCACCGTTTCGAGTTCCCATAGCCATTCTCGGCGCGGCACAAGCCGCTGTGCGTGGCACAGAAGGCAACACCGCGAATCAGGCCGCGCGGTGAGTATTCGCTTCGACTCGGCCGTGGAACAGTGGGTGAAGGTGGGAGCATTCGAAGCTCCTCTTCTGATGGCGGGTGATGTCGACCGCCTCATAGACGACTATCTGGAAGCCCAAGGCCGCGGCGACGTGCCTGCCGACCGTTCCCCTTTCGGAGCCGTTCTCTGGCCGTCTGGCCGTGCGTTCGTGCGCTGGTACGACTCGAGCTCTGAGGCCGTGCCTTTGGACGTCGTTGAACTCGGCACAGGCGTTGGCCTGGTGAGCGCCTATTTTGCCGCGAAAGGCGCGAGGACTGTTTTGGCCACCGATTATGAGCCCGCACTTGCTCCTTTCGTTCTTGCGAATGCACACCGTGTTTGTACCGCGTATGGAGTCCCAGAGTGGGCCCAAGCCGTGCGGTTTGAAACCCTCGACTGGACTTCCCCCACACCTCGCCACCTGCGGGGCCAGGCACGGTTCCTTGTGGCCACCGATGTTCTTTACGAGAACGTCCACGTGGAGTTCCTTCCTAAAATTGCAGCTTCACTGCTTCACCCTGAGGGAACATTCTGGCTTGCGGACCCCGAAAGGTACCGTTTCACAGCGGCACTCGCAAACCTCAAATCCGCGTTTCATTCCGTAGAACAATTTGCGGTAGAGCAGGAAACATCGGAAGACGATGCCTCGCGCGGTGTTGTAAATACGGGCTCAAGGCTTACCAAAATTCAGATTCTGCGATGCACTCGCCCTTGCACGAGCAAAGACATCACTTAACGAACGCGTCTTCGAACGGAAGCGCAAACAGCCCTTTTGATCCGAGCACCGCGAACGATCGAGGAATGTTCAAAGAATATTTCGACTTGGCCTCTGCACTTAAGCTGTAGGCGAGCGATCGGATGTCGCCCCACGCTGCGTCAACATCGTTGAAGACTCCAATCTTCCAGGCGCCTGTGTTGAGATTCACAAGATACAGCTTGGCGTCTCCGTAGACCCAAATGACGTTGTCGGAAAAAAAGCCAGCTCCGCGCGGCTCGGGCACACCCTGAGGCCAGGCGAATTCACGCGATGCGAATTTGATAGGGTCCCAAGTCACCTCGCGGACCATGCCTTCGGCAAACACGATGAGTTTTCGATCTTCCATAGCCAAGGGGCGCCAAGCCTTCTCTTCCGTAGGCCAAAGCTTCACGTTTCCTTGGGCGGTCCACCCCGCTTTCGTTTTTGTGTAGGTTGTGACGAGTTTGTCTTCAAAGCGCCAAGCGAAGTCTTCCGCAGCACGGTAAAGGGCGCCACCCGACACAAGCTCGCGCTTTTCTTCCTGGGTCAAAAACCATTCCACGACAGGAGCTGCGTCGCGCGTCAAAAGAGAACTCGTTCCCTTATCGTCCCGAACACGCAAGCGGTTTTGAGCATCGAAAGAAACGAGCGACACGCCTGTGGGCACGGAGCCCGCTTTCAACATCTTCGTGTTGTCACCAAGAGAAAGCCCACCCTCGACGACCCCCGGGGAGGGCCCGCCGGCCTCGTCCGTGTTCGATGCCGACTTGCCTCCGCAGGCACAGACCGCACAGAACACCATGGCCGCACATGCCATTTTTCGGAAAAGTCTAAGAGTTTCAGCATGCATGCGGCGATCTCCTGTCAGACCCCAACACAGATTGTATCGGAATCGCACAGGATTTCTTGAACAGTCGCATTCCAACCCGCCGGCCGGGAAAACAGTGCCGGAATAGAAATTGACGCGCCCGGCAGAAGGGGACGAGCACCCGAGGCTGCAAAGTGTCGGAAACTGAAAGCTCCGGAGGAGTCAACATGGGTGCTCAAGACGAAAAAAAAGGCTTCGTGCCCGTCTGGCTGAAAAACGCCGTCGGACTGTCGCCCATGAAGATATCCATTCTTGTGATGGCGGCCTGTGTGTTCTCGGTGGTGAGGCACTACCAGACGCCACATGGACTCGCATCCGTCGACCTCGTGGGCACGCTCGAGCGGTCGCTTCTCGACATCCGCTTCAAAATGCGCGGACCTCGCCCCGTTTCTGGCGAGGTGGGTGTTCTTGCTGCCGACGAACAGAGCGTTGCCAAGTTTGGCCGCTGGCCTTTTCCCAGGAGCGTCTACGAAAAAGTCGTTTTGAACCTCCAAAAGGCTGGCGTGAAGTGGATTGGTTTCGATGCCATTTTTTCGGAACCCGAACGGCCTTACCTCGACGAAAGCGTCGAAGGTATTCAAAACGCACTCACGGAGTCGCTTGGAGGCAAAGACTTCAACGCGGACACATTCAGCGAACACATGAACGTCTTGCTGGAGTCGAGCCAAGGCGACCTCGCGTTTGGCGGAGCGCTGAAGAAGTTCAAAAACATTGTTCACGGCTATTTTTATTTTGAAGACACGACGGGCCTCGAATACGACTGGATATCGCACTACAAAAAGCTGCAAGGCACGGCTATCGACTTCGTGAGCTTCGAAGGGACAAAAAAGCTCAAAGACTTTCCTGAGATTATGACCAATGGTGCGCTGACGAACACCGACACCATCGCGTGGCCGGGCGCAACCATGGGGTTCTTCAACAACTCACCCGACCCCGATGGCATCGTCCGCAAGGCCACCCTGGTGAAGGCGCTCATGCCTGTAGGCCCCGATGGCAAGGAAGCGGGCGACCCTCAGCTTCTCCCTTCGCTCTCGCTCGCCCTCGCCGCTCGTTACTTGGGACGCGAGATTATGGTGAAGTTCGACGACATTGGCGTGAAGTCGATTCAGCTCATGGATCCTGCCGGTGAAGCCGAACCGCTCAACATTCCGCTGACACTCGATGGCACAGGCCGCATGCTCATTAACCATTACGGGCGTGAACTCACCTTTCCCCACATTTCACTCGCGGATGCCTACGAGGGCAAGCTCCCTAAAAAGCTTCCCAAAATCCTTCTGTTTGGCGCCGTCGGAACTGGAATGTCGGATATCCGGCCAAGCCCCTTCAGCGAATCCTTCAACGGAGTGGAGCATCATGCGTCCACTCTCGAAAACGTGCTTTCCGAGAATTTCATCGAACGTCCCGTCAGCGCGTTCCTTCTCGAGCTCTCTATTCTCGTGGCAAGCGGACTTTTGTTTGCCGTTGTCTTGACCAAAGCGTCGGCACTCGCTTCTGCTGGTCTGCTCGTCGTGTTTGCCGTGGCCTTCTACGTTCTCGACAGATTCTATATCTTCGGACGGGGGCAGTGGCTCTATATCGGCATGATTTACGTGCAGAACTTCGCGCTTTTCTTCGCCGTTACTCTTCTGAAGTACTTCACAGAGGAACGCGAAAAAAAGAAGATAAAGAACGCCTTCCAGCACTACCTGAACCCCGCGGTGATAAACGACCTGATGGAAAACCCAGGCGCCTTGAAACTCGGAGGAGAAAAGAAGGAACTCACGGTGTTCTTCTCCGATGTTCGAGGCTTCACCACGATCTCAGAGACGCTCTCACCGGAGGCCCTCAGCGCTCTGTTGAACGAATATTTCACCCCCATGACGAACATCATTTTGGAAAGCGGCGGCCTCCTAGACAAGTACATTGGCGACGCCATTATGGCCGTTTGGGGCGCGCCTCTTCCGTGTGACGACCACGCCGACAGGGCCTTGGAAGGTTCGCTGAGAATGCTCGATGCCCTCGACGTCTTGAGAGAGGGCTGGCGCGCGCGCGGGCTTCCCCTCATCGACATCGGATGTGGCGTCAACACCGGCCACATGGTTGTGGGGAACATGGGTTCCGACCAGCGTTTCGACTACACCGTTCTGGGTGACTCCGTGAACCTCGGGGCGCGTTTGGAGGGCGTCACGAAACAGTACGGCGTGAGGCTCATCTGTTCCGAGTTCGCAGTGAAAAAACTGAAACGCCCGCAGCAGTTCGTTCTGCGAGAACTCGATAGCATCCAAGTGAAGGGAAAAACGGAGCCCGTCTTGATTTACGAGTGCATGCGCGTTTTGAACGGACAAAGACAGATTTGCCAAGACATCGCTGGCCTCTTTGCACAAGCCCTGGGGCACTACCGAAAACAAGATTGGACGTCGGCAGAGGCCATTTTCGCAAAAATCCTGCAACTGCGTCCTGACGACGGACCCACGCGCGAGTTCTTGGAGCGTTGCACTTACCTGCAGGAGCACACTCCAGGCGAAACTTGGGACGGCACATGGGTGATGAAAACAAAATGACGAAGACGCTCAGAAAAAAAAAGAAACAAGCCTTTCTCTTCGCATGGCTCGTTTTTCCGTTCTCGTCTTGCAGTCCGCGCAAAGAAGACCTCACAAGATACGCAAGCACCTTCGCTCAAAGCTGGCAAGGGCGCTCTCTTCGCCTGCAGGGGGTTCCAAAGACCTCTTGCGTGCAGTTTTCCACGAGCCCCGGTTCGTGCGTGGTGTTCCGCCGCAACGACGACAAAACGATTGAGAAACACACCGGCACCTGCGAAGTAGAGGGCAGTGTTACCGGGAAGTACGTGTCACTCAATTGCACGCGAGGGGATGGCAAGAGCAAAGATGCCCCCTGCGTTCCTGGCGACAACAAAATTGTCATCAATTTAAATGCCGCTTTAAAGCTAGAAGGGACCGAGGCCGAGATTGTCGACAGCTCGCTTGCTCGAAGCATTGTGCCAATCGGGAGCTCCTGTGAGCCAGAAGCAACCGGCACCCAAGGAACACCCACCCCCGGTTTGTAGCCCGGTGACTTCGACATCGCTGGAACGCGAAGTCAGCAATATTCCACGGCGTCGTCGGGTTTCAATGAATAGAAGCTCGCTTCAATTCTGCCGTCACACACTTTTTCGCCGTAACGCAACCACACATACCCACCATGCTGTTGGGATTTGCGGCAACTCCAGCTGTCAAACCACTGCGTTCTGCACCTGTTTTCGCCCGCTTTCGCAAGGGATTCGGTGGGCCCCTTCCAAACGGCTTCTTCCGGCAGCGGCGCCTGACTCCCGTTTGAGGACTTTTCAGCAGAGCAACCCAATGCCGTGGCGCACACAAAGACGACAGACAAAGACGCTTTTGAGAAATTCATGACTTTGGACTCCATTTCAAAAAAGAAATTTCCTAATAATTCTTGGCTCGGCCTTCGGCTTGCCGGTTGGCATCGTCGATTTTCCCGTTGAGAGTCCAGAAATCGAAGATGACGCCAATGCCAAAGAAGCCGAGGGTGCACAAATATAAAATGCCTGTTGCCACTTTGCCAAGGTAAAAGCGATGCAAACCGAACACACCTAAGAACGTGAGCAACGCCCAGGCAATGGTGTAGTCGTACTGCCCTCGTCGATAGGAGCCCGCGGCATCACGCGAGAGCGATGACATCAAAAACGCGTCTAGGAACCAACCAATTCCAAAGAGCCCGAAGGTACAGAACCAAACTGTTCCGGAAACAGGTTTGCCAAAATAAAACCGGTGCGAGCCTGTGAAGCCGAAAATCCACAAGAGGTAACCAACAAAAACGGAATGCGTGGGGGCGGAGTTCATTTTTTGTCTTCCAGAGCTTTCCCAAGCTGTCCGAGGAACCCAGCATCCGCGTCGGCGGCAACCACGTTGTCTTCCACGACACCTCCCGAGGACACGTACTGCACCGCCAGCTGGAGGAATCGGCGATCAGAGCCGTCGGCGAGAGCACGCGCGGCCAGAGGGAACGCCAACCAACGCACGCCTTGCCACTGCGCAGCGCCAAACAAGAGGACGTCAGGAAGCACGGTGGCAGCATCGAGCGGTGCCTGGGCAGCGTCCGGTGACTCAGGCAAGCCACGCCATTCGAGCAAAACGCATTTCGCACCCGCATCGCCTGCCGCCCAATCAAACGCTTCGTGGCGCAGAAAACCACCTGCATGTGCCACGCTCTGCAGCGACTCGTTGCCCAGTTCCGTGAACAGGCCATTTGAAGAAGGGACGGCAAAAAGCACCTGAGAATCTAAGTTCACCCAGGCCACAATGCGTGTTCTCACTTGGCGGCCGCCCGAAGGGCGTCGGCCGCGAGCGTCGACACAGGCGTCTTCGCTTGGCCAAAGCCGAAAGCGTCGAGCCAGGCGTTGTCCATCATTTTGGTCATGTAGTTGCGAATGCCGTCGGGAAGGAGCACCACACACACGCTGCCCGCGGGAATTTTCGAGGCCACGGCATCGAAGGCCGCCAGGGCCGTGCCAGAGCTTCCTCCACACAGCAACCCTTCTTCGCGAATGGCGCGGCGCGCCCACGCAAAGCTGGGAGCGTCGGTTGTTTTCACCCACTCGTCGACAAGCTTCACATCGAGGACGTCGGGGAAGAAGTCGTAGCCGATGCCTTCCACATGATAGCTGTGCACGTCGGTGCCGCCGCCAAGAATGCTGCCCACGGGGTCGGCACCCACGATGCGGACCTTCGGGTTTACCTTCTTGAGCCCCCGGGCGACGCCGGTGATGGTGCCACCGGTGCCCGCGCCCACCACCACGACATCGGGACTCCGTCCCAGGTCGGAGATGATTTCTCTCGCCGTCCCTTCCTCATGGGCAAGCGGGTTCGACGGGTTTCCGTATTGGTCGAGGATGTGGCTGTTGGGGAGGAGGGTCTGGAGCTTCTTCGCAAGCGAAATATGGCTTTCGGGCGCGTCGAAAGCAGCTTCCGTTGGTGTCCGAATGATTTCCGCCCCCAAGGCTTCCAAAACAACCTGTTTTTCTTTCGACATCTTCTCGGGCATCGTGATGACGACCCGATAACCCAACACCGCTCCTGCGAGTGCGATGCCGATGCCGGTGTTTCCGCTTGTTGGCTCAATGAGCGTGTCGCCAGGCTTAATGCGGCCTGCCTTTTGGGCATCGAGAACCATGCGGTACCCAATGCGGTCTTTCACACTGCCTCCCGGATTCAAGAAATCGCACTTCGCGTAGACTTCCAGCGGAAGGTGGGCGAAGAGGCGGTTCAGGCGGACGAGTGGTGTGGATCCGATGTCTTCTAATATGTTGCTTAACTTCATGTTGTCCGTCTTGAAAGTCTAGAGGGTTCGGGAATGATGCTTGCAGAGGACTGTGTCGTATGAACGACTGTGTAACGAAAGAGAGCGGGAATGTCTAAGCGCAAAGAGTTCCAAGTCGCACGGACACTGCGCCTGCGACTCTCGGAAAAAGGCGACTGGCTCGCAAGCGTCTCCCGTTCTTCAGGCGAGTTCTTCCTTGCTGCAGAGCTGCTGCCCCTTCTTCAAGAAATTCAACGCTGCCGCTCGCTCGACGAAAGCATCGCCCAGCGCCTGCGCCGGACCCTGGACGCCGCCGCGAGGGGCAGCCCTGATGCTCGCGAAATTCAAGACCTCGTGGACGAATTTCATGGGGCAGGCCTTCTTGCTTCCGAGGGGGCCAAGGCGCGCAAAGACGCTCTGCTTGAAGATGGCTTTGGCGACCCCTGGATACAATGGGCCATGCTCGCCGACACCCCTCGTTGCCGCGCCTACGAAGCCGCGGTTCGGCGTGCCGTGGACGCCCAAAGTGTGGTGGTGGACGTGGGCGCAGGCACGGGCCTTTTGGGCGCATTCGCTCTCGACTCCGGAGCCAAAAAGGTCTTTGCCATTGAAGAAACGGCCTCAGGGCGAGGCATCGCGCCCCTCTTGAAAGCTCTTGGACTCCCTTTTTCGAAGCCCGCCTTTGAACTTTTTCAAGGCAACAGCGGCGATGCCCCCCTGCCCGATGAGGCCTCTGTTGTCGTGTCGGAGCTTTTTGGAAACGACCCCTTCTGCGAGGGCGTTCTGCCCACCCTGCGCGACGTCGGCGCCCGCCTCCGTGTGCCAGGGAAAAGAGCCTTGGGGAAACAGAGCACCCCCCCAAAGGCAGGAAAGAGCGCCCCTGCAGATGCCCCTGTGCGTTGGATTCCCCAGTCTTTGGAAGTGTTCGTTGAAGTCGCAACATTGACGGGCTCAGCTGTAAAAGAACGGGTCGCGGCTCTACACAGGGCACGCGTGTCTCTCAAACAGCCCGACAAGGCGACGGCCACAGGTTTCTTGGAGCGATTTCTGCTAGCAACGGCCGCCCACCTTCCCTTCGACGTGGTGTCGTTTGCTGCGCATCTCGCGCCAAGCGACCTCGTGCGTCAAAGCACGGCCTGTTCTTTGGGCACGGTTCGGCTTGATCCGCCGAGCTCCCCGGTGGTTTCTTACTCCGGAAAGCGCGAATTAAAGCTGGAAATGCCGAAGCCTCCTCCCCAAGATCCCAGGGTCGCTCTCGTCTGGTTTCGCGTCAGGCTAGATGCGTCGAACACGCTTTCGAACCATCCTCTGGAGGCAGACGTCTGCGGACACTGGAGCCCGCTTGTGCTCCCCCTCGCTCCCTTCACGGAATCGACTCTCCATGTGCACTTCGCGCTTTCGGGCGAAGAGGATCACCTCCATGTTGAGATTTCCGACACCAAAGGCACCCCACTCGCCCGCCGCTAACGCTTTCTTTACAAGTTCGTCACCATAGGTTTATTGTCCCCGTTCAGGGAGTGCGGCAAACAGATGACCACGAAAGACAATATCAACGTCCTTGTTGTCGATGATGAACCCGACATCGTCGAGATCATCGCGTTTTCGTTCAAGCATGCTGGCTACAACAACGTGTACACGGCAAGTAGCGGGAACCAAGCCGTGGCGCTTGCAAAAACGCGCCCCTTAGACATCGTCGTTACAGACGTCCGTATGCCCGATGGCGATGGGCTTTCTTTGCTCGCCGAGCTCCGCAAGTCGTATGCAAAACCCCCACTGGTCGTTTTTCTCACGGCCTTCGCCGACCTCACAGTAGAAGAGGCTCAACGTCTGGGCGCACTGGGCCTGCTTTCGAAGCCCTTCGACCTGAACAAGGTCGTTTCG
>JADCJN010000131.1 GCA_020247005.1 Silvanigrellales bacterium
CCGCCAATACGCCTACAGCTCAATGTTTCGCTCAGGTGTGTTACTTTTGTTCTGTTCCACAACCCTACTTTGAGGAGTCAGAACATGACACTAAAGCTTCTGCAGCGTTTCGTTTTTGGGGGGGCGCTCGTCGTCGTTTCCGCCGGGTGTGTTTCGCGAGGTTTCAATGCGAAGGAGTCGGCGCGGGTTGCGGCACCCGCCGACCAGCCGATTTCCTTCAAAATCAAGCCCACCACGCAATGCTCCACCGGTGACGTGGGTGCAGAGCTCAACATGACTCACCCGGTAACGGGCAAACCGTTGAAGGTCGTCTATAAGTCGTCAGACGACATCAACTATCTATCCAAGGGCTGGGAGTCCCGTATTCCCATCACCGCCGACTTTTTCAGCTCGAAAAACTTGGGGGGGTATGACTCCTCTGAAATTAAAGTCACAGTTATTGATGTGAGAAATGTCAACGGCAAGCCCCATTACCACTACTTTTCCAACGGCACGCACATGGAAACCAAGCAGAATTGGTCGGCCACCAAATTCATGGGTGCGAGTTACAGCATTCACAATATCCGTGTGCAAACAAAAGGGGCTGTGGGCGCTGACATCCGATACAACGGGCGAGTGCTGGCAAGCGACCTCGACATTATAGGCCAAGAGAGCAACAACAATTACGCGGGCACGGTGAAGTCGTTGGGAGGCCATAAAAACGCCGACCAGATGCTCGAGAACTGGCTGCTGGCAGGAAAGCGAACCCCTGTCGATGGCAATTCGACCTCGCTCGACACCTTCGGCAGCAATTGGGGACCTCCCTCGGAGCCTTGCGGCGCTTCGCTCCCCCCCACCTCTGTCACCGATCTGACCACGGGCAAGTCGACGTCTTTGAACGTCGACAACACCCGCCTCTCGTCTTCGAACAACATTTCGGGGCTTACGTTTGCAGAGTGGATGAAGCGCATTGCCGTGAACGAGCGCGATCCTGACACCATGCCCAAGCTGTGGGACTACACAAAAGGCGCCCCCACGGCCGCGCAGGCCCGTGCGGCAAAAAGTTCGCTCACAAAACGAGACTTGGAAATTCTCATGTATGGGTCTGCGGCCTACTCCGACGCGGAGTTCCGCAGCCGTGGCTTGACAGGAAGCGATTGTGCAAGGTCTTTGGGCTCCAACTACAGCGAGTCGGGAGGGCAGCCCCGCGGGGGCATGATGTGGGATGGCCTCCGGGACTGGCCACACAATGCGGGCGGAACGACGACTCTTACGAAGGTGTTTGGAGACGGCTGGCGCACTCTTGGAAAAGGCGGTTCGGGCGACAACGATGAGTCTGTCATTGGCGCCATGTGCTTCCCGGGAACGTCGTCGTTCAAGGGTCGGGAACTCATCGTGTACCTTCACTTCCGGAACACCAACGGCAGATCGGCACCGAAGTATAAACACATGCACAAGGTCGCGCAGGCGGTTTTCGATGTGATGATTCCAGGTCTCCGCGCGGGAGCCCCTAAGGACATGGGGACGTCCGTGGCCCGCGCGCCCGTGGAAGGCGAAGCCACCATTACGAACGAAACTTACTTGAAAAAAGTGACTCAGCAATTCTCAGACATCAAGGACGACCCTTCGTTGTGGTGCAAGCTGCCCGCCGGCAGCGTGCTTGCCTACAAAGATCGTGAGGACGGGTTCTCGGGCCACACCAAGCTTTCCTTGAAGTTCGCCGACCAGGCATGCCCAACCTTCCCAAAAGACGACATTTACGTCTTTTCGGGACATGCCACGTTCAAAGACAAGTGAGTCGAAAGAAAAGTCTGTTCATTCGAACAGAGATCCTAGTGTAGGGAATTCCCTGCAACTGGGGTTGCCCTCCGTGATGACAGGAACTAACGTCCGGTCATCTTGTTCACTGAGCGAACACACGGAAGGCCCTATGAAAACGGTCCGGCTTTTGATCGTCGATGACGACCCCATCGTGCGAAAAACCTACGCGCTGACACTCCGTCGCCTCGACCTTGAAGTGGACGAGGCGGGGAGCCTCGAGGAACTGGCTCTGGCCTTGCACCGCGTCACCTATGACGTGGTGCTGCTCGACCTCACACTGGGCACCCGGTCAGGTCTCGAGGGGCTTCCGCTTATTCTAAAAGAACAACCCTATGCGGGCGTGTTCATTCTGACGGCTTCAAACTCTGTGGAACAGGCCGTCGAGAGCATGCGCAGGGGCGCTGCGGGCTACCTCACGAAAGACCTGACTCACGAAAAACTCGAAGAAGAACTCAAGCGCTTCCTGGAGCAACGCACGAAGTCTGATGCGAACGTGAGGAATGGGGGCCTTCTTGGGTTCATCGGAGAGAGCGAAGCCATTCAGGGGCTGAAGGCCCGCATGGATCGTGTGAAAGACATCGATTCCACGGTGCTGATTCTTGGAGAGTCCGGCACCGGAAAAGAAGTCATTGCACGCGCGCTTCACACGATTTCAAACCGCCGGAGTGAGCCTTTTAGCGCGGTGAACTGCGGTGCTATTCCTGAAAATCTTCTTGAGAGTGAACTTTTTGGACACAAAAAGGGAGCCTTCACCGACGCGCGCTCTGACAAAAAGGGCCTCTTTGAAGTTGCCGCGAGCGGCACCATCTTGCTCGACGAAATTGGCGACATGCCCATTCTGTTGCAAACCAAGCTTCTGCGCGTGCTTCAAGAACGCCATTTTGTGCCCTTGGGAAGTCACGTGCCTGTTCCTTTGAAGGCACGAGTCGTTTGCGCCACAAATCGTGATCTGCAGCAGGAAGTCATTTCTGGTCGATTTCGGGAAGACCTGTTTTTTCGCATCAATGTTGTGGTGCTTCAATCGCCTTCCCTGCGTTCCCGCGCCTCCGACATCCCCATGCTCGTTCGGCATTTTCTCGAGCAATGCAACACGCGATTCGGCAGGAACGTGCAATATCCAAATGATGCGCTTATCGAGCGTATTTTGGCGTTTCCTTGGCCCGGCAATGTGCGTGAATTGCAAAACAGCATTGAACGTGGAGTGGTGCTTTCACCCGACGACCAGTTGCACGCGGAAGATGTTTTTTTCCACTTCAATTCCCCTCGCGCCGGGGCTTCCGCACGAGCGGATCGGGAAAGCATCAGTGTCCTGCCGTCGTCCCTTTCGCTCGACCTTCCCTTGACGGAGGCGCGTCTTGCCTTCGAGCGCGCGTACCTCAATCATCACCTCCGGAGGGCTTCCGGAAACATTTCCGATGTTTCGCGAGCCATTGGCCGATACCGTGCCGACATCTACCGCATGCTAGAAAAGCATGGTTTCAATGCAGAGGAATTCAGGGGAGGCCAAGAATCGGCAAAGGAAACTCGAACATGAGTGGCTTGCATGACGTCAGCTCTCCGTACGACTCGGATCCGGGTCTTCTCGAAATCATCGTCCAGTTCGTTGGGACTCTGGAAATGGAAGCGCCCAGACTTGCGGAGTGCATTTCCAAACGTGACTTTCCCGAACTCGTTCGTCTTTCGCACCGCCTCAAAGGATCCTCGAAAGTCCTCGGTTTCGAAACCTTGGGAACCCTATTCGGAACACTCGAAGACCTCGCTCGCGATGCCCTGTCGGCCCACTCCGCAGTCCTTTCGATTGGAAACCTTGACGTGCGTGATGTCGAGTTGGAAGCGAGCTTGCAGCGCATCGTCGATCTGTTTCTCGCCATTAAGGCGCGCTACGCTCGAGGGAATTGAATGCTTCTTTCGCTGGAACGCCTCCGACTCGAAGTGCGCCGTTCGCGGACGCTCGTGAAGACGACTCTCATGTTCCTAGGATTTTTTGGAATTTTCGTCGTCATCGTTTTTACAGTGATTTTTTACGCTCAGAAAGTGACCTCGAGAGCAGGTGACATCGATGTCCTTCGATGGGTGTTCTTTGGCTCAAGTGCTGTCACCCTTCTCTTTTCCATCGCCTGCTTTCTAACTTTCCGTTTTTATCTTTCGGCTCAGGCTGAAAGCGCCTGGCTTCGTTCCCATGAAGCCGCATTTTCGTTGCGCATGCTTGCCCTTTAAGAGAAGAAAACGGAACTGCGCGTTGCTCGCGATGCCTTGGAGGAGCGGGCATTTGAGCTCGGCCGTATCAGTGGTTTCAAGTCCGACTTCATCGCAAACGTTTCACATGAGCTTCGAACGCCCCTCAACAGCGTCATTCTCCTCGCAGGCCTGCTGACGAGGAACCGACAGGGAAATCTTTCTGGCGAACAGATTCGGCACCTTGGAACCATGGATCGGTCGGCACGAGAGCTCCTTGGCCTTGTTGACGACATTCTCGACCTTTCTCGTATTGGGGCCGGCCGCCTCGACCTCCATTTTCAAGACGCTCGGATGACTTCTCTTCTTCAAATATGGGAGGAATTTGGGGCGGCCCAAGCGAACCGCGCAGGCGTGACGTTCGAACTCTCCCTTGCCGACAACCTCCCCAGCGTCCTCTTCACCGACGAAATGCGCTTGGGTCAGGCTGTTCGGAATTTTCTCGCGAATGCTTTTCAGTCGACCCCGAAGGGTGGCCGCGTGACGCTCGAGGTGAAGCGTGCCTTGCAGGAGGCTTCAACGCGACTCAAGGGGGCGCCTTGGCCTGCTCTCACTTTCACCGTCAGAGACAACGGTCCTGGCATCCCCCAGCAACGACTCGACACGATTTTCGGGGCATTCAACCCAGTGGACACGCGTGTCGCGCAGCCGTTTGAAGGAACAGGTCTTGGCCTTGCCATAGCGTGTCACCTCGCACGTCTTCTTGGTGGAACCCTTGAAGTCGACTCGGTGGAAGGAACGGGTTCTGCAATCACGCTCCGTGTTCCCATCCGCACCGGCACTCGCGTGGGTGTGGAGGAAGATGTTTTTCGCAAGGCTTCGGGCACGGCACTCAGGGTTCTGGTTGTGGATGACTGTCCACACGTGGGAGGATTCGTGCAGCTTCTCGCCGCCAAGGCGGGGGCCGACGCGGTGCACCTCGAAAATTCCTCTGAAGCCCTCGCTGCTCTCTTGGAGCGCCAAGAACCCTTCGACGTCGTGATAACCGACCTCAACATGCCTGGTTTGGGTGGCGACGGCCTGCTGAGTTCTTTGCGCTCGAAGGACCTGTCGCTTCCTGTGTTTGTTCTGACCGCGGAAACAGACCCGGCCATCCACGCGAGGTTGAGAGCCCTTGGATTTGAAGATGTCCTTGTGAAGCCTCTCTCTCTCGACACTCTTTCACGTGCATTGCATTCGGTGCGGGAAAGAGTCCTCCCTGCTTCGGAAAACTCTGTCAGGCAATGACGCGCAGAGCGCCCGCCTTCACAGTGAATCGCACCGGGAGCTGTTCTTTCACATCGCCGTCCACATCAACGCCTTTGCCGCGACGGCAAAAAAGTGTCGCGTCGGCGGTTCGGACGTGCGTGACCTCTGCCAGTTTTCCAGAGGTGCCCCGCAGAAAATGGGTGAGTGAAAAGAAACCGTGCCACCACTTCCGAAAATGAACGCAGAGGATGTCGAGTGTTCCGTCGTCAAGGGTCGCATCTTCCGTCACCGTCAGGCCCGTCGCAAAGTAACGGCCGTTCACCACGCTGACCTGGTGAACGTTTCGGCATTCGAGCGGCTTGCCCTCCACAACGCTCAATTGGAGACGAAAGGGACGGGAACTCCATGCGACAATAAAAAGCTGAACAAGAAATGCCAACGGCCCGAGCCAGCGCTTCACTCTTCCCGACACGCTCGTATTGACGAGGGTCGAGAGACCGATGCCGCAGACGGTGAGAAACGGTGTGGCATTTGCAAAGCCCACATCGACGAGGCGTTCTCGTTTTGACTTGAGCAGCTCGACGAGGGCATCCACTTCGCGCGGGAGCCCTAGGTTTCGAGCACTGTTGTTGGCCGTGCCTGCCGCGACGAACAACACAGGAAGCCGGCGAACCAGCAAACCTTCCAAGGCAGAATTCAATGTTCCGTCTCCTCCGCAGACGGCCACGGCGCTGACCTTTTGGGGGGCGTTGCGGAGCGTTTCGGAAAAGCACGCCGGGTCGTCGCGGCCAGGGGTCTCATCGATGTCAAACCCAGCGTCCTGAAGAGCATGGCAAAACTCGGAGGCACGTTCAGCTCCATGGCGTGCCTTTGCGTTCCAAAGAACAAGGACGGTGGGGCGAGGTTCTTGCGACATGGTGTCCTCCGGTGGTCGGACATCTTGTCGCTCAAAGCACGCGAGACGAAAAGAGGTTCCGTCCGCATTCGGCAAGCGCGGGGAGATGGAAGAGGAGACGAGGGAGGCGATGAGGGGAGAAGAGGATGGGCGGAACGGAGGTGGGTCGAATGCGGGAAGGACGAAACTCTTTGGTCTTCTTAAGCGAACTTCATGCCAAAAAACGGGAGTGTTTTTGGAAAGCACTTTTGGAAAGCGGCTCTCTCACGAATGCGCACGAATAAGGCATTTTTAAGTGGTTGCTTCGTTTGCCTGTCTGCATTTTCAGTCTGTGTGGGTGTTTGGGTTTCCAAACAGTTGGAGCAGGCTCCGCTGATCTCCGTTGCCTTCTTTGTTTCGAATTCCCCGCCAACGCATGACCAAGGCCTTCCTTTCGAAGGAAACGCGCCAGAGAGAGGGGTTGGCATGAATCGTGAAAAGGGGTTTCTACGGGGAGCCGTTCTCCTCTAAAAAGAGCAACATCAAGGAGTCGAATATTATGATCATTAGGGGAGCGAATGCTTTCTTTGTGGCGGGAGCTCTGTGCCTCACAGCATGCGGAAGTGACGACAGCGACGATGTCGCAGATGCAGGGCGCAACCTGGCTCGTGCCCTAGAGCTCCAGGGCGCTTGGGTGTCTGACTGCGATGCCTATGGACCCCTGAAGCTTTCAGGGAAGGCCTTCTCTGCGTTCGAGCCTCTGCGCTATAAAAAGAAGATAGCCATATATAGCGACAACGCCTGTGCCACTCAGACTGCTGAGGTTCGGTATACGGGCGAGTATAAAATTGGCAACTCGGATGATCTTCCCCGTGGTCTCAATCGTGTCGACTTCACGCCAAAAACTCTTGTTGTGAAGCCGACGTCAGATGAAGGAGCAAAGGCCCTGAACGCCCTGAAACTTTGCGGTATTTCGGACTGGAAAGTCGATGCGAGCCGTGATGTTTCTCAGGCAGCCAAGAAAGCAGGTTGCCTTGCCGAGAAGCTCGAAGTCGCGCAGTTCGATGTGTATTCGCTCGACGACAACAAATTGAAGTTCGGTAGCACTTACCTGCTCGGAGCGCCAACGAAGGCGGAAAACCGACCTTCGCAACTCAACGAGCGTGTCTTTCAAACCACGGACAAATGGGAGTAACAAGCCATGCTACGTTGGTCATTCGCCTTCCTCGTCCTCGCACTCGTCGCAGCCCTCTTCGGATTCGGTGGCATCGCTTCGGGAGCGGCTTCGCTCGCCAAAATTCTTTTTGTCGTGTTCCTAGTGCTGTGGCTGCTTTCCTTCGGTGTCGGGCTTATTACCGGGAAAAATTCTCGGTCACTTCCGTAGATTCAAAGTGCGTCATCGGATGTCGCCGATGGCAACCGTTCGGATGTCACGGATGCCCAGCTTCTTCAGAATGGGAACAATCTTCGATTTGTCGCCCATAATGTAAAGCCTGCCACCTTCCGTGCGCACCTTGTTCGAAATGAAGGCCTTGACGCGCTCTTCGGTGACTTTTTCCAAATCTTGGAGTGCGTTGTCGAGGAACCTTTCGTCGAGGCCATAAAGCCGATAGCGAACGCGCTCGAACAGAAGATCGGAGGGCAACTCAAACGCCGATTGAAAGTCGGTGCGGGCGCTGTCTTTTGCAAGAGCGATTTCCTCTGGTTTTAAAGGACGCGCTCGGAACTTCTCCAAGACTTCCAAAGTCCCTTTCAACAGGTCCTCTGTTTGGAAGAGACCGCCGAACGTGTAGACGCCCCAAACGGGCAAGCGGGCTCCCACAAACGAACTTGCGTGGTAGGTGAGGCCGCGCTCAACACGCAACACGCGCCCTAGGTCCCCTGTCAAACCCCCTCCTAAAATCTCGTGGGCGACACTTGCATCATGGGCTTCCGGCGAGTCGAGCTTCAGGGTGAGAGGAAAGTAGAGATAGACTTGGTTGTCGGTGGCGTTCGGTTTGTGGATCAA
>JADCJN010000132.1 GCA_020247005.1 Silvanigrellales bacterium
ATGGTTACAGAAGTCAGCCCGGAGCGTTCCTTCACAAAGGCCTTGTAGGCCGCGGTTTCGGCGACAAGGGCGTCGAGCAGGGCCTTTTTCGAGGCCACTTCGGCAGGGGGCACCTTGAATTCGAACCACTGGCTGCTTGCCAGAATTTGGCAATCGCTTGGACGCACCGTGGTGGACAATGCCGGGTCGTCACCTTGGGAATCTTCTGGCGCATCCAGATAAGCGTCGATCTCCGCCTGGGGAACAGCCAAGCACAACGCAGCACCCAACCCGGGCTCGAGGCCTGATGTTTCTTTTTCCAGAGCGACACGCCGCAACTCCACAATTTTTTCGGTGCCAAAACCGTATTCAACCAAAAGGCTCCGCTGATCAAACTGGGCCTGTGGAATGGCATCGAAAGCAACAAGGGCCTCATTGCGAGCCTCGATTTCTGGCATGCTCACGGCAATGGCTTCGAAGCCGTCGAGTAGGCCGTCTGCTGCCGGCCGAAACACCTGCACCACAGGGTTTCGACCACGGTAAATGAGCTTTGGGTATATACAGCTGTGACTCAAAAAAGAGTCGACAAAGTAGTCTTCACCCACTTTGCGGAATTCGAAAGACGCACTGCAGTCTCGCTGCTTTGAAAACACAAGGCGAGAAAAGGCGTCTCGGGTCACTGACTCGGGCGCGTTCGTTCCCGCCGCAAGCGTTTCTATGCGCAAAAGGCCACCCGGCATGCGGGGGCTTTTTGCGTTGGACAGGCTTGTCGCAGTTGTCACGTTGAAGACAGGGGCACCCAACGTGCCACCCAGAGTGCCTGAGTCCAGCGAAAGTGTGGTGAAGCCCGATGCGCTTTTCGGCGTGCATTTACCGACTGAGGTCTTGTTTGCGCAGGCAGACGCAAGAGCCGCGAGCGACAGAACGCTCAAGGGACAAACAACACAACGAACGCTCACGAAGCACCTCCCTCCGCTCCCCTGGCAGAGCACCGGGCACGGCTCTCTTCTGAATCGGACGCAAAGCTTCAAACCTTTAGAAAACACTGTTAATTTAATAAAGGTTCAATCCATTCGCCACGCAGAAGGCGGCTCGTGCCGGTGGAACTCCCCAAGTGAATTCCCACTGCACCCGAAAGCGCGCCCAAAGGCCCTCCTGTTTCGGAGTAAAGAAACACAGGCGTGCCGGAGTAACCCGCCTTGTGAGCGGAATTCGAATTGAGGAGCTTCCCATTGGCCTCGAAAGCTTCGCCGACGTAAACACGGAAATAGAGGCTCGACCCTGACCCCTGGGGTCCCACCATGGCTACCTTTTTGCCCAAAGCCACTCCCCCATTTACGAATTTGAGAGGCGCCGAGGGCCATGTTCCTCGGTTTTCCAGGGTCACAATGGCGACATCCATAGGGTCGGAGTCTTCTCGGTATGTGACTTGTGCTTTCGTGCAAGCCGTTTTGTCGTTGGACAAGGGGAATGCCTCGCCTTCTTGCACCAACCAACGGATCCGAAGGTTGCTCGGGCACGAAACATCACCCGCCATGCTTGGCAAACCCAGAAAACAATGACCTGCCGTAACGAAACGTCCTTGCCCCACGTACGCGCCCATGCACTGGCGCTCAATGCCCGAAAACGAAAGTGTAAAGTAACCTAAAGGAAGCAAGCCATCCTTTTGCACGAGGGTGCTGGAAAGGTCGCTCAATGGGCTCGGCTCCAATGCCTTGGCCACCTCGGGATTCGAAGAAGGCGAAGTCTTCGGTGTATCTACCCGCACGCCAACCTCGGAAGCAAGGCTGTCGCTTTCAGAGCTGGGAGGCGGCGGTTTTGAGGTCGATGTATCCGCCTTACCACAGGATGCTACCAGACACAGAATGGGCAGACTCATGAGGGCACAGGTCGATGAGAAAAATGGCAGTCCCCGAGTGTGCCGCCATCCGAAGCGGAGTTTGTATTTGGGCTGGTGCACGATTTCCGCTCCTTCCTGGGCCCAATAGCCTAATCAGACGAACCTCAGTTTAGTTGCTGGACCTACTTCTTATCGTCCCTCGACCGTTGCGGTTTCCCCCGTTTCCGCTCTCATCCGCTTTTTTCGAAACATCAATGGCGTACTTCCCACCCAGCTCGAAGTCTTCAAATTCAGCAGGACAATACAAAAGCTCCGTTAACTTTTGCTTGAAGCCACTCTCTGTCGGTGATTGGCCCAGTGAGTCTTCGAGTTCGCGCATCAAATCCGACCGCTTGTTTCGTTCGCCGTCTGTGTCCGCAGACAGGCGCTCCACGCTCGCGCAAAAATTGCCATGTGCGGCTGAGGTCGACTCGCCAACAAGAGCAAGCCCTTCTGTCTGTTTGCTATCTGAAGAAGGGACCACGCTCGAGGTGCTGCCCAACGACCAACTCCTGTACCTTGCCTGGCAACGCGCGCTGAACATCTCGCCACTCCACTTGCTTTGCACGCGGTTGGAACGACGGTCACCGCACCCTTGAACCACACACGCTTTGTAAACATCTGAGCCGACCTGAGCTCTTTGGAGCTCGCCAGCGGAGAGGGATTGACAATCCACCTTGCCCAGGGAATAGGCTTCCGTTACCGCACCAGAAGAGCCCGACTTCTGCCCACACGACGTGAGAATCAAAACAAGTCCAGAGACTCCGAAAACACGAATCAAAGAAGGCTTTGCAAAGAACATGGCTTTCCCCCTACGTTCCCTCTTTTCGGAATCCACAAGGAAAACTTAAATGGTTTCTCTTTGCGGGCTGGTGAAGACCTCTTGTGGAGCTTGGAGGAGGCACAAGCCAAAAGCGACGGCCGATCACTTGGCCGTCGCTTCGAAGGAGGGGAACTGAGGGGCAGCAAATCGACCAGGGCTCAAGTTTAGGGGGGAGACATCACGTCGTCGCCTTCACCTTCGGAAGGAGGAAGCGGAGGCATGCTCCCTGCGGGGGGAACCGGAACTTTTCCAACTCCAATGTTGAAGCGGGCCCGGAGTTCCGCCTCGAATGCGGCCTTTTCACTCTCTTCCAGCACACCATTTTTGTTGAGGTCGAACTTCACAAAGAGAGGGTCGGCCTTCATTGCCGCGAGCTCTTGCGCGTCGAGCTTCCCATCGCCATTTCCGTCAATTTTGCCTCTGAAGTCATCCCGCGCCTGTGCCATGCCGGCGAGAATGCGTCCGCGCTCTGCGGGGTCCAGTCGACCGTCGCCGTCTTTGTCGAACTTTTTGAGCGCATCGCGGCGCATTTTGTTGCGCTCGGTATCAAATGCTTTCATTTCGTCGTCAGAAAGCTTTCCGTCTTTGTTCGTGTCGAGCGCCTTTACGCGGGTTTCGCGTTTCTCCTCACGTTCTTCATGCACGGCTTTCAACAGCGCCACGAGCTCTCCCTTGGAAAGCTTGCCATCGCCATCGGTGTCGAATTCTTTCACACGCTCTTCAAGGCGTGCCTTCCTCTCTGCAATTTGTGCCTTGCGGGCCGCGCGAACGGCTTCACGCTCTTCTTTTGAAAGTTCGCCGTCTTTGTCGACGTCGAACATCTCAAGAATTTTTGCCTTGCGTTTCTCGCGCACGCGCTCGCGCATTTCCTTGACCTTGGCCAAGAATTCGTCTTTTGAAATGATGCCGTCTTTGTCCGCGTCGGCGCTTTCAAGCCAGGCGGCACGAGCTTCTTCAAATTCATGGTAGGCCACGGCGGATTCATCGTCATCAAGCACCGTGTCGCCGTTGGAGTCGAACTTTTCAACCAGAATGGCCACGTCTGCCTCGGACTCCGACGCGCCCGACTCTTCCTCTGTCGCGCTCGAGGGCTTCACGGCCGCTTCAACAGCAGCCGACACCTCAGGGGCATCGTCAACCGCCGGAGCTTCCTCTTTCACGTCCTTGGCTTCCTCGAGCGAAAACTCACCCAAAGCCAGGCTCTGCTCCGCGTCGTTGTATCCCATCACAGAATCGAAGTCTTGGCTGAGGTCAATGCCTTCGAAAACGCCCGAAACGCCTTTCGGCGCCGAAGTTGAAGCGGCGGGTGTTTCCTGGCCCGCATCGCCGGCGGCGTCTTCAACCGTTTTGGCTGTTTCGAGGTTGCCGCAGGCAACGGCGAAGAGGGAGAGAGCAGCAACGAGACTCGCGCGAAAAGGCTTCATGTGGGGAGGTCCTCCTGAGTGTGACAAAAGCCACATCGACGGGAAGGTCCAAAGCCTGAGGAGAAATTGAAAAGAAACGCGCTTTCAGGAACTAATGCCCCGACTGACCACGCGCCAAAAGAGACTGCACGCCTCGGAAGTAAGCGGCACGAAGTCCTCCCTCAGAGGCGTCTCCTGCCGCAAGACCCTGTTTCAAGAGGTTGGCACGATCCCAAACCGTTGTTTCCTTGCCAGACTGAGGAAAGGCGACCCGATTTCCAAGATCCACCACCACCGGCCAACGGCGCGTGGAGGCAAAAAGCGAGTCACCGACGGTGCGAACCCCGTGTTCGGGCCCCAGTCCAAAAACGTCTGCGAGAGTCGCAAAGGCATCGAGCTGACTTTGAAGAGACGACATGCGATGCATTCCCGTGAGCCCAAGACCCCTCAGGGAGGCCTGCACGAGTCCTCCAGAAAGAAGGAACGTGGCGTGGCTTGCGGCGCGCACGGCTTGCGCATCGCCCTCAGCCGACAGACCCCACGCGTAGCCATCAGGACGCAAAGGGCTTGGCATCAGAGTTCCGTGGTCGTTTGAAATCATGACAATCGCGTTGTCCCAGAGGCTACCCGATTGACAGAGGTAACACACCGTTTCTTTCAGGTGCGCGACAAGGCGATTGAGCGCTTCGTCGGTGTAGCGCGTGGTGAGGAGCGGCTTGAATCGATTCCAGCGCTCGGCGTCTCCCTTGTACCACGCAAAGGGAGCATCCACAGGCAACCCCCAACTGGGATGATTCGTGACGGAAAGATAGGTATGAAGGAACACGCGTGCCGACGGCTTCGCGTCGAGCAGCCGAAGTTTCACGCGCTCCACCAGTGTGAAGTCGGACACGCCCCACCACGTTCCCGGTAGGGTGTC
>JADCJN010000133.1 GCA_020247005.1 Silvanigrellales bacterium
ACCTTGGCTTTTGACCAACGCAGCTTGAGGTGATTTGAAGCCTCCCTCTGCAAAGCGGCTCCGAGGGGCCTACCCTCATCTTTTGCACAGCAGGCGAAAGGTTTAGCTCATGAGAACCTCCTTGCGCTTTCGTGGCGCACTATCGTCGGCATATCTGGTCAGAGAGCAACGACTCTCGAATTCTCGACAATTCGTTACCCTGAACCATTCGTCGACAACGTGATGGAGGAAGACATTGCATAGCAGCGGCGAGAGAATCGAGCCCTGCGGCACGCCGCAGGTATTCCTTCTTACTTCGCCATCGCTCCCAATGACCTCTGCTCTGATGAGTTTCAGAAGCAGGTGGAGAAAACGCGCGTCCGAAATCTTCCGGCGTAGCATCTCTTCCAAGTGGTCATGCGGAATCGTGTCGAATGCCTTGCGCAGGTCAACGTCAATCACGGCGCCATTATTCGGGGACTTCAAATGCCCGTCCAAGGCCACGAGTGCTTTGTGAGGGTTGCTTCCAGGGCGAAAACCAAATGACTCGGGAAGGAACAGGGGCTCGTAGATGCGCTCCAGGATGCGTTTGCACGCCTCCTGGACGATCTTGTCCTCTACGCACGCAATCGCCAGCGGGCGCGTGGTGCCATCCAATTTCGGGATGTCCACGGTCCGTGACGGCTTTGGAATGTAGGTTCCCGTTCGTATCCGCTGGAGAAGGTCCGTGAGGTTCTTCTCCAGGTTCTTTCCGTAGGTGTCTTTTGTCACACCGTCGATGCCAACTGCCTTGCTTCCATCAAGACTTCGGTGGCACTCACGCAGCAGGTCCAGGTCGATGATGTGTCCTAAGTTGGAAAACACCAGAACTGGATTTTGCCGCGACTTCACTTCTACACGGGCGAGTTTCGTGGCCGACGTTTTGTTCACTGTGCTGTGTTGAATCACGTCGTTTCCCCCGACACCGTTTGCTGATTACTGGCCCCCTTCCCTCCACGGTCGTTACCCGCTTCTTCGGTACTACGGAACCTCGGTCATCCTACTTCCCATGAGTCCATTCTCGGGTTTCACCCCTTGCCACAGACCGAGGGCTCCTTGCCCAGCAAGCAGGACTTCCCATGTTGACTGCCAAACCTCTCCTCGCATGCCAGGCTCTCAGACCCCGCCGGGGACTTCCGACACACGTCTAAGTCGGATGTCTGTTGGCTTCCGCGAGATTCACCGCGTCGCCCTCCGGAATTCTGGGAATGTCGGGGCTCTATCACTTCACGCTTTCGCATTCCGGCCTACGAGGTTCGCTCCATACGCTTGACGGCCTCCCTTACGTCGGGCCGCCCAATGTTTGCTACGACATGGTCGTGACTCCTTTGTCGACGGGACTTTCACCCGCAAGGTTTGGCGCCCTTATCATGGCGCACGGATCTTTCGCCAATATGAGGCGACGTTGGTATCCATTGAATCAACCCCGCCGAGTGTTACTTCTTCGCAGCTGCAACATACGCGTTGGGCCCATATCCGTCCCCGATTCCAATAAAAAAGATTGGCCGCTCTCAAGAGTTTGGTGAGAGCGAGGCGGCGGGGGGGGCGACAACGACCCTATCGCCGAATTCTTGAATCGGCCCGACAATTAGAAAAACTGCTGCATTCCAAACACGATGCCTCGCCCTTTCGAGCGCGTCAGCGCGAAAGCATAGTCAAGACGAACATTGAATCGGGCGACAGGCGGAACGATAAATCGAAGCCCCGCACCCGCAGAGCGAGGAGTCGAAGAGTGAACAAAGCGAAAGCGCGACCACTCCTGAGCTGCGTCTCCCGTGTCGAAAAACACAACATGTTGGAGCACCACAAGCCGGGTGCGCAGCGATGGCACGCGATACTCCGCGTTGAGGTACCATATTTTTCGACCCACAAATTCGCCGTCTCGGTATCCTCGAACGTGTTCAAGCCCCCCGAGGAAAAAACGATCGGGAAGCTCGAGAGCGTCGGTTGTGCCAGCCCCCACGCGCGCGCCGAGGTTTTGTTGAAAAGGGAGGAGCCCAAAGGCCAGACCCTGAATCGAAACACGGTGATAATCGCGCTGCGATCGCAGCAAGGGCTTTGCAAGGTCCAACCGGACGTCGGCCTGAAATCCACTCACAAGGTAGTCGTCCAAATTAAGACCACCGAACGTGGCTCGCCCCTGGACAAGCACTGTGCGCGCGGACGTGGGGAGCTCAAACGCATTGCGCTGGTTCGCGCGGGACTCTTCCAACGTCAGTGTGTTGGTGCCAAAGGCGTCCTGCACCACTTCACCGCCAACGCCCAATGTCACCCATGAAAAAATTTCACGATCGACAGCCGCCGCCACACGGCGCTTGCGGTGCACGTAGGCCCCCACGGTTTCGGAGTCCGCGCCTTGGTAAACAACGCGGGTTCGGCCCTGGGTCCCGGCGTCAAGAGAGAGCTTCTGCCTTGCCCCAAGCAGACGCGGGTCGCGAAACCAGAGCACGCCGCCATGGATGCCGTTAAAGTTCTCGTACTGCGCACCAGCTTCCAAGTAACGCCCCAAAAGGTTGAGGTCGTAAGCACCAATGACGAAAAACGCGGATCCTCCCCCCCCTCCGAATCGGGCCACGGGAATGACAGTCCATTTTTCTTCTACAGTCACCACAATCACCGCCGATCCGTCGGGGGCGGGTTCAACCCGAGCGCGGGCATCGCGGAAGATGCGGAGATTCTTGAGCCTCTGCAGGGAACGGGCGATGTCACGTTCAACAACCGTTTGGCCGGGTGCAAACAGCAGCTCTCGTTCCACAACGCTGAGGTCCGTGCGCCCCAGCCCTTCCACACGCACGGCCGCGATGGTTCGGCCGGCAAAGGCCGACAGCGGGGGAGACAAAAGCAAACCCTCTCCCAGAAACCCCGGCCCAACTTCGGGCCCAAGGTCGGGCCTCATTTCGGGCTGTTTTACATCGGGAATTTGAGACAGCGGAGCCCTGTATGAGGGCGGGTTCGCCTGGGGCAGCGACTGGGCTTTGGCGCGCGCAGAATAGAATGTAAACGCCAACAGGCAACGGAGGAGCCCGTGAACAACCAACAGGAGCCGAGGGGCAATCATATTGCGTTCCTTGTGGTACCTTGTTCGATATCCGTGAGGGCCGTGATGCCCGCATCACGAGGAATTGTAACTTCGAGCGCCCGCTCGAGCAGTTGAGGTGCACGGTGGCGAAACTCTTGTCTCCCAAACTCTTTGCGGAGGTCTGTCGCGAAGCCCAGGCCTCGCCCCGAAAGCGGCGAAATCACAATTTCCATCGGCATGAAGAGGCTGTGCAACGCCTCCTCAATGCTCTTCAACCTGGCACCTACATTCCGCCTCATAAACACGAAGGCTCCGACAAATTTGAAATGTTCGTAGTGCTCCAAGGCGAGGTCGGTTGCTTCTTGTTCGACGAAACCGGTGGCATTACAAAGAGCGCCCGACTCGGCACCAACGGCGAAGCCATGGGCATCGAAATTCCCGGGGAAACCTACCACACGCTTGTGTGCCTTGCCCCCGACACCGTGATACTCGAGATTAAAGAAGGCCCCTATACGCCGCAAACCGCAAAAGTCGCTTTGCCAGGCTTTCCCGACGAACTCGATGTGCTTCAAGGGGGCGAGGCGGCCAAAAAAGCGCATGAGCACCTTCTTTTCTGGGAGGAACTTGCGCGCCGATAATTCGGTGCACAAGCTCCCCTTGGCTCTTCAAGAGCATGCGGCCTCAATTGTCTGTCAGCCGCGCAAAGGCAGCCGCAAGGCGATGTTCATAACCCGTGTGAGCAAGGTAGGCGCGCAAGCGTGCGGCCAGCTCGGTTTGTCTCCAACCCAGCGCCTTCGCCTTGCAGAAAAAAGGGTAGACGACGTCTTCATTAAAGTAACACTGACAGAGAATCGCCCGCGCGAAAGGGTCGCACGCCTCCAAGCATCCCGAAGACTCGAAAGCGCGAAGCAAGGCCTTCCCGTCGTGCGGCACTTGGTGGAACTCCACACGCACGTCAAGGCCACTTTCCAACGGTCTGATTTCCGCTGTCACGAACGTCGCCACGGGGTCATCCACAGAAGACTGCACGAGGCCTTTGGGGCTTGGTTCACGCTCCACGAAAGGGTAACCAACACTCCCGCTGTTCACCCAAAGTTCTCGCGCATGCAAGGCAGCCGAGTGGTTCGGATTCCAATGCAGGCCTGCGTAGTGATTGTGACCAGCGAAACAAAGCGCCCCCACGCGCCCTTCAAAGGCAGCAGGCAAGGGAGCGAGAGCTTGATGCCCTTGTTCCAAAAAGAAATCAGGATTTCGACTATTCGACTCGGGTGAGGCATGAAAGAAACGCACCCGGCCTTCGTGCTCCGCATGGCCAAACACACACCGCGTCCGAAATGCCTCCACAGCATCCCGCCCAATATGGTGAAAACTCCATGGAATGAGCTTCCAGAGCGGATCGCTGTAGCGCGCATTCAAAGGGTTCTTCGCGTAGTCGAAAACATACCCTTCGTGGTTTCCCAACAGAAAAACACTTCCCACTGCGTTGACTCGCGCAAGCGTGCCCGCTGGGTCAGGACCGGAATCGAGAACGTCTCCGAGAATATAAAGAGGCATGCGGGAAGACAGCCCCGCTGCGTGCGAAAGAGCATCGATACGAGCCAGGCAGGCGTCGAGCGCTCCAAGGTTCGCATGGATGTCGGAAAGCACCGCGAAGTGCGACACACGTCCCTGCATCACGAATACGTGTGGGAGTTCGCGAACGTCGCGTGCCCGTATTTCGCGAAAAGAGCAAGAAGCCACTCTTTTTGAGCACCCTGCTCCACGGGAATACCTGCCACTTGCATGAGCGACACCAAAGGGGCGTAGTGCATCATGTCTTCGGTGAAGGGCGCGACCACGGGACGCCCCCAAATGCCGCCCTCTGGCTCGGCAACGCTCTCATCGCCGGTTCCCAATGCCTCAATGCCACAATTGTGAAGTAGGTGACGAGGAAACAGAACGCGCTCGTAAACCCAGGGTGTGAGCCCTTCTTCGTAGAAGCGGAGGAAAACCTCTTCGTCAGGGTGATACATCTTGTCGCCCACTATCCACTGCCCCACAGAAAGCAAATGGATGCGGATCTGATTCGTACGCCCTGTTTGAGGGAAGCATGCAAAAAGATCGAAACCGTCCGCCTTTGCAAGCCGCACAACATGGGTCAGCGACTCTTGCGCTTCAGGGTGATCGATCCAGAGCTTCAAGCGGATACGACTGCCCAAGGCAGGACCAATGGGGTGCGCCACACGGAACATGTCGGGAACGGGGGCGGCACCTTCCACGGGCCGTGTCACCGCAACGTACATTTTGTGCATCTGCCCATTGCGAAAAGCCGTTGCCAACGCATGGCGCTGCCGAGAAGATTTCGCACAGACAAGCGCGCCGCTTGTTTCCCTGTCGAGGCGATGCACCGGAGCGAATTCCGCGTACCCCATTTTACGGGCCACTTCCAGGAAGGTGTTTTTGCCGTAAAGGCCCGATGCGTGCACCACCAAATTTCCAGGCTTGCTAAACACAGCCGTGTCGCCGTCATCGAACACAAGCTCACAGCTTTCCATAATGTCGGGCTCGTACTCGGGCGGATGAAAAAGCCAGATTTGATCGAGGTTCTTCACCCTGTAAGTGTGCTTCACCTTGTTGAGCCCCGCGGCGGGCGGTGTGGACTCGATGATTTTCGGCGCACCCCGTTGAACAAGAATTTCGCCGGCCTCCACTCGCGCCTGCCAGGTTTCCCGGTTGTGGAACTTGTAACGTTCCGCAAGGTGTTTATCCAAACGCTCGCCTTCTTCCGCGATGTTTTCGACACGAACACCCAGCTTCTTGAAGTCTTCCCTCTTGGGCTCCAGTCGCATGTCTTTGGTTTTCAGCACGCGCGCGCGGAGCATGGAGCGCAGCATCGCTTCCGGCGGCGCACGCCCTTCGAGCCGGTAGGCCTCCAAAAGATCTTCGGCGCCGGTCTCTTCGTCAACAACACCCTCCGTCGCGTCTTCCAATACCAGAGGCGCAACAGGCGCATCGGAGACACACGCCTTGTCCAGAGTCCATCCCGTTCGCAGCTTTCCTGAAACCAAAAGATCGCGCACAACGTCGCGCTCAAGGGTGGGAAGTGCGCGAAGTGCGACCTTGGAACTCAAACCACCTGCGGCCAATGCTTCCGTGAGGTGTGCAAGAAAGGCCTCTCCGTTGCCACCACTCACCACAATCTCTGCAACGCCCGCACTTTGGCACAGCCACGCAAGTGTTGCCGCAATGGGCACCGACGCACCACGCTGCATAGAATGTGCCGTTGTCCAGGGTCCGTCGTCTTTTTGAGGTCGTGCCACCGGCTCGGGAGCAAGAGCCGGAAGTCGCGCCGTGCGGCTGTGCATGGCATCGAGACTCATGCTCCAGCCTGGTGAAATGAGGCTCTCGAGAATGTCTCCGTCGGGAGTCACGCATTCGAGGGTGAAGGCTGTTCCAGCTCCCACCGTGGCCACAGGAGCGCCGAGGCGCCGGGCTTCCTGGTAACAAAAAAGGAAACGAGCCGCGCGATCGGCGCCCAGCGCCGAAAGATCGTAACGCGACGCCAGCGGAGTGCCACCAAGAAGACTCCCCGCCGTTGCTTCCACTCGTGCGGTTTTCAGCTCGGGAAAAGCAGACTTCAAGAGAGTTTCAAGCGAAGTGATCCAGGCACGAGTGCGTTTCACGTCACCCACGGTTGAGAACGCAATAGACAGGGCTTCCCGCTTGTGCGGCACGAGCGACAATACCGCCGCACGCAAGGCGTCAGGGGGTCGCCTTGTGAACGCAACGTCGTCGAACTCTTCCCACGCGGCGTCGCCCGTCGCCAGGCGTTCCGCGCCATCAGCCGTTTCCCAGTGAACCCGGGTATTGCCGAAATCAAGAATGACCGACGGGCGCGCTTTTCCTTGCACGGGAACAGGTTCGTCGGAGACACGACGCCCAGCCAATGTTCCCTCGTCTTTGCCGTCCTTGGCTTCTTTTCCGCCCTTGCTTGTGCGCCCTCCTTTGCTCTCGGCAGGGCGCACCGCGTTCACACCGCCTGTGAGCGACCCGAGGCCTTCGAACAGCGCAACGTCGCCCGCAAGAATGGGGTCATGCCGACCCTCCAGCAAAAGACCACCGTTTTCAGCAAGGCCCGCGAATCCCCCAATGACGCTGCCCTTGTTCACCGAAAGAACCGTTCCCAAAGGAACGCTTCTCTCCACCGCAAGACCCCGCAATTGGCCGCTGGTGCGCCTCACGCACACATACTCGTGCATTTCCTTGGTCAAGTTTTGCGCGAAGCGAGCCAACACAATTTGGCGCGAAGAGGCATCGGCCAGGAATCGGTTCACACGGGAACGCTCGCTTTTCTTTCCGAGGCTCGAAGCGAACAACCCTGCAACGAAGGACGCGGCTCCGTCGAGGTCGGGAGCCCGGAAGAAATTCAGGCCAACGCCCACAAGGAACGTGGAAAAGCGTCCGCCCTGCACCGACGTCTCGCAAAGGACACCCGCAAGCTTTCGGTACCGAGGTTCGCCTCCTGGACCAGACCCCACTCGCATCACAACATCGTTGGGCCATTTGAGCCGCATAGAGTCTTCCGCAGAGACGTCGTGTGAAGGCAAGTCGGAAAAGCTCGAAAGCAAAAAGCCGGCCGTGGAACGCAGCGCATCGACAATGGCGCACCCCACCGCAATGGGCAGCCAGGCTGGCGGCACCAAGACACTCTCTGCAGGAAACGCGAAGGTGAGAGGCGCAAAATCGTCGAAGTCGAGAAGCGCCGATTCCAGGTCGGCATGCCACTTCGGGAGAACGAGCGCATCGCTCTGATTCATTGGAGCGGCGTCCCCGAGCTCGGCTCCCGCCTGCTGCCACGACGACCCGCCACGCCCACGGCCCGCCGTTTGGGAGCGCGCGAGAATGGCAAACGGCACAGATGGCCCTGAGCCGGATTCGGCTGGGCCGCATTCGGCTGGGCCGCATTCGGCCACCTGACGCGCCACGTCTTGCGTTGAGGTGCAGGTGTCCACCACGCCGACCTGGCCTGCGGTTTCGGGAAAGACCGTTGCTTGCTTGTTCACGAAGGAGACCTCGAAGAGGAAGAAGAAACGGAACCGGAGTTGGCGTTCTCGGTATCCACATAAAGTTGAAGGCTCATGTCAACCCACGGGGCCTTGTGCACGAGCGCGCCCATGCTGACGTAGTCGACGCCGCTGCTGACGATGTCGGCCGGCGCGCGGGTGTCGAGATTGCCACTCATTTCCAGACGCACATCCGTGCGATGCGCCAAACGCTCCTCCGTGCGATGGGCATTGCGCAGAGCGACGGCCTGGGCGACCTCCGCCGGTTTGAAGTTGTCGAGCATAATGACGTCGGCACCTTCTTCCAGCGCCACCTCGAATTCCTCAAGGGAAGACACTTCGATTTCAATTTTCGTCAGAATGGGCGCACGGGCTTTCAACGCACGCAGCGCAACGCGAATATCACCGACCGTGCGCAAATGATTTTCCTTCAGCATGGCCCCGCCATCAAGGCCATGGCGGTGATTGCGCGCTCCGCCCAAGCGCGTGGCGTATTTTTCAAACACCCGGAGCCCCGGTGTCGTCTTGCGGGTTTCAAGGAGAGTGGGTGCATCGCAACCCACATGGGAAGCCGCCTTCTGGAGCTCTTCAACGTAACGGGCCGTCAAGGTTGACACACCCGAAAGGCGGCTCGCGACATTCAATGCAACCCGTTCGGCCAAAAGAAGAGCTCCCGCGCTCGCACACGCAGCCAACACAACGTCGCCCTTTGCGACGCGGACGCCATCGTCGAGGTCGGAAAAAAGACGAACGTCACCATCCGAGGTGAGCCGGAACGTTTCGAGCATGAGGGGCAAACCCGAAAGCACAAACTCTTGCTTCGCAACAATGACCGCAGTCGCAACCCGTTCCGAAGCCCCAGACGCGCCTGGCCACAAAGAAACACAGCCACCCCCGTGATCTTCTTCCAGCCAGGCCTGCAGCCGGCCTCGCACCCACTGGGGCGTCATGCCGAGGCTCGACGTGCACCAAGAGGCGAAGCCCCCTGGTGCAAGCTCCCTGCGGGGAAGGGCATAGGGGTTCGCGACAGCAACCGAAGAAGAGGGAGGGGGCATCGGAGTCTCCTGCCAAGTGTGCACTTGCCAGCCGTAGCATGTCATTTGCGAACAGACATGGAAACCCGCGAGCTTGACGCCAAAGGACCCGGGTGTGAACCTCTTTCGTGAACCCATTAAAAATGATCGCACAGCCAAGCCTTTTCACACGGGGTTTTCGCATGCAAGCCCGCAGGCTCGTGACACTCACCCTTCTCGCCGCGGGTTTTTCGGCGTTTCCGTCCGCGGTTTGCTTCGCACAAGGGAACACGGTGCCGGACGACAGTGAAACGGAAGCCCCCTCGCCCGAACGCACAATCGACCTGGTTTCACCCACAGGAGCTCCAGCGGTCATTCCCGAGGCCACCTCTGAGGCCACTTCTGAAGCCACTTCTGAAGCCACTTCTGAAGCCACTCCTCCGGCACCCGACTCGATGCGTCTGAAGCCGAGCCTCTCGTTTGGCGGCCACTTTGGTGGCCGCTTCGTCGACTCCGACGACGCGGTCTTGCTCGGAACACCGCCGGTTTTTGGTCTTTCCTTGGGGTTCTGGTTTCCTGTAGGGCGCCAATCCACTCTCGGCCTGCACGTGGAAGCAAACGCCTCTTTTGCTGAGCGGGCGCTTGTTCCGCTTATCAACAACAAAGGCTCGAAGCTCGTGGCGTTCGGCTTCGGCGTGCCGGCCTTCCTCCAATACGGCTGGCGGCCATGGGCGTGGTTTCGCATGGCGGCAGGCGCAGGTGGCTTTTGGCATCACCAGCAAGCCTACATCGACAACCCGAGAGCCGTTGGAGACGACTTCTTTGCGGATCGCTACATGGGAGCGGCCTTTCGTTTCGCCTTTGAATTCCCGACCCACGCGGGCTCAGTGCCCGTGGTTCCTTCGCTCGCCGTGTCCCATTTTCAAGGCAAAGGCAGAGAACCCAGAACGCTTCGCTATTCGGGAAAAAGCTTCGCATTCGGGGGGCCAGAAACCACTCTCACCATTGGAATTGCCATTTCCACCCCTTCGAACACGCACACAGTTCCGAATTGAACCCACCCATGGAGAGGGTCCCCATGACACGAGTCTTTTTTTCTGGCACCGGGAGCCACGTCCCGCCCTCGGCACGGCCTCTCATCGCCTTCTCTTTCCTCGCGGCGCTCGGTGCCACTTTGGTGGGTTGTGGCGACTTCAAGGTCGAAGAAGCGTCAGGCACAGCTGAAGAAGTGGCCGACGCAAGCCCTAACGCCGTGCTCAAAGAATTGGGGCTCACCCTCAACCGCGTGCGCATTTACAAGGGCCTTAATCCGACCTCTGGACCTTCCTACGTCGGCACGCGCGACTTCTTCCATTTCGACCTCTGGGTGACGCCTTCCGAAGAAAAAGTGCCGAGGCTTGAGCAAAGCGGCCTTCGCTACGTTGTGGATGACGCCGGAAACCTGAATGTTCCAGAATCAAGGCCAGGCCAGCTTGAACAAAGTGGCCGCGTTGTTTTTGACGCCAAGGGAAAGTCGAGTCTCGAAACGTGGACACGCGATGCAAAAACGGCACTGATGCGTTACACGCCCGCACTTCATGTCTATGAAACCTCCGTGTCCGACTCCTCGGGCGTGACCAAAACCACCAAGGTGCAAAAGAAGGTTTCGGAGCTCGACAAGACGCAAACGACCCGATTCGGGCGGCTCGACCTCAACGACGCTGTCGCCATTGCAACGGACAGCCGCATCGTTCCGGCGGCAGGCATGAAAGGCCGTCTGGGCTGTGAGGTCACCACCGTGAAAAACGGAACTTCGGGTTCCGTGAAAACCGTGGCCTACACCTTCTCCGACGTGGAGCTTGGCGACGTTTTGCTCGATGCCGACAACACCGCCTCGACAGGCACCGTGGACACCTTCGGCGACCGCACGCTTTACGTGGCGCGCACGGCCCGATGGCATGTGGTGGGTTTGAATGTGAATGAACGCAAAATTCGGCTGCTGCGCAGGCAAACGCGCGCTTTTTACATGTCGAGGTCGCTGCCGGCGAAAAAAGACAGCACCAAATTCCTGGCTTCAGGCTTTGAATTGGCACTTCGGGCTTGCAACAAGGCCGCCAAAACGACCGACGCCACTGCTGTCAACACGACGTGGCGCCTCGTCACGTTCGCTGAAAGCACGGGTGCAACCCCAACCGCTTTTAAAACTGTGGGCAGTTTGAGCGACATTCCTCACTGCTCCGAATGGGCCAACGCCGCAGACCCCGCCAAGGAGTTCAGCACCCTTGCAGGCACGGCCACCGGTTGCGCCGTGTTCAAAGCCAAACTGGCATCGCTGTCTTCACAGTGGGATGGCGTAAAATACAGCGACGACACACCGGCTTCGGTGAACAGCGACGGAGATTTTGAAGAAACCTCTGCCGTTGTGGAAGCGTCCTACTGAGCGCGCAGCGGCGAAGCCTTTAAAGGAGTTTTTCAACACACAAGCCAAATTGCCAAAAGCAAGACGAGTTCAGACAAGCCAGCTCGGTAGAGGGGTTCTCAGCATTCGGCTTGCAGAGCGTCAGGTCTTTCAGCGGACTGAGCGTCGGTTTTTGGGCGCGTTCGAACGTGCCCGGCGCAAACAATTCAGCACTGTTAATGAAATTTTGAAGTAACTCTGTGTCCTGTGCAATTTTTTGATGGTCGTCTTGAGTCGTTTCGAGGCGCGAGCAACCCCGAGGCCTTCCCGCCACAGGAAGGAGTAACCCGTCTATGAGCTTTGATAATTTGGCGAAAACATCGGAAGGGTCTTTTCTTGCGGCAAACTCACAGTGAGCGGATATCGGGATTGCAGACCCAAGCTTTGTTTGAATGTGACTCTCAAACCCTGGAACTGCTGCACCAACAGGGTCCACGACTCCAACCCAACGCACCTGCGGAGCGTTTCCTCCACACGCTCCGCGCTTGCTCAAGTCATGAGCAGCATCGAGGGCAGACACCCCACCTCTGCTGTAGCCAAACAAAAACACCGAAGAGACTTGAGCATCGCATATGTCGGCCACCCACCGACTCTGATTGGCTTCGTAGTCGGTAATGGCAAATTCAGTGCCAGCAAATTGTTTGCGCTTTGTGGCACCTGTCGCACGATCGACAAACCAGGTCACCATGGTGTCGGTGCCTTCTTTCACCGTGGCACCATGAAACCCAAACACACCGATGCTTTGACCCGCGCTCGGAGATTTCGGAATTGAGATGGACGCCGCAGTGGTTTGGCTCGAGTCGCCTTGCTGACACCCCACGCCGGCCAACAGAAGAATCAGACTGGAAACACACGCAGACACAGCCAAACACTTCTTTTCAACAACCATAAATCTCCCGCTTCCTGGAATTCTGAAAACCCTGCTTTTGTCGATACCCCGCGCATCGCGCTCTGCTTTCGTCGGAGAATCCCAGAAACTCTGAAGCTTCCCCTGTTGCCGGCTGCGTCAATTTCTTCGGCCTCGGGCGACGGTGTTGCCACCTCTCTATGCGACCGCTCCCGCACACATCCTTGTGGGCACCTCACTGAGTGCGCTATGACACCGCCCTTGGGGGTTCGCTGCCATGACATTTTTGAGGTTTTGTGACGGGGCCGAAGAGATTGTCGGCAAGCTCGAATCCAATGTTCAGTCTGGCCTTTTCACGGCCTGGTCGGCGGCGAGCCGCACCTGGCAGGCCAGTGCCTTCTTTGCCGACGAGTGGTGCCCGCGCGACAACGCGACGCCCCACCCCACGTTCGACCTTGCAAGCCTCACCAAGCCCCTTTTTGTTCCCCTCCTGCTGAAGCTTGAAGGACTTTCAGCGGAAGCCTGGGCCACCCCGCGCGAAAGCCTGCGGGGACGCTCCCTCCTGGAATGCGCCGATCACCTGACCGGAGCGCCGGCATGGTGCTGGATGGGCCGGGCGAGTTGGGTGTTCAAAGCGGACTCCCGTGTTTCGCAGGGGCAACACGAAGCAAAATCGCTGGAAGACACGCGCGCCCGCGTTTCCGACTTTCTGACCAAGGACATTTTGGAACGCTTAGACGACTCCAAGCGCGGCCAAACCCTGTATTCCGACCTCAACGCGTTCTTGCTCGCGCGAGCCTATGAAACACTGCACGCAAACAATCCCCTCGCGCCGCGCGACCTCTGGGTTGCGGGGCTCAAAACGCTGAACGACCGTCTGGGTGCCCACTTTCAACACGCCAGTCTCTTGCCCCGAAGCTCGGGGTTGTTTGGAACACAAACGGTGCCCTTTGCTCCTTACGTGTCGGTTGAAGACGAAGCGGGCGGCACGGGCGAACCCGCAGGGTTTGAATCGTTCGGACCCGTTCACGACACCAATGCGAACCTTTTGGCCACGCGCTTGGGCGGTGTCGTGTCGGGTCACGCGGGACTCTTGGGTTCCGTGGCCGATGTCGATGCTGCGCTCCCACACCTCGCCATGGGTCATGACGCCCTGGTGCGAGAGCTCAAGGCAGGCGAGGGCCGACGGTTCCTGCTCTCGCTCGACACACCCTCAGGCGCCGACAGCACGGCAGGCCTTCGGAATTTTCCGTCTGCCGTCCACGGTTCCATTCTCGGCCATCTTGGCTACACGGGCACCTCGTTCTGGTTTCGCCAGCACGAAGGCGTTGTCTCGGAGTCGCACATCTTGCTCACCAACCGCGTCGCCCGCAGGGCTCGTTTCGGTGGGGAAGTCCCGCGGCTTCTTGCGCTCACCACACGCTCAGGCGAATGGCTGGGCGGCGGCGTCGCGAAGCCCGGAGGCGGTTGGCAAAGCATTCCCGACGACGATTTTCGAGCCTTAGCAAGAGAACATGCGCGAGCCAGACGCTTGTTGTGGGACTCTAGCCAGCCTCGGTTTCCGCCCGAATTCGCCGACGTGCGCCGAGAGTTTGGCCGTCTTGCCTGGGACCTTTGATGGAGTGACGACACACGATGGATTCCATTTCCCCAACCCCCTCTCGCCGGCCAAACCGTGGCAAGCAGTCACGGCTTCGAAAATGGCTCAAGGTCTTCATTGCTCTCGCCGTGGTGGCGGGTGTCGTTGGGGGGGGCGTCGTTTATTTAAAACAGCGTGTGCGCGAGGCGGCTCAAGCGGAACTCGACAAACGCAAGGTCAAGGTCGAACGACGCGACATCCGTAAAGAGCTCACGCTGACGGGCAAGGTGCTGCCTTCCAGCTCGGCGGCCGTGTATTCGCCTGTTTCCGGCCGACTCAAGGAACTCTTTGTAAAAGAAGGGGCGACGGTGAAACAGGGCGTCAATCTGTTCTCCGTTATTCAAGACACTTCGGGCCAACGAGAATTGGAAGCCGCTCAAACCGACGTCGACAGGGCACGCCTCGAGCTGGGTGTTGCACAGCAGAATCTGGAAAGCCGCAAGTCGGTAAAAGATCTCTTTTCGGACACCGAGAACAGGCGTGCCGAGGAGGAAGCCAACAGGCGTCGGCTCGACTACGAAGCCGCCCGTCAAAAGCTCGACCTCCTGCGCGAAAGCTTGGGGCTGCAGGGCCTTCCTCTTCCCACGCGTCGGCAGGTTCAAAAGACAGGCACAAAAGGAGACGAGGAGGCCCTGATTTTCGTGAAGGCCCCCAAAGACGGTGTCGTTACTTTTCTGGCAAAATCTGTTGGAGAAAGCGTTCTTGCCACCGCGGAAAGCGCCAATGCCACCGGCCGCGAGATCCTCACCATCTCTGACCTTGAAAAAATGATCGTGCGTTCGCGCATTCTCGAGTCCGACCTCGCCTCCGTGAAAGTCGGCATGCCTGTTAAAGTGAAGCTCGACGCCTACCGCGCGAAGGAATACGCCGGCACATTGGCGCGCATCAGCCAACAAGGCGTTGAAGACACCCAGGCGGGTTACACTTATTTCGTCACCGACGTCGTTTTCGAGCGGCCCGATGACGATGTCCGTTCGCAAATGAACGCCACCATTTCTCTCCTGGTCGCGGAAAGGAAGAATGTTTTGGCGCTGCCAGCGGTCGCCGTGGCAACCCTAGGCGGAAACTCCGTGGTGGAGCTTCCACCGGGTGAAGCCAAACAAGCCCGCTACCGCAAGGTTCAGGTGGGCCTTTCTACCGAAAGCTCCGTGGAAATCGCGGATCCGGGAGTGAAAGAAGGCGACGAGTTCCTTGAAATTGACTTCTCGAAACTCGACCTGACCGCTCTCTCGCAGGGGAAGCTTGGCGACAATGATAAACTTACGGAACGTCGTCTTTGACTATCCCCTTCAAGGGGGAACGTTTCGCGCGCTCAATGGCGTGAACCTTCGCATTGAACGCGGAGACTTCGTTGCCATCATTGGAGCGAGCGGTTCGGGCAAAACAACGCTGATGAACATCATAGGGCTCATGGCAACGCCCACCTCTGGTGACATGGAAATCGATGGTGTCTCTGCGGGCACACTCGACGCCGACGCACTTGCCGCGGCGCGCAACCAAAAGCTGGGGTTCATCTTCCAGCATTTCAATCTTCTCCCGCGGCTGACGGTTCTGGAAAATGTTTTGCTCCCTGCGCAGTACATTGAAGACGGAAAGGCTGTTGCAAAGACCTCTTTCAAGAAGCCTTCATCAGCTCACTGGGAAGAGCGCGCCCTCACGCTCCTCAAAACGTTCGGGCTCGAGGGCCAAGAAGACAAGACGCCTGCGCTCCTTTCCGGCGGACAAAAACAGCGCGTGGCCATTTGCCGTGCCCTTCTCTTGGACCCTGACGTTCTGCTTGCCGACGAGCCCACGGGCGCCCTTGATTCCGCAAACACGAGCCGAGTTCTCGATCTTTTGGAGGCCATGAATCGAGAAGGCCGCACCATTATCGTCATCACCCACGACGTTCAGGTGGCAAGCCGGGCGAAGCGTGTGGTGAAAATACACGATGGCCAAATTCGAGAAGACACGCGCAAGACAGAAACGGCATCGCAAAAAGCATCAGAGAAGGCTCAGAATCCTCCGCTTCTGTGGGAAGAAACTGAACCAAAGCACTCAGCCTCAGCAATCAAGAGTTCATGCCAGGGCACCGTGGGGTCAGTGCTGGCATCCTGGTTCCCGTTGACAGCTGTGCGTCAGGCGTTTTCCAACCTCGGGGTCAACCCGGTGCGCTCCCTTCTCACGGTGTTCGGACTTTCCATCGGCATGAGCGCCATTATCATTATGCTGACGTTGACCTCGGAGGCCCGCCAGGCGTTCCAGCGCTTTTTCGACACCAAAGGTGGAAAGTCCGCTTGGATTAGCGCCGATTGGCGCGAATCGGAGCGGCTGGGGAAGGGCTACTGGCGTGGGCTGCACCGCGACGTGGAAGCCCCACTTCTGAACCGTTACTTTTCCCGTTACGGGCGCATCGACCCCATGACGGAGGTCAGTGATTGTCAGTTTCGTTCTCGATTCCGAACGGCATCCGGTGAAGCCAAAGGCATTGAGGACCTGGGCCAGTTCAGCGAATCAGAAATGAAATTGGCGAAAGGGCGTTACTTTTCGCCTTCGGAGGTGATGGAATCCCCAGTGTCGAAGGTTGTTGTTCTTGGCAAGGCCGCTGCGGACTCGCTGTTCCCAAGTCTGTCGGAGGAAGCTGTCGCAAACCCTCGGTACCCGGTGGGCGAAACTGTCACCATCCGCGGTGGCTGTTCCCTGAATCTCACGCTCACCGTGGTCGGTGTGTTGCAGGAACAAGACACCGTTTTCGACAATGCAATAAATGCGGCGCTGTGGGTGCCCACCCGAACCCTGAGGGCGGGCGGACTTTCGCCTTACACACGCTCGGTCATGGCCATTCCCCACCCTGGTGTCAGCCCCACGTGGTTTGCCGAGAATGTGAAGACGTTCCTGCGCGCATCCACAGGCGACCGCTTTCCGTTTCGAGCCTTTGTGCCAGAGCAACAAATTTCCCGCGTCAACTTGATGCTCACCGTGCTGGGTGGTCTCACCATCGTGGTGGGCGGCATCTGCACTGTGATAGGAGGCATCGGCGTCATGAACATCATGCTCGTGAACATCGCCGAACGCATACGCGAAATTGGCATCCGAAAGGCCGTTGGCGCAAAGGGTTTTCGCATTCGAAACCAGTTTTTGGTGGAAAGCACCGTGCTGTGCCTGGTGGCTGGCGTGTTGGGCGTCGCCGCAGGCGTTTTGGTTTCCAACCTTGCCATGGCCGCTGCTGCGCACGCCATGCCCCGGTACGTGAACGCCGGCGTGTCGTGGAACAGTGCGGCGGTGGCCATCGCCCTTGTCAGTAGTGTGGTGGCCGGTTTCGGTTTCGGTCTCCTTCCCGCGCGGCGGGCAGCGGCCATGGATGTGGTGGAGGCACTCAGACAAGAATGAAGACTTCTTTTTGGTTCCGAGATTCCTCTTTTCCGCTGGTTGTCGCGGTGGCTGTTCTTTGCCAGCCTCACAAGGCAACAGCCTCACCTTTGCTGGGGTTCCTCGACCCTCTTCTCAACGAAGTGGTCACCGCCGACACGACTCTTGCCGTGGCTGACGCCTTGGTGAGGGAACAAGAGGCCGCCCAAGCGCAAGTTTCGGCAGAGCGCCTTCCGACGGTGTCGTTGCGCGCGCAAACAGGCCCCTCGAAGTCGTGGAGCTGGAACCAAGACGGCAGAGTCGACCCCTCGGCACCGCACACGTGGGGCGCCCAGGCTGGCATCAGTGCGCGTCAGAATCTGTGGCAAGGCGGTGTCACGGCATTGCGAGAAGAGGCGGCTGTGCTCCGCACCTCGTCTGCCTCCCTCTACACAACCAAAAGAAGAGAAAGCCTCCGGGTCAGTTTGGCGAACGACCTTCTTGGTCTTGTGACTTTGGCTCGGAGCCTTGCTCAACGTGAAGTCTTGGTGGCGCAGGCGAAGTCTCTCGAAAAAATTGCGTCGCGAAAAAGCGCGAGTGGTTTTTTAGGCAAAAAAGAATTGCAGGAAACTCAGCGTGAAACTTTGCGAGCGGAGCTCGACCTCTTAAACGGACAGCTCGAATTTGACGTCCGCCTCGCACGGTTCAACCGAACCTATGGCCTCAAAGCAAACGCCCTCACCAAAGAGCGTCTTGAAAGTTACGTTCCCAGCCTTGAATCCGCGGCGCGAGCAGGAGAAAGCAAAATAGGGAGCCCTCGTTTCCTTGAAGAGGCCGCAGCGCAAAGCCTGGAGCTTCGCCAGGCGGCTGCCTCGGTAAAAGCGAGTGAATTGGATGCCACTGTCGCCCTCCGCCAGGAGTGGGCACCCTCACTCGACCTCAACGCAAGCCTCGACGCCTCCCGAGTCGACAACGCAAGTGTGCCTGCGGCTGTCCGCAGCCAAGCGGCAGATGCCCAGGTGTCGGCGTCCGCAAGTCTTTCCTACAGCATGTCTCTTTTCGCACCCGAGGCACGTGCGGCGGCGCGAACGGTGTCTGCCCGAATGGAGTCCACTCTCCTGCGCCGAACGCAAACGGAGCGAGCCCTTCAAGAAAGGGCCGATGCGCTTGCCGACAACAAACGTTTGCTTCAAAGACGCCTCGAAGACAGCCGCAAGCTCTTGGTGGTTTCGGAAGACCTCCGCGACAAAAACGTCCGCCTGTTTGAAGCCGGCGAATTCGATGTGGTGACGGTTGTTGCCTCGCAGCAAGACGTCGCCAGGCAAAAGCAAGCTGAGCTCGATGTGCGCGCACGTCTCGATGCCCTGGGCCTTGAGGCACTCGCTCTTGCAGAAACGGGTGTTTCTCAGGGCGGGCAATCCGGAGGATTTTCAGACGGAACTTTGGGAAGCACTCTTCCATGAGCCTCTATCGCCTCGAAAATGTGGGTTACGTTTACAACGACGCAGGCCAAAGCTTCCGCGCGCTGGACGAAGTCAACATCACAATTTCTGAGGGGGAGTTCGTCGCCATCGTAGGGGCGAGCGGATCGGGAAAAACCACCATGATGAACCTTCTGGGGCTGCTCTCGTCGCCCACGGAAGGGCGTTTTGTTTTCGACGGCGAAGAAACAGTTTCCCTCGGCGAAGGCGACAGAGCTTCCCTTCGAAACACGTCACTGGGCTTCGTGTTCCAACACTTCGCGCTGCTGCCCCGCCTCTCGGTGCTCGAAAATGTGATGTTGCCCTATCGCTTTTCCGACAGGCTCGACGGCCCCGCGCTCGAACGCCGCGCCCAAGAGCTGCTTGTGCGCCTCGGACTCGGAGACACCTTCCACAACCGCTTGCCCTCCGCTCTTTCGGGCGGTCAAAAGCAACGTGTTGCTTTGTGCCGTGCACTTCTGCTTTCGCCCAAAGTTCTGTTGGCCGACGAACCCACCGGGGCACTCGACTCCAAAACCACCGAAGAGGTGCTGGCCCTTTTCGAAGAGCTCCACTCTCAGGGTCAAACCATCATTGTCATTACCCACGACCCGGAGGTTGCCGCCCGCGCAGCACGGCGCATCGTTCTGAAAGACGGCAAGGTGCAAGAAGACGTTCTGCAAAGGCAACCGCAGGTCCGCGCTCCTGCCTCCCAGAGCTCCCGTTCCACCACCTCTTCCCACGAAAGGACCCCCCTCTCATTTTTGAAAGGCGTGGCAGAACGCCTGCGGCGTCTCACGAAAGGAGTGCGTTCGGCGCTCAACGATTTGGCGGCGCACCGGCTTCGCAGCGCTCTCACAGGCCTCGGGCTCATGATAGGAGTTGCGAGCATTCTTGTTATTGCAGGACTGGGGGCTGTTGTTCAAAACGTGTTCAATGGCCTGTTTTACAATGCGGGCACGAGCAAAATTTACATTTGGTTCGATGGTGAAAAGTCGGCTGCTGCGGGTGGCATGCGACACTGGAAGGGCTTCGACCTGCGTTCCGAGTTTCCTGCCTTTGCAAGCCAGTTCGCGCGTTACGGCACCTTTCGACCCTTCGTCTCGACCCGCAGCTGCAACGTGCGCAGCCCGAGCAAGCCCGCACGCGCGGGCCTCACGGGACTCTACGACCCTGCAGAGTTTGTGGAACTCGATACGGGTCTGCGCGCCGGACGTTTTCCCACCGCGCTCGAAATGGCCTCGGGTGCAAACGTCGCCGTTCTGGGAAGCGACACCGTAGACAACTTTTTCACCAAAGAAGACCCCGCTCGCGCAGAGGCCGATTTTCCCTTGGGGCAAAGCCTTGCCATTGACGGATGCGAAGTCCTTTTGAACCTTCGCGTCATTGGAGTTCTTGAAAAAAGAGACACCACGTTCGGACAACGTGACGCCAACGACCGCATTTATTCCCCGGCAAACACCTTGCTCAAGTCTATGGGTTTGCGCACGGTCAGTTTCTTTAGCATTCTGCCCGCCAGGGACGTCGACCCCACCTGGCTCGGCAAACACGTGACCAACTACCTTGCCGCACGCGCCGAAGGCGGCCGCCAGTTCTCGTCAGGCATTCCCGCCGAATTCATCGAAAAAATCCGGGGATTTCTTCTCATTATTCAGGGCCTCACGGGCTTTATTGGAGCGCTGTGCATTCTTGTGGGAGGCATTGGCATCTTTAACATCATGATTGTGACGGTCACCGAACGGGTCCGCGAAATTGGCATCCTCAAGAGCCAAGGCGCGCATCCGCACCACATCCGGAATCAATTTCTTGTGGAAAGCGTCACGTTGTGTGTTCTTGCGGGCGCAACAGGCATTGTGTTGGGGCTCGTTCTGACAAATGCTCTTGCCTTCGCACTGAGTGTTTTTCAGCCGACACTGGGCGGGTTTCAACCCGTATTCACGCCTTGGGGCCTTGCGACGGGCCTCGCCGTGAGTTTTGCCTGCGGCATTGGGTTTGGGCTTATTCCCGCCGTGCGTGCGGGACGCCTCGAACCCGCGGCGTGCATGCGCGAGGAATAAGGCGACTTTTGAGTCCTCACCTTTGCCATGTGCTTTTGAAAGGCGCCCGTTTCATAGGTGGACGCACCAGGGAGGAAGGCTCGACACCTCTTCCTGCCTGCAGTTACGTTGAGAACTGACGGGCCCGATGACTTCCCTGGTGAACGAGGAGTTCCCCCATGACAACGCATGTCTACGCTCTGTTTGACGAAGAGAAAGACTACAACGAGGCCTATGTTGAGGCACAGCGCGAAGGACTTATTGACGAGTCCGAAAACTTGAAAACGTGCCGTAACATTGAAAACGAAGACGACATCCCATTCGTGGGCACCAGCATGAAGCTCGAAACATTCGGCTACGCTTTGGGCGGGCTCCTTGTGGGTGCTGTTGTGGGGAATCTCATTTCGCGGATGCCCCTCTTGTCTGATGTGCCGCCTGGCACCATGACTCTTCTTGTAACCCTGGGTCTTGGCTCCTTCGGATTTTTGTGCGGCATTTTTATCGGCGCGAGCCGAATCCAATCGCGGCGACAAGCGCTCTGGAAAAGCTTTCGACCGGGCAATTTGGCAGTGCTTTTGGACATGCGTCACAAGGCCACCGCGCAGCAGATGGCATCCCTTTTCTTAAGGCACCATGCGCGCCTCGTGGACGTGGTTTAGGAAACGGCACACTGGACAACGGCTCCCTTCGCGGTTTACCCTCTCTGGATGTTTCCTTAAAAATCCAAACAGGGAGGCCCTCAGTGGGCAAAAGTCACCAAAGACTTCCGCGCATTCTTTCCACATTCTTCGTTATTTCTGGCGCTCTGCTCGGTTCAGCGTGCTTGAAGCCAAAAGATGTGTCGGCGACCAAAAATTTCGTGTCGTCTGATGAAACCCACCAAACGCGCATTTTGCCGTGGCCCTATTACACCTCGAAGGAAAGCCAGGAGGCGGCCGATGCTGTTCGCATGGCAACGGGAACTCAAAAACCGGAGTTGAAGTCGCTCTTCGCCCTCTCGCGTATGAGCGACAATCCAAAGTTGTGCTTTTATGGCCAGCGGCAACCCAAAGCCTCTGCGTCAAATGACTTGGGTCAAGTCTACACGAATCCGGAGCTTGAGTATTCGACCCGCACGCCTGTTTCCTGCCGGGATCTCTTCGAGAAAATGAAAAACAATGCCAAACTCGCGAGCGTCGCGAGCAAAATTGAAGCCGATTCAGCCAGCGCCGGGGTCGATAGATGCGTTTATTTAAGCGTCGCAATGTCACCTCCCATTGCAGCGTTTCTTTCCGTGGTGAAGGGGAATCTTCAATGAAAAAATTCGCAATGACCGATTTTCAGAATCAAAGGGGCTTCACGCTCATCGAACTCCTGGTTGTCATGATAGTCATAGGACTCTTAGCTGTTGCAGCGCTGCCATCGTTCTTGAATCCAGGAAAGACGAACGCGCTCAAGAAACTAGTGGACCTCACTTCAGCACAAGAAGTTGTTCTTGATAAAGAGCAAATGAATGACTTCGTGAGTATCTTAAAAGAACTCAGCTCTTCCCAAAGTGAAGAAACCTGTCTGCCGGGAAGCGCTTTGGCATCCGATCCCTTTTACGGCGCCTTGGTGAGTCAAAAGGCAAAAGCGATTCCACAAGAAACACGTTGAGCGCTGCCGTCACCTTTCCTGGCCCCAGTCGAACAGAGCGACGGTCAAAGCCAAGCAAGCCACGGCCCAAACTACGAGCACGCCAATTTCAAACGAGACGTCGGCGACGCCCAGGCCCTCGTTCGCCACGGCTCTCAGGGCTGTGTTCAAGGCAGAAAGAGAAAAGCAGTCGGTGATGCTTTTGAGCCAGGGAGGAAAATTCTCGGTGCGGAAATAGACTCCCGAAAGAAACATCATGGGAAAGAAAAAGATGTTTGCCACGCCGCCCGCCACTTCCGACTTTTGGATGCGCGAAGCGATGGCGGCGCCGAGCAGATTCGAGGCAAGCGAACCCAGGCACACAAGCCCCAGGAACAAAACGACCGAGCCATGGACTTGGAACCCGAACACGACCCGGAACAAGCCAAGCAGAAGCACCGACTGCGCAACCACAAATACGGCCCGCGACGCGACAAAACCCAACACGTAGTCGGACCTGCGGAACGGTGTCAGCATGTACCGCCGAAACAGGCCCTTTTCACGGTCGCTGGTGAGCCGGAAGCTCGTGCCAAAGAGGCCTCCTGTCAGAATGGTGAGGCCTATCATGCCGGGCGCGAACCAGTCGGCGAAGCTCACGCCCTTCACGTTCACTGGGCGAATTTCCAGAGTCTCTCCGCGCGCGCGCGCCTTAGCTGCAAGAATTCGGTTGACGTCCCGGGCTGACGCTTCTGTAGCCTTCAGAGAAAAGAATCCGGTTGGGGTCAAAAGCGCGTCTATTTTCTGTCGAAAGAAAATGTCGCGCAAAGCAGAAGGAAGGCTCTTCGCGTCGGTTTCGCGCGAAAGGGCCTCCGCATAGTTCGGAATGGCGGAAAGCGCATCGTCCACCTGCACTAAAGTGACACCTTCAGCCGTCGAAAGCGTGGAAAGCCACGGGGCGTCGACGGCTGCGAATCCTCCCACACCAAGACGAAAGGGGTCGGGTCGGTTGGAAGGCGAAAACGCTTGCACGAAAATGCCTGTGACGAAAAGAGGAAAAAGAAACGACCAGAAGACAACCGATTTTTCGCGCAGGACGCCTCGGAGGCCGAGAAGAAAAAACTGAACCAGGGGAGACGATGAGAGCTTCATCGGAACGCCTCCAACCCACGCCCGGTGAGCGTTAGAAAAACATCATTCAACGTCGCCGTTCGAACCGCAGCGGGAAGCTCTCGGCCTTTCATGACGCGTTCAATGATGGCTTCCGGAGTGCCTCCTTCTATAACCCGTCCAGCGTCGACAATGACAAGGGAGTCACACAAGGCCTCGGCTTCTTCCATGTAGTGGGTGGTGAGCACAATGCTTTTCCCTCTAGACTTTAAGTTCGAGACGATTCTCCAAAAGTCCTGGCGTGTGGAAGGGTCAAGGCCCGTGGTGGGCTCATCGAGAAACACGAGATCCGGGTCTCCGACAAGCGCGGTGGCGAGGAAAACTCGCTGCCTCTGCCCCCCGCTGAGGTCTTTCACGAAGCGTTCTGCAAGGGGAGCAAGATCGAGCTCCTCGAGCAACGAAGGGATGTCGCGAGGCGCAGGGTAGAAGGACGCAAAAAGTTCGAGAGCTTCACGCACTTTTGTTTTGGCGTAGAGTTGGTTCTCTTGAAGGACTCCCCCCATGCGCGAGCGGATGTGCCTGCCTTCACGCGCGAATTCAAGACCAAAAATGCGGACCTCACCCGAGGTGGGGCGCTTGAGCCCTTGAATGATTTCGAGGGTTGTCGATTTGCCAGCCCCATTCGGACCCAAAAGTCCGAAACAACTTCCCACGTCGACACAAAAAGAAACATCGTCGACCGCGACGACCTCCGGCTTGCGATACACCTTGCGAAGGTGCGTCACTTCGACGGCCGGTGCGGGGCGTTCAAGCCCCTTCTCCAACTTTTTCATACCGCGATGGGTTCCTTGTCTGGCGGGGGCGAAAATGCAATCATGCGCACCCAAGTGTGACACATTGAACAGAAGACAACCACGGCCCCTGTTTGCGCGTTCTTTTCGAAACGCGTAGGCCCCATTTCCGTAAAGGAGAGAATGAGATGCTGCTTCCTCTTGGTAACGAAACGCACCCTATGTTCAAGAACAGGAAGACACTGTTGGGAATCGCCAACCTCGCCGTGGTTGGAGGCCTTACGGCAACGACGTCGGCTTGGGCCTCGGAAGTGCGGGTCATGACGCTCGCGCAGCCAGCGGGCATCGACGACGAGGCCATGGTCTTTACCTACCCAAGCCACGTGAACCGCTTTTCGTTGGCCGTTGCGGAATTCGGAACAGCCACCAACCAAGAAGCCTACGTTGCGGCCATGACACAGACGTCGGCCGGGTCGTTCGGCGCGGCCTTCAGCCGCGATCAATCGGCTTTCAACGCGTTGAACCTCACAACCAATTCTACCAACGACAACGACTTCGTTGCATCCCATTTCGCACGTTACAGCTTCGCACGGAAATTCGCCTCGAACTTTGGCATCGTGGCCCGGCGCCCCATCGACATCTTCTACGGCCGTCCTCTGGAAGGCGACCAAGGATTCGGACTCCGTGTAACGCTGGCGGGCGACACGAACGAAGTTGCAACTACAGCAGCAAAAACGAAAAAGAATGCCGAACAACTGGACTTTGCCTTTGGGTACCACATGCCCGCCTCCACAGGCCGCGTGGATCTCGGGCTTTCCATTGGCCTCCTTGGAAAACTTGAAAACTCGACGTCACCCACTGCCGGAGCCAAAACCGAGGCCTCCTACGAACGTGGCATTTCCGCGCGCTTTTCAGGCCGCTGGGTCGAAACGCAAGCGACCATCCTAAAGCCTTACGTGAAGGCCTCGCTTGAGTTTGCCACCCCCAAATTGAAATCCACAGCCGCGGGCACTTCGGAAACAAAGAAGGCCAAAGATGTTGGCTTCGACGCCCAGGGAGGCGTGCTCTTGACACCAAACGAACGCACCCAGCTCAACGCGGGCGCCGGGCTCTTTTATTTGCAGTCGGAAGGGCCCTTTGCGCTCGCCGCACCTGCCGGCACCGCCATAGAAGAGGCCCTCCGTGCGGGCACCGAAACAGTCACTCCCGTATTCACAGGACCCCGTGCCACCCGGAAAGCCTACGGCATGGCCTTGAATGCAGGTGCCGAAGCCCTTGTCACCGATTCCATCGGTGTGCTCACGGGTGTGAACTACATGCTTTGGGGACGCGTCGTCACCAAGAACAAAGCCGCCGCCGGGGAACCCAAATACACAACCAACCTCACAGAAACGTCGGATGCTGATCTGTGGTCGCTTGGCCTCTTCTACAAACGCGAGGCCCTGCGCCTCGACGCGGCGACCGCACTCAAGCGCTTCCTGCACAACGGACCCCACTTCATCACTGGGGCGTCGACCCCCAACATCGTGGCGTGGTTTGCGGCGTCTTATCGGTTCTAAGGTGGGTCCTTGCCACATTCACTTCGACCCGGAGGTTCCCCATGCCTCGCTCCCTTCCCAACCCCACGTGGGTTGGCGGCGTGCGCTCGTTTCTTTGTGTCATCGCCTCATTGGGTTTGTTCGATGTTGCACTTGCAGATGTCGTGAAAGCCCGTAAAGACGGAGTGAAGGTGTTCGCGGAGGCGAATTCTGCAACAAGAGTCCTCAAAACTCTGAAAAAAGACGAAGTCGTCAACACGCGACACCGGTTTGGAAGCTTTCATGCGGTCGACATCGGTCCGAATGCCATAGGTTACGTGCGTGTGCTAGAGGTTGCGAAGGTCGCCGACAAAGAGGCGGAGGCATTTCAACGGACGCTCGAAAAGCGCGTCGGCACCCTTCCCGTCGACGATGGCGCTTCGTCTGCACGGGCTCGAACGAGTTCATCGGTCATGGGAATCCGCGGCCTCGCCGTCGATGGCGATGCGAGCGCACGAGCCGACGTGCGTCCCGACATGCGCCACGTACGTATCATGGAGGAGCGCGACGTGGGCTCTGAACGCCGAGAGCGCATAGAGCGTCTCGAGTCACTCGTGTTCGAGGAAATCGAGAAAAAAGAAAAGGAACTACCGAAAGAAAAGAGGGAAGACGGGGGCTCGTTCACAGCTGCTTCACTGCCCGTTTCAGAGCCCCGCCCTCCCACGCTCGAAGAACGGCAAGCGGAAGCTGAGCTCGGACGCGCCATGGCGGGACGTATTCTTGCCATCACGCCTCCGCTCCGCGACCCGATGGTATCGAAATACGTCAACGACGTGGGAGCCTACGTCGCGAATGCCGCCGGAGCCTCCGACCGCCGTTACTTTTTTGAAGTGGTCGAAGCTGACGCCGCAAACGCCTTCGCTTGCCCCGGCGGTTACGTTTTTGTGACGACAGGTGCCTTGCGCGCGGTTGCGAACGAAGCCGAACTGGCTGCCATTCTTGGCCACGAAATCGTTCACGTGAATGAAAGGCATGTTCTTCAAGCCCTGCAGGGAAAAGATTTTACAAAAGAACGCGCGAATGAAGAAAAGAAAGACTCTGTTGCCGATGCACGCAGACGCCCCGAGCCCGCCGCAAGCGAGGTGGGTGCGTTTCTCTCGAAACAGCTTTTGGGACCCCAGGCCGCAGGGCTCTCGCTGCTTCAGGCCCTCGACGCAGGCATGAACGTTCTTTTGAACAAAGGCCTCGATGCCAAACTCGAACTCGAGGCCGATGCCAAAGGCCTGCAAGTGGCCGTGCGCGCAGGTTACGAGCAGGACGCCCTTGTGAAGTTTTTCGCACGCATGCGCGCCGCATCGGCAAACGACAAGCCTCTTCCTGCGGAGGCCACACATCCGAAGTTTCTTGACCGCGAAAATGCGCTTCTTTCTTTTCTGGGTGCACAGCCTACTTTGGCCACCACGGGTGCACAGGGACGTGAACGCTTTCTTCGCATGCAAAAGCGTGTTGTCGCTGCGAAAAAGGAGACAGCCCGATGAGCATGTTGTCTCGCACTCTGATTCGCACTCTGTGTCGAACACCTCGCCTGGGTGTGGGCGCACTGTTTGTTGTGTTCCCTTGCAGTGCTCTTGCTGACATCAACTACTACAACAACGTCATTGTGGGCGACAGAGCAATGGGTTTGGGAGGCGCCTTCACGGGAATCTCGGACGACGCTTCGGCGCTTGTGTACAACCCCGCGGGGCTAGGATTCTTGTTGAATTCCAGTGTTTCCGGTTCAGCAAACGCCTACATGATTCGCGACATCGAGTACAAGAAAACAATTGGCAACAAAAGTTTTGAAGAGCGCAGCAACGGATTCTTCCCCCCATTCGCCGGTGGCGCCAAAAAAGTCGACTCCCTTTTAAACGGCCTTGGGCTCGCTTTCGCAATTTACTCGCCCGATTCAGAGTTCAAAGACCAAGACGATTATATTCGCGACACGTCGCTTGGCATTGAAAGCTTTCACCGGACAGAAAACAAGCGCGCCTCCACCCTGCACATAGCGCTTGGCGGAGGGTGGCGAACGCTGCCTTGGCTTTCTGTGGGGCTCGGCACGTCGTTCTTCCTGGTGGACGAGGTGCGTCAGAGCTATCAGGACGCTGTTTTGCGGCAGCGAAGCGTAGAAGCGCTCCTCTCGGAGGCCGCGCAGAAAAAGGGGCCTGTGTACGCGACTCAAACCCAAAACGTTCGCACGAAGCTCGCGGCCACCGGCGTCGAACCGGTATTCGGTGTGCAAGGCGTGTTTTTCGACAGACTTTCGCTCGGCGTTGCCTTTCGCAAAGCCTTCTTTGTATCGCAGTCATTCGAATACAAAGGCGACACGACACGGTATTCACAGTTCGCCAATGGGGCTGTTGTCCAAGGGTCCGACTTGAAGGAAGGCACATGCACGGGCACCTCGGCAGAAAGCTCTCTGTGCAAAGGCCAAGTGCGACACGCCACGCCCGGCCGGGAGTATTCGAAGGAAGGTGCGTTGGCGTTGAAAACATCGCAACCCTTCACAACAGCCCCTTCGGAACTTCGCCTTGGGGCAGCCTGGTTTGCCACAACGAGTCTTCTTCTTGCGGCCGACGTGTCTCATCACTTCGCAGCGGAAGGACGAAAAGATCTCGAACTCGACAGAGGCGCCGTGACGAACTATCACGCGGGCCTCGAATGGTATGTGGTTCCTGCACTGCCCGTGCGTCTGGGTGCGTTTACGAATTTCGACACCAGGCCGAAAGTTCAAAAAGGGAAAGCAGAAAGCCAGCCCGACCACATCAACTATTATGGTGGCAGCTTCGCTCTTGCTTGGTCGCAATCAGGGGGGCAAATTGGGGGAGGGGCCGCTGTCCAATATGGACAAGGACAGGCTCAGAAAATTGCGGGCAGCGATGAAATTCAAGAGGTGAGCGCTCTTTCAACCACGCTCTTTTTCTCGGCCACCCACAATCTTTAGTTATCGCACTTTCGGGCCGAACCAACACCGCGGACGCTGAGCGAACGCGAGCGCGTCGACGGGCGAACACGAGTATTTCAGCGCTTCCACTTCGGCCGACCGCGTCCATTGCCCACCGCGGTGGCCACGTGCCGGAATGAGCTCATCGGGAAAGCCGGCTGGGCAAACCGCACCGGCAAGATAGGTGTCCATGCGGCACTGGGCATCGGGGTGCGAGTGGTTTGTGAAGAAAACCCGTTTTTGGTCAGGCGTTTCGTAAGAAGGCATCGGACTTTTTTTCAACGCGGCGAGCAAACCACCGAGCGACTCACCAGCCGCGGCAATACGATAACACAAATTTCTATCGTCTTCCGAACTCCAAGCGCCGTCGCAGCGCTCTTTTTCGAAAGCTGCCACACGTGTTGCGAAGGTTGCGTTCAGGTCTTTTTCGTTTTTCCAGGCCTTGCGCGCACAGCCTTGAGTGGCGAAATAGTCGGACTGGCCCTCGTCAGCTGCCCAACCATTCGAAATGCCGCCTTTGAAAGGAAAGCCTCCGAAGTGGTGACCCAGTTCATGGCACACCACCAAGGCAAAACCATCTTTCGACACCTCGGCGCGGCGGGCCAGACCACCGTACATATTGATGAACCAGGTGTTTCCCATGCGGTTCGCGGACGCATTCACGGTGGAATCGCTCCAGCCATTTGAACTTTCGAGCTTGGCGCCATGAAGAGCAGCCAGAGGCCGATAAAGCGTGACCATATCGTCAATGATTTTATCGAACTCTTCTTTGGTGATGTCGGCCAAAATCTCTGGATTGTCTTCCAAATGCAGATCATTAGGAGGAAGAATAGAGGCAAATGCGTTTGAAGAAGCAAGCAGAAGAGCACCAAGAACGAAAGATGCAGAACGATTCTTGTTCTTCATAAGAAGCCTCCCTGAACGTGAGTTTTTACGTAACACTTTTCGTAACACGAAAGGCGAGTCATATTCATACCGCATGGAAGCTCGTTACGCAAAATCTACGGCAGACAACCCAACAATGAACCGACAACTTTGAAAAATAGCGATATACCAAGCGACGTTCCTGGAATGCCAAGAACGAAACAAAAAAAGAGGAGAGCAGACATGGAACGCTACGACGAAGACCTGCGAAGAAACCGCGATCGAAACAACTCTCGTTTCGCAAACGCCTGGGACGATGACTATGGCCGCGCCACGGGCCGAAAGGATCACGATTGGGGATCCTCGTCTCAAGACTTCTCACAAAGGGGCGAACGCCAAGGAAACGGCGTCGTGAACGCCATCAAAAGTGTGTTTCGTTCCCCCAAGGGCTACGAACGCTCGGACGACAGAATCCGTGAGGACGTCTGCGAAACCTTGGGGCGTCATGCCGAGGTCGACCCTTCGGACATCGAGGTGAAGGTTTTGCAGGGCGAAGTCACGCTTTCAGGGACAGTGGACGAAAGCCGCAGCCGCCGCTTGGCCGAAGAAATTGTGGAAGGCTTGGCGGGCGTGAAAGATGTTCGCAACGAGATAAGAGTCAGCCGAGGGAAAGACGACACTCCGCACTAAACTCGGAAGGCAAAGGGAGTCCGCTCAACCCCCGATGTGAAGATAGCGTTCCAGTGCTTCGCGCGAAATGGCGCCTTCTGCGAGCAGCACCTGAACCCTGCGGGGCACCGTGCTGGGAGACACCTGCAGCGCACGCGCGAGGGCCCGCATGGAAGGAATGCGCTCCCGTTCTCCCATGGCCCGAATGCATTCCAAAAAAAGAAGATTTTCCAACGCATCGAGAGAAACGGGCTGCGTTTCCGACGGGGCACGACCTAGGAGTTTGACGTCCGGCTCCCCGCCTGCCGCAGGCTGTGTGGCCGCCACTCCAAACGCGCCGTGGGAACTTTCCAATGTGGACGGATGGGAAGTTCCTAACACCTGCGCCTGTGCTCGTGCTTCTGCCTGTGCTTGCGAACCCACGCCGTTCCATATGCGCTCCGGAATGGACAGAGGCGTCAACAGCTTTTCCATTTGCACCGAAGTCATGGCCCGCAAGCAATTTCGAAGCTCGCGCACATTTCCTTCCCGCCAGGGAAACTCGCAAAGAATGTCGAGCGCCGACTGTGTGATTTCGTAGGGCCCTCCCGCCATGGTTCTACAGAACAACTCCACGAGCTCGGGGGTTTCCTGGATGCGTTCACGCAAAGGGGGGAGGTCGATAACGACTTCCTGCAACCGCTGCCAAAGGTCGCGGCGAAAACGCCCTTCCGCAACAAGGACATCGAGAGGCTCGTTGGCTGCGGATAGGATGCGCGTTTGAACCTTGCGAGGCTTGGTTTCCCCCACGCGGGTCACTTCTCCATTTTCAAGGACACGCAGCAAAGCCACCTGGGCCGTGGGGCTGAGCAGGGCCACTTCATCGAGGAAGAGCCACCCGCCTGAGGCCTCTTCCACATACCCCCGACGTTCGGCCGACGCGCCCGTGAAGGCGCCTCGTGCGTGGCCGAAAAGTTCACTTTCCAGAAGACTTGGCGCTATGCTGCCGCAATTGACCTTCACGAAGGGCGATCGCACGCCTCCAGCCGCAGCTGCAGCTGCGGAAAACATGTCGGAGACGACTTCTTTGCCCGTGCCCGACTCCCCACGCACGTGAACGGCCGTGACAGCCGAGCGCAAGATACCAGGAATGCGGCGTGCGATGGCGCGCAAGGTGGCACCCGCCACGGCCGGCATGTTTTTTGAAAGGACGTCCTCGGGCGTGCCCGAGGTCGGGCTTTCGAACTCCTGCGACGTTTGAGACGTGTCGAGCCCCCGCTTGAGCGTTGCAAGGCGGTACGCATTCGCTACGCGCAGGCTCAGGTGAGCCCTGTCGCAGGACTTTGAAAGAAAGTCGTCCGCCCCGGCCAAAAGACTTTTTTTGACCGTCCCCACATCGTCAAGAGAGGAACACATGATGACGACGACCCCCGGATTCTGGGCACGCAGTCGCTCCACAATGCGCAAGCCTTCTTCGCCTTCCGCGCCGCTTTCTTCCGAAAGACGAACGTCCACAATGGCAATGTCGGGGGACTCTTCTTTCAGTGCCCCTTCGAATTCCGTGCGCGACGAGACACTCCGGACGTCAAAGGCCACGCCAACGGCGCAGTCCCGCAGGGCGTCGCGGACCTTCTTGATTTCTGCGAAATTGTCATCGAGGTGCAGGACGCGCAGGGGGCGTTTCATGCCAAGACCATCCATGTTCGGGCCGAGAGGGGGAGAGCTTCGCACACCATGACCGAGAATCGAACGTCTGCGTCTCAATTGCGATCACGAAAGCGACACCAGTTCAGGGAAGCCGAGAACACCTTGGAATACATCATAGAGCAGATTGAATCAGGCTACGATTTCAAGGACGAATTCGGCCCTCGTCTGCTCGGCGAACTCCGAAAAATCTGTGTTTTCCTGAGGCGGGAATACGATGAGATCACGGAAACGGGGGAACACGACGGAAACGAGTGAGAGCGCCCTTTTCCGCACTCTTCTTCAACGTCTCACTCTGGCACGACCTTTGCAAACCTCCTCTTCAAGCACGGACGGGGACTCGAACCCCCGTCCACAAAGGAGAGAGAGCCATGTTTACATTCAGTCATTCCCTTCGCCTGGAAGCCCGCCTGTTTCAAAATGCCCCTCGCCGCTCGGAGTGGGAAGAGATAGAGCAGTTTGATGGCCCCCTGCTGACCAACCAGGAGCCAGCTTCGCCTGGGCTCTTCGAACGCCTGGCCAGGGGTCTTGAGCGCCTCGACGAATTCGGGAACTCGTTTCGCTCGGCCAAGGACACCTCGCTTCTTGAGAAAGGATCCTATAGAAAAGTTTCCTAAAGGTCCTCCCGTTCCCCCTCATAACGGAACATAAAGATGTCGCAGGAAACCCCATCAAAAGGTGGAGGGAGAAGACTCTCCCTCCACTTCGATTTGTTACCTGCACAGAGTGATCTTCTTGCGGCACGCTGCCTCGCCGCAAGAAGCTTGCTTTCGGCAACTTCCGAACTCTTGTGCGCACCCACGACTCCTGGGGAACACACGTTTCCATTGATGCGCAACTACACTGTTGCCGACGGTGGTCGGGTTTTTCGCTTTCAACTCCAAGAGGGTCTCCGTTTTCACGACGGCTCCGAAGTGACCTCCACCGATGTTCTTGCCTCCCTCGAGGCAAGCCTCGAGGCAAATGCCAGCAAAGAACCCTTCGCAAAACGAAACCCCATTCGGGCCGTAAAGCGTCTTTCAAAAACGAAATTCGAAATCCAGAGCGACCCTGGCCTTGGCGACCTCTCGGCATTCCTAGCGGAACTGGCCGTGCCCATTTTGCGAAAAGGCGACACGGCGGTGCCTTGTGGGCTCTACCGGGTGGAAAAGTGGTCGACCGACCGCATTGACCTTGAGCTCAATACCTATCATGGGGATGCGGCAAGCGTCCTGTTTCCTTTTTTATCGTTTGTGAGCGTGCAGGCATCCGACACCTTGGCCACGTTGCTGGCACGTCGAAACGTGTGTGTCGCATCGCGCACGCTCACCTTCTGGAACCCCCACGAAGTGGATGCCAACCGCGTGCTCCGTTTCCCTTCCCCCACGGGAACTGTGCTCGTTCTTGCGTTGGCACGTAGCGCAGCCTCGCACGTCTTAGCCCTTCGCGAAACGCTCTCTCAGCTTCCAGGCGACGCTTTCGTCACTTTTCAAAGCCGGTGGCTCGAGCCGCTCACGGGTTACTTTCCCGAAGGTCACGTCCTCGCCTTGAATATCGAAGCCTCCACCCTTACTCAAGCACACACCGCTGTGGCAAGCCCGCACGCGTCGCAAGAACCGTTGGTCGTTGCTGTGGAAGAAGGGTTTATTCCACCTGCTGTTTTGCAGGAATGGCAATGGTTTCTCTCTCAAAAAGGAACACCACTTTCTTTCAAAATGTGCCAGACAGGCACCTCACTGGAACTCCTTGCCGCAGAACGGGTCGATGGTGTCTTGGCGGGTCTAGAACTCTCGGGCACCACGCCAGCATCCCGTATCGAGTCCTTCTTCGAGGCCCTCATACCCCAGTGTGCGCCTCAGGGCGGACCTCAGGGCGGACCTCAGGGTGGAGAGCTCGGTGCGCTCTTGCGCCATGCGCGCGCCCTGGCGAACGATCGCGCCCGGGGACCCCAGGCTTTGCGCACGTTCCTGCGAGCGACGCTTTTAAAAGCGAGCATCGTGCCCTCGTGTTTCATTCCTGAAATCGTCCTTCTTGGCGAAGGAGTCCGGACACGCGGGCGCGCTTCGGCACACGCGGGCATCGATGTGCGCGCTCTTGTTCCGGCCAAGGCGCAAGTCGACGAAGAATCACTGCGACGTACCAAGCTTGAAGCCATTACGGCCACCACTCAAATGTTCGCACACGACGTGCGCAAGCCTTTCTCGCTTTTGCGTATGGCTATGGACCTCATGTTGCGGGCGGAAAGCTTGGGTGAGGCCCGCAACATAACGGAACGCCTTTTGCCCGAAGTCGACAAGGCAATAGAAAACGTCAACGACATGATTGAAGACCTTATGGAGGTGGGCGCAGCGCGAGGTTTGCATGCGCGACCAACTCCAGCGCCCACTTTGGTACGTTCTTCTTTAGTCGAAGTGTTTGCGTCTCGAAACGCGGGCGACAAAGACAACGATGTGGCCTTCCGATTCGAACTCGACACCCTCCCCCTTCTGCTGGTCGACCCGGGTCGCATGCAACGCGTGTTTTCCAATATTCTGACCAATGCTTTGCAGGCCGTGCAGGCGGCCCAAAGCAAGCAGTCGAGCTCTTCCATTCCCAGCCTGTCTGCCACCAAAACCACGGCGCCAAGAGGTCGTCCTGAAATTTGGGTGACGGGTCGAACTTTGCCGACGGAAGACGACACTGCGATGGTCGAGATCATCATCGGAAATTCGCATTCGTTCATCGAAGATGAAGAATTGCCCCGCATTTTCGAGGCTTTTTACACGCGAGGAAAACGGGGTGGGACGGGTCTGGGGCTCGCCATTGTCGAGAAAATCGTCCGTGAACACGGTGGAAAGATTTCCTGCCGTTGCACGTCGGAGTCAAACGACGCGCCATCCTCCGTCGAATTTTTAATCCACCTCCCCTGTGCGTTTTCCGAATCCTCCTTCGCAGCTGACGCCGCAGCTGACGTCGAACTGCCGTCGCTGTCGTCGGGTCTGGTGGCTCACCTCGGGTTGGCGCAAAAACACCCTGAAGCCACGAACACCATCGCCGCTATGGAACAGGAGGCAAGGGAACTCGAAGAAATCGTTGCACGTCACCTCGTCCACACGGAACCTTTCCGCCTTCTGGTTATCGATGATGAAGACCTTTACCGTGACGCATTGAACCTCTTAATTGCCCGCTCCGAGAAGTTGCGCGACGTCGTGCGGGTGGAAGGTGTTGACGGGGAACAGGCGCTGCGAGCTCTCCTCGCAGCGACCGATTTCCAACCTTGGGACCTTGTCATTTGCGACATCGACCTCGGCTCAAACGAGGCCGACGGTTTCGCACTTGTCCGTCTTCTCCGAGAAAGAGGCTTGCGCTGCGACATTTGCGTCCATTCGAACCAAACGGGCATTGAAAATTACCGCCGTGCGCTGGAAGAAGGCGCCGACGTTTTTCTTCCCAAGCCCATGAGCCGCGTTCATTTTTTGAAGCTCCTTGAGGAAACGTCGCGAAAACGCGTGCGTAAAGACTTTCGTGGCCAAGCCGCCACAAGAGGCGCAAACAAGCAAGACGCTCAGCGTCGCATTGCCGTGGTAGACGACAACTTCATTGTGCTGCACGCATGGAAAAAGCACCTTCCTCAAGGCGCTGTGCTCGTCTACTCCTCTCCGCGTGAATTCTGGAGCGCGGTGAGCGATGGACTGCTGAAACCCAACGAGCTTCTGTGCGTGGTCACCGACCACTCTTTCGACGACACCGGAGGGGAAGACGACCCGCCTGCAGAACACGGCGCGTTTGAAAATGAAAGCACAGGCCTCGCCTTTTTGGAATCCCTTCAGCAGCGCTTCCATCTGCCCGTGTTTCTTCAAACACACTTCGAATTTGACACGGCGACAAAAGCTCGGCTCGAAGGACGGCTCCTCGCAAAGAGGCCGCATTCCTTGGAAGAGCTTGAAGAGCGAGTGGAGACTCTTTCTCAAGGCGTCAAGACGAATTGACACCCCGCTCACTGGAAAAATCTGCCCCTTTCGATCATTGTCTACGGCAAGCTCCATTCAGTCAGAACGCGAATTCAAGGGCCCCGCCCAGAATCACCTCACTTTTTGAACGAAAAGGGAACTCAAGACATGAAACTTTTCACCCTTGCGGCAAGCCTTCTCTCTCTGTCCTCGGCAGCGGCCATGGCCGACCAATGCCTGGTGCTCACACCCTGGCAAAAGCAAAGAGCCGCCGATCTTATCAATCGCCAAGACATCAACAATCGGTTCGTTTTATCGCTGTGCGAGCCCTGTGGTCAGCGATGGGGTTCCTTGGTGCAGGTGCACCACCTTGGTTACGTCGCCTCTCCGGTGAGGGGCTATCTTCACCTGACCGTGAATGGCCGCGAAGCAGACATGGCATACACATATGTGTACAACTACGTCGGCCGTTACTGGTTTAACGTGGGCATGGAAATCGGTTGCCCCGTGAGAGGCGTGACGCGCTACCTTCCGACTCGCTGACGTTGGTCGTTGTCAGTCGTTGTCGCCCATGAGCTGACCCAAGAAACCTCCGCTTTGTTCTCGCGTGCCGCCGCCCACCTGGGAGCTTGCCACAATACGATTGGCCAAGCGCGCGAAGGGAAGCGTCTGCAAGTAAACGAGGCCTGGGCCTTGGAGCGTTGCGAACCAGAGCCCCTCGCCGCCGAACAAGGCATTCTTGAAACCGCCCACAAACTGGATGTCAAAGTTCACAGAGGGCTCGAAGCCCACCACGCAACCCGTATCGACCCGGAGCTTTTGGCCGGGCTGAAGACGGTGTTCCACAATCGCGCCGCCCGCGTGCAAAAACGCAAGGCCGTCTCCAGAAAGTTTTTGGAGAATGAAGCCCTCGCCGCCAAAGAGGCCTGCCCCAAGCTTGCGGTTCAATGCGACAGAAACATCGGTGCCGCGCGCCGCGCAGAGAAAGGAATCTTTCTGAGCGAGGAAGGTGCCTCCCACGGTTTTAAGGTCGAGCGGAATGATTTTGCCAGGGTAGGGCGCTGCAAAGGCCACGTCGCTCCGTCGGTTTCCCAAATTCGTAAAGGTCGTGACAAAAAAGCTCTCGCCCGTCAGCATGCGGCCGGCGGCTTTCAAGAGCCCTCCAAAAAACCCCTTCCCCCCGGCGCCTGCCATCGACGTCTGCATGTCGATGCCGTCGTCCATGTAGAAAAAGTTTCCAGCCTCAGCCACAACCTGTTCGTTGGGGTCGAGGGTCACAATGACCCCCTGCATGTCGTCGCCCACAAGGCGGTAGTCGATGACGTCACTTTGTTGTGTCATGGGAAGGCACTCCTTTGCTGTGGTGTTCGGGTGTAGAACAGGCTCAACCGCCCGACGAATTCCATGGGGCCTTCGAAAATGCCAGAGACCCCTTGTGCGCTCAAGATGCTCGCCCAAGGCGCAGGCTCGTGCTAAAAAGGTGCTCCGAGATGAGGCGCAGCCTCACTGCCCCTTGCGAGGACTCTTCATGCCTCAGTCCGCACTCGAAGTGAGCTTCGAAGACCTTGACCTTGTGCGCGAGCGCCAACAACACCTTGCGGCGTTTGTGGCCGAGGCAAAAACGTGGAGCAAGCTTCAGTGGCAAACGCCTCCCTGCCAGCACGCCTACACGACGCGCCTGCGGGCACTCGTTGATTTTGGTTTCGTGGCCGACGCCTGTGGGCTTTCAGAAACCCTCCTTGCGCAGATGCCCACAGCTTTTCCAGGCCGTGCTCTGGTGCAAGCCTACATGGCGCATGCAGAAACCGCCCGAAAAATCAAAATACCAAAACAGAAGGAACTCTACGCGGCCTTGCAAGCAAGCACCTGCGCGCTGGAACGTGGCCATGGATTTGCCGGCACGTCGCTCATCGCGCTCTTGGAAGGCGACTTCGAGAACGCCCGTGCCGATATTGGGCGCGCGAGATATTTTTTCCAAGAAGCCGGCCAAAACCTGGACGTCTGGAAAATGGACATCCGGGAAATCATGCTTCTCCGGTTCGCCAACAACTACACGGCCGCATCAGAGGCCTGCCGCCGCATTCTCGATCTCTTGACCACGTGTCCGCAACGCGAAAAAATCGACGCCACAGCGGTTCGCATTTCACTTCTCGCCACACTCGCTTCAAACGCGCTAGAAATGGGAAACCTTGCGGAAGCCCTGCGTGTGTTGAAGGGCGCAGCCCGACTTGCCAGGGCCTTGCCCGAGTCACAAGCATCGGTTTACGCCCTGAGCCAGTATGGAAACGCTCTCCAAAAAGCGGGTCGCGACACGGAAGCCATTGCCTGGCTGCAAGAGGCGTCGTCTCGGCAACGCGTTGTGGAGCCCGCGGCCCACCTGAACACCCAAAGCATCCTGCTGCGGTGCTTTCTTTCGGTAAAACGATGGACTTCGGCCCTTGCCTTGGCTCAAGAGATGCTCGCTTCCCGCATGCACGGGGTCGACCCTGAACTCCGCTCGGAAATAGAGACACTCGCCTGCTCGCTTCAAACGTCACTGTTTCTCGTCGATGCCCCGTCGCGCCTTGTTTGCCCAACGTCCATCGGCACGAGCGAAGAAAGCCTGCGTGCCCGCGCCGCTTTCTTCGCTGTCTGCAGTTTCATGGAGTCGGCACACGTCAAAATCATTGCCGCGCGAAATTCCACGCCGACCGGAGCGGCTCCAGGCCGCCAAAGTCGGCTTGTTTGGGACACGGGGAACGAACGTCTTGTTGTTCACCATGCCGACGGCCGCGTGGCAGAACACGACGCCCGCGCAGGCACCGCGCTCGTGGCGGCTTTGCAAAAGCTGGTGAGCCACGCCCCCCAGGAAGTTTCCTTGGCAGATCTTTTTCCTGCCCTGCCAGGCGAACACCCTCGTTCCACGGCACGACGCCGTCAGCGTGCCGTAAAAACCCTCGTGGAAGAGATCCGTTGCGCAGAACGCAATGGCATCAACGCCCTCGCGCTTTGCTCGGGCCTCACGGTTTCTGTTCTTGCGAACCCCTTTTCCCCTCACGATTCCGACCGCATCCATTCTTTTCCGGAGGTGACATCATGATTCGCACAAGCCCCTTTTCCAGAGTGTTTTTTTCGCTTGGCGTCGCAGTCAGCCTGACGGCCTGCGGCGCTCTGACCCCCCAGGCCCAGCTTCACCCCCTGCCTACCGACAGCCACCACAACGACGCACTTGGCACGAGCCGGGTGCAGCAGATTGTTCGCAACTTTCCTTCGTTTGTGGATGCGATGCGCTTTCGGTCGGAACACCCAACCCGTTTGCCCTCAACATGGAAAGCGAATCTGGGCCTTGGCCAACAAAGCGGACGCTTCAACACGGCGTCGGGTGGCCTGGGCGATGTCTTGTTCGATTTTGTGCTGGCCCAAGAGCTCGGACTGGAACCCACCGTTGCCGACCCTTCCAAAGACATCATGGACGTTCGCATGTCACTTGCCGACACAGCCACACGTGAAACCCTCACAGGGCGCATTGTTCTTTGGGTGCCCACGCGTGTGACGGAAGCAGGTTGGCAGCCCGCAGTGGTTCCTGGAACTTTCGGAACTCCATTTGCAGGAAGTGCGCTGCCCTTGGCCGACGTCACTGCGCACAAGACCCTGGCACGAGCGGCCTGGGTGTCGGTTGCCGCCAAGGTCAGAGCCGCAAGAGCTGCGAGTGCTGCAAGTGCGGGGCTTCCTCCACAGGCGGCCATCACACTCGCTTTCGAAGACCCTCGCTTTCCGGACGGCAACAAAGAGCGTCTCAAGCCACTTCTCACACTCAAGCCCCGAGCCCAGGCTTTTCAGGTGTCGACGTTCGACCCTCGGTTCGTGGGGAGCTCGGCGTTTTTCTGGTCACCTGTTGGCTCAAACTTGCTCAGGCAAACCTTTGTGCCGCTGACGGTTGGAAAAGCGTTCTACGGGTATCGCACGCCCTTCGCCTTTTCGGGGGATGTCGCCCTTCCCCGCACAGGAGCTTCGCTCCGTTTCGCTCTCGACGGCGTGGGCGTCCTTGGTGTCGGACAAGATGCGTCAAGCAGAACGCCTCTTCTTGGGCACTACGCTCCCAAGCGTTTCACTCTGACAAACACGCAAAGCACAGCGATGCCCTTCAAAATTCACAGCGTAAAAGCTACGGCCGAAGGGGTGTCAGCCGAACGGACGATTTTTCAGGGAACTCTTGCCCCAGGACGCGAGCAAACCGTACCCGTTGCGAGCCTCGAGTCTTTGTCTCCACGCGATTTCCGAACCGAGAAGCCTTACTACCACTTCATTGTTCTTGAGTCTGGCGGTGAACAAACAGTCGTGAGCGTTCTGGCGCAAGGCTTCCTTGGCGACCCCATTGGACGCGGCTTCACGTTTCCTTATTGAGAGTTTCTACCAAGGCTCCAAAACCTGGCAACAGCATCTCGGGCACGCCAGCGACACGCCGCAACCTGTTGAATTTTTTTATTTCTATTCCTAAGGCCAAACGGTCAGCCTCTGAGGCCGTTGAGAAGGGCCTCCAAACCTCCGTATGTTCCTTTTGAGGAAGGAAAGTGCCTTTCTCGATTTGAAACAAGGCTCCGCACTCTTGAGTGCGGACACACGAGGAGGGATGGCATATGTCAATGAATATGAAAATCGAGGCACAGGGAACACGCGGACGCTCGTTTTTTGGAAAAGGAATTCACGCATTGCTTCTTGGAAGCGCGACGGCCGCCGCATCCTTCGCACCCACAATTGCCTTCGCGGAAGACTGCACCCGTTACTTTAACGGTGTGTGGAACGGTTTTCCTGGCGACACCTACGGCGCCGGGCACAATTTTTACATCAAAGGTTCTCGGGTCACCGCTCGCGGTGCAAGCGCCTACACCTCGTACGCGGCTGCGCCGTCTTACCGCTCTGACATGACGCTGGCGCAGAAGGCTCGGCTCGACTTCTTTTACGCAGGCATGAATGCCGGACGGACCGTGCTGGAAGGCGCCTTCAAGGACGTCTTTCCGAGCCGAGCAGATGGCGCCATTGACGCGACCACGTTCCGGATTCACCGCAACGGCAGAGTGGAGCTCGTGCTCAATGCTTGGGGCAACGTCGCTTCCGACCTCACCAACGTTCAGTGTTTCCCTGGGCACGGCAGCAGCGGTTTCGTGCTGCAAGGCCAAAGCCGCACGTCGAGCCACGGCGTGAACATGTGGACGTTCTTCATTGCTCCTCAATGGCTTATTTGAAATATGGTGCGCGTCGGCGGCTCAAGACTTTTTGTACTTCGCAAAGAAGTCGTTCCCTTTGTCGTCGACAATAACGAACGCAGGGAAGTCTTCCACTTCGATTTTCCACACGGCTTCCATTCCGAGTTCCGGAAAATCGAGCACGTTGACGCTGCGAATGCAGTCGCGCCCCAAACGGGCCGCCGGGCCTCCAATGGAACCGAGGTAAAACCCCCCGTGAGCTTTGCAGCTCGCGGTGACCTGCGGCGTACGGTTTCCCTTTCCGAGCATCACGAGCGAGGCGCCCAGCGCCTGAAACTCGGGAACGTAAGGGTCCATGCGTTCCGAGGTGGTTGGTCCAAAACTCCCAGAGGCATGCCCCTCGGGGGTTTTGGCAGGACCCGCATAGTACACGGGAAATTTTTTCATGTAGTCGGGCATGGCACCCCCGCCGCGCACACGCTCGGCGATTTTCGCATGGGCGATGTCGCGAGCGACAATGAGTGGCCCCGAAAGCATGACCCTCGTAGACACGGGGAGTTGTGCGAGCGTGGCGCGCAGCTCTTCCATGGGCCTATTGAGGTCGACACGCACGGCCTCCGTCGCCGCACCGCCTGCGCCAGCCACGGCTCCCTTCACATCACCTGGCAAAAAATGCGCCGGATTTTCTTCGAGCTGTTCAAGAAACAAACCTTCCCGGGTGATTTTCCCCTTCATCTGCCGGTCGGCGCTGCAACTCACTCCCATGGCAACCGGGCAGGAAGCACCGTGCCGAGGCAGCCGAATGACACGGACATCGTGAACGAAATATTTACCGCCGAACTGCGCGCCAATACCCGTTTCACGAGCCCACTTTTCAATGTTCTTTTCCATTTCCAGGTCGCGCCATGCCCGCCCCGAGGCATTGCCCGAGGTTGGAAGGTGATCGAGATAATGGCACGACGCGAGCTTCACGGTCTTTGTCACCGTTTCGGCCGAGGTGCCTCCAATAACGAAGGCCAGGTGGTAGGGCGGGCAGGCCGCCGTACCGAGCGTGGAAATGGCCTCGCGCACGAAGGTTTCCATGGAGGCGGGATTCAAAAGGCTTTTCGTCTTTTGGTAAAGGTAGGTTTTGTTGGCAGAGCCACCACCCTTGGCAATGAAAAGAAATTCGTAGCTGTCACCCTTGGAGGCGAGAATGTCGACTTGCGCAGGCAAGTTCGTGCCCGTATTTTTTTCGTCGTACATAGAGAGCGGCGCGAGCTGCGAGTAGCGCAGATTCTTTTTTTGGTAGGTTTCAAAAATACCGCGCGAAAGGGCATCTTCGTCGTCGCCTTCCACCAACACCCTGTCGCCGCGCTTCGCGTAAACAATAGGTGTTCCTGTGTCTTGGCACGAAGGGAACACGCGCTCGGCGGAAATCACGGCGTTGCGCAGAAGCTCGAGTGCCACGAAGCGGTCGTTGTCAGACGCATTCGGGTCTTTCAGAATTTCGGACAGTCCGTGAAGGTGACTTGCACGCAAGAGATGTGAGACATCGTCGAACGCCTCCGCGGCAAGGCGCGTGAGCGCTTCTGGCTTCACGACAAGAAATTCCCTTGCGCCCACTTTTTCGACGGTCACCAAGTTGGCACTGTCTCCGACCCCCGGGCCGCCATCGATTTTTCGGTAAAGTGTGTGGTCCTTCATCTTCTCGAAAAGCGGCTGAAAGGCGTAGTCGACCATAAAGGCTCCTGAGGGCTTTTGTTACTTTCTAACGTAGACGTAAGGGCCCACCTTGGAGCCCGCGACCTGAAGGCCGGCAGCATCGTACCAACGTTCCCACACTTCGTACGCACCGTCTTTCAGCAACTCGTCAATTTCCAGAGTTGTCGCTCCAGCATATGTCGAGGCGCACCCCCCTTCGGGTGTGCGGCCTACAAAGCCATTTTTATCGGCGTCGAGGCGAAAGGTCAGGAAGCACGCGTCGTCACGCGTGAAGGGAATGGCAAGACCCGCAACCGGCATCCGCACTTCGCGCGGCTGGCGGCAGAGGCCCTTGAGGCCCTGGCCTGCGTTCGCGTCAATGGCGTGCGAAAAGAGCCTCAAGACGCCTTCAGCGTTGCGGTCCACTTCATAAATACGTTGGCGAAGCAGCGAGCGCTCGCCCGCTTTCACGTTTTGTTCCACGTAAAGGGTGCGAGTGCTCGGTAAGGTGCTGAGCGAAACCAGGCAGATGTCGTTGCTCACCAATGCGAAGTCGGCGGGGGCCGCCTGCACTTGTGCTTCGTTTGTGGCGAAGCCGGTGAGCGTGCCTGCAAGTGCAACCGCTTCCGGGTCCTGCACCACGCCGGAGGCCACCTTTCGGAAGCGGTAACCACCGTCGACGGCACCCCAAACCTGCGTGCCGTCGGCACCCCAGCCTTGGTCCCAGCTGTTCATGAAGTCTTTGCCCAAGGAAACCTTGGACGACACGGCCACGGCGCCATTGTGCGTGCTTGGGCAGCGGCCCTCTGGCGTGCCACCAACGTACTTGTCGCCGACAGGGCGCAAGCTCACCGTACACTTGCCCGACTCGAAACCCGTTACGGGCACGCGGCGAGAGGTTTCAGGAGCGTCGCAAAGGCCCTTGAAGCTTTTGGCGGCATCATTTTCAAAAACCGTAGAGGTGATTGTGCCCTGAAGGGGATTCGCAGCGACCTTCATGAAGCGCTGGCGGTAAGGGCGCGCCTTGTTCAAAGAAATGGCTTGCTCGAGGTAAAGATAAATGGCCCCTCGCGCAGCGACAGGCTCGCCACGGGCGTCTGTGGGAGTCACCCGGCAATGGCGCACTGTCACGTCGTAGTAGTCTTTGCTTTCAAGGCTGTGGAGCGACGAGTCCATGGTGCCTTCCAGGTAGGAGGCGACCCGTTCCGCATGCGCCGGCAACGAGAGCGGCACCGCAAGGGCTCGCACAGGCGCAAGCCCTCCTCCGAACAAAAACGCCCCAGCTGAAAGGCCTAAGGCGAACGCACGACGGCGGTTGGCGGAGATTCTGAGCGTCATAAGGGACTCCTTTTCACAATGAGCCCAGGTTTTATCAGGAGACTTCTTGAAAAGACAACTGAGAAGTCCTCAAACTCGACGCTCTTCTTCGTTTGTGCTAACCACTTCGCATCGAAAAACACACCGAGAGACAAAGAGACATGGTTGTTGAAGTCGGCTCAACCAAAGACGAGGCGTCTTCGGTGCCTGAAGTTTCCATTCTCGTTCCGGCGTACGCCTGTGGCGAAGAGGTCAGCAAGACGTGCGAAAGTCTGCAAGGCTTTTTTGAGCCTCTTGTGCGGACGTTTGAAATTCTTGTCATCGTCAATGGTCCGCCCGGCCCCGCACGCAACGAGACGCTGGCTGCAGCGCGGACCAGTGCCGCAGCCCTGCCTCGCCTGCGCGTGCTGGAGTCCCACCCTCCCGGAAAAGGGCATGCGCTCCGTGAGGGCCTCCTGAGTGCCCAGGGGCGCTTCGTCCTTTTCACCGACTGCGATCTTCCCTACGACCTCTCTTTCTTTCCAAAGGCACTGGGACGTCTGAGGGAAGGCATCGCCCTTGTGCACGGCGACAGGCGACACCCCGAGAGCGACGCCAGTGTCCCACAGAACCTCCATTCGCCGCACACCCTGCGACGCGCTTTGAGCCGCCTTTTTAATTTCGCAGCACGAACCATCCTCGGGCTCTCGGCTCGCGACACCCAAGCTGGCATCAAAGCCATGGACGCGAGCTTCGCGAAGGCTGTTGCGCTCCGCTGCGGGGAAAGGGGATTTCTTTCCGACCTTGAATATTTTTTGGTTGCGAAAAAAGGAGGGTGGCGCGTGGAAGGGCACGCAGTTCATTTTTCTTTGCGCGATCTTCAAAGCTCTGTGGTTCTTGGGCGAGAATTTCGAAAAACTCTTGTCGGCTTGCTGCGCATTTTCCTAAGCCGCGCACTCGGACGATTTGAGGCCAAGCCACGCTCCCTTTGGGCCACACAATGGGTGTCTTGGGGCATTCTTTCGGGCCGCTTTTCTCGCGGTTTGGCCGAGCGTGCTTTTGTCGCCGCGCGATGGGTTTTGACTCCCTATCGCACATTGGCCTCCTTTGTCCCCACGTCCGGACTCGTCGTCGACGTGGGCGCAGGGCATGGACTCCTTACGGCGCACTTGGCTCTGGAATGCCCTGAACGGCGCCTCTTCGCGGTCGACCACGACCCTCAAAGGCTCAGCCTCATAGATGCCCTTGGGCTCGAAAACATTTCTACCTTATGCGGCGACATGCGCGACATCGCGCTTTCAAAGAAAGCAGCCGCCATCCTCGCCATCGACTGCATGCATTACCTTCCTACCCAGGAACAAAGTGCATTTTTGGCCTGGGCCTTCGAAAACCTGGCGCCTGGCGGCGTGCTCCTTATGCGTGAAATCGACCCCGAGTCGGGGTGGGCAGCCCCTCTGGGCCAGGCTTACGAGAAAGCCGCCATTGCGTGCAGCATCACCAAAACGAAGAGCAAAACATTTTGTGTTCACGCTCCCCATGTGTGGACTCGTCTGCTTGAAGACGCCGGGTTCGGAGTGGTTTCACATCCGTGCACAGCTCCGCTCTTAAGTGACAGGCTTTTTGTGGCTCGCAAGCCTCACGCACTTTCGACGCACGCCCGTAGGCCCGCCGCGTGTATTACGGCGGACGACTGGGGCATGTCGAAGGCCATCAATGAAGGCATCCTTGATTTGGCGCAACGAGGCCTCGTTCGCAGAGTCTCGGTACTGCCGGAAGCGCCTTTTGCCGGATATTTGAAAGAAGATCTCTTGCGAGTGGAAGGACTTGAAATTGGACTCCACGCTTCTTTAACGCTGTCGTTGCGAAACGGAGCTTCCCCTGACTTCAATTCCATCGGCGAACTCGCGCGCTTTCTGCTTCGGCCACGCCCCTTAAGCGAAACCGTGGCCGACCTCCAAGCGCGCTTCGTACGCCAGCTTTCGGCGGCGCGCGAAGCCAAGTTTCCAATCGTTTATGCCGACGGACACCAACACGTGCACGTGTTTCCACTTGTTTCGTTCGCATTCTCGAAAGCGCTGAAAGGGGAAGTGAGCACCGTCCGAGTTCCGTTCGATGGCACGCGATGGGGACTTCGGCAGTGCGTTTTAAACTTTTTTTCGTCGATCTCCGCCGTTATTTTCTCCAGGCATGGCTTCACCTGGCTACCTTTCCGTTACCCTTCGCTTCAAAGGGAATGGCGAAATGCCTTGCGAGCAAGGCGTTTTATCGACACGAATCCAGGCGTCGAAGCCATTGTTCACCCCGCGCTGCGCGACGATCTCGCGGAAGGCCCCGTCCAAGACACCTATCGAGCAGAAAGAGTTGCCGAACACGGCGTTCTCGCAAAGTGCGATGTGCTGGAACCTTTACCCTCGGCAACGTCTTCGTGGTTTTCCAAACGCCCCACGGTGGCCTTTACGCTGACAAGCGCCTGCGCTCTGTTCCTTCTGCACTTCGCAGTGTGGTTGGGCGTCGTGTTTTATCGACAAGGATCTCTGGAAAGCGTGCTCAAGGGTTTTGACTCAGGTTGGTATTTGACCATCGCAACCAACGGCTATTCGGGCCAAGCCTGGGCTTTTTTCCCCGTATGGCCGCTTGTTTTGGCTGGGCTCAACGCGCTGCTTTCTCCAAGCTCGCTTGCCTTGGCGGGCACTGTTCTGGCCACTGCGCTGTTTTTCACCACGGCTCGTCTTCTTGCGAAGTCCCCTCCCTGGGACGACTCCGCCGCGGCAAGCCAAGGTTTTGGGGCCCGCACACGCCTGGGAATTCTGCTCTTTCTTTTGACTCCGGCCAGCTACGTTTTTCACTCGAACCACACCGAAAGCCTCTACCTTCTTCTTACGGTTCTCGCATGCGTCGAGTTCCAGAGACGCCGGCTCGTTGTTTGCGCAATTGTGTGCGGAGTGGCCGCTCTCACAAAAGTTCAAGGCGTTCTGCTTGCGGCAGCCTTCGGAGTCGGATTCGCGCTGCGCGAGCAAAGCTTTCGCCTGCGTGCGAGGACGCTCACGCTTTTTGGCGCGCTCTCAGGTCTTCTGTTTGCCCTGTGGCCTTTGTACGAGTACATACAAACCGGCGATGCGCTTCATCATGTCACCGCCCAATCCCACTGGCACCCGCCGGCTTCCATAGCACGTTACTTTGGCGCTTTGCTTATGTTGAACCCAGAGCAATCCTTCACTCCCTTCGCCTTGGTTCACAGCGGAGTGTTTTTTGGGCTCTTGTGTCTTGGGGTTCTTTTTGCGCGTGCACATCTTCCGTTTGCGCTTTACTCCATCGCATTTCTCGCGCTGGAGCCTCTCACGGGTGAACTGGTCGGCACGTTGCGATACGCAACCGTTCTGTTCCCTCTGCACTTTTTGCTCGGCGACTCTTTGGCGCGACGAGAAGCCCGCTTCGGCGGAACTGGGCTTGCCTATGCGACTGTGTGCGGGTTTTTCGCCTTGAATATGGCGGTCACTGCCGCCTACGCTCTGGGACGCTGGGCCTACTGAACACGCCACACTTCACCCGCAGTTCACAGTCTCTCTGTCCGCACCTTCACGAGGCGCCGGAGCATTCTCGGAATTGGAACGTTGATCTTGGCGCGTCGACTCCTGACCCGTTCGATTTGCGGAAGCGGCATCCACCTTTCTTCGGCGTTCCGGCAGGGCCACCAAAGAAGCCCCGCCCGACGTGGCGTCTTCGTTCACGCCATTGAGGCCCACCAAAGGAAACAAGCCTTGCCAAGTAAGCAATGTCCCACTGTCGGTGGCACCCAGGGAAATGGACTTCGACTTTCTGAGGTAAAGAGGGAATCCATAACCCACAGTGTAGGCCACCACAGCATCTTCATTGGAGGCGCCGTCGGAGGTCAGCCGTACCTTTTCGAACCGAAGGTCCGTGGTTTTTTTCGGGTCGCCCTGCACAGCCAGAGCCGTGTTCGCCAGAATTGCCAAATTCTGGTTGGCAGTTGGGTTGTCTGCAATCAGAGCTTTCACCAAGTCGTTGGTCGAGTTGAGGAGTCCCAGAATCGCGCCCGACGATTTTGAGCTCAAAGATTCTGACCTCGTCAGATCCTCTTTGTCGAGAACATCTGCCCGCGTAAGGGGACGAAGGGGATCAGTGCCCAACTCTTTCATCCAAGACTCAAAGGTGACAGAGCGGGAGAGCCTCCCCATTTCTGCAGGCAAAGTTTCAACAAGAAAGGCCTTTGCAACGCTCTCTACTTTTTTGCTGAGAGGGCAAATCGCGCCGTATTCTTCACTTTTTTCTGCATATGCAGCAGGGAGTGTCGCCTGCCTCACCAAGGCAACGCCTGACTTGCACCACCTCAGCCGGTCGAACAAGGGGGCTGCTGCGAGCAACCGCCCCTTCGCATGCAACAGCATGAGGTTGGCACGGTGCCTGTCCAGACTTTTTTCTACCTTTTGGCCACGCATTTCAACAACGGGTTGCGGAACTGCTGACTTCAAAACCGACAAACGGGTTGCAGTGAACTTCTGAAAGTCTTCGCGGTTCAAATCCGTGACCGAAGCAGATTCAACGACAAAGGGATAGAAACCGAGGTCTGAGGTCGACCAGCATGTGGCATCAAATTCGCTTTGCGGAAATCTTTTATCCAGCTCCTTGGAAAGCTCGGGGCGAGAGGGCTTCTGGGCCGCACAGAGCGACAATTTCTGAGGCGCTCCAAAATGAGACCCCAGTTCTTCGAGCGCTTCTCCGGCGGCCCGAGAAGCCGGGTCTGCCTTTGCTTTCAATGCGGCAGCCTCGGCCAACAAAACGTTCCTGCGTTCGACAAACTCTTGTCGAACGGGGATCTCGGGCAAGTATCCGGGAACTCCCACCACAGGGGCACTGACATAAGGCTGTATCGACACTTTTTCGCCGGAAGCCCATCCGACAAGGTCGGGTGTGCAGTGTTTCGCTGTCCAGGCGATTCCCTCATACCCTCCGTCAGAGCGGGAGGAAAATTCGAAGGTGGCGGAGCAAAGCTTTGAACCGAAACGAATGTACCCGCCGGGCAGGGCTGCACCCGCGAGTGACGACTGCGAACGTGCCGTCACAACAGCGGTGGCGCAGGCGTTCGAGATTTTGTTTCCGCATCCCACCACAAGAAGGACGGAAAAGGCAGTCAACAGGTGGGTGGATGTGACGTTCATGTTCTTGAGCCCTCTCGAGGGCTCTGTCGCCACGCCCTCTACGGGACTCTATCGGCGGCAACATCAATTTTCTTTAAACTTTAGTCATATCAACACTGTGAGCTGGAACGGACAGAAAGGCAGCGCATAGTGTGAGGGGTGGCTGGGGCACTAGGATTCGAACCTAGGAATGACGGTATCAAAAACCGTTGACTTACCGCTTGTCGATGCCCCACCACGTACTAAAGTTGTATACGCGACGCGGATTTCCAAAGTCAAGCCGCTGTGCTAAGAACAGCCCTCATGCGGTGCGCACCCGGCCTCCCGTCCGGTGTCCGCTCCGTCCTCCCGGAGGAGAAAAATGCCCCAGAGTTCGGTGTTCGGCTCGAACCGCGTCCTGAAGAATCTATTGCCAAGACACAAGCGCAAGACACCGCCCACCCTTGCCGACGACGTTCCTTTCGGACGCATCCACACCGACCATATGCTCGTGTGTGACTTCCTCCCCCAAAAGGGAGGGTGGCAGCCACTTGAAATCATGCCTTACGGCCCCTTTGAGTTGTCGCCCGACTCCGTGGTGTTCCACTACGGCCAACAAATTTTTGAAGGCATGAAAGCCTACCGCTCCGGCGTGCGTGAAGATGAGGTGTCGCTGTTTCGCCCGCAACTCAACGCAAAGCGCTTCTTCCATTCGGCAACACGCCTGGGAATGGAACCTGTGCCCGAAGACCTCTTTCTGCAGGCCGTGAAAGAACTCGTGAACGTCGATTACGAGTGGACACTGCCCATGCCCGGCGCACTCTATATCCGTCCTGCTCTCATTCCCCTCGACCAGGGCGTCTCGTACCGCGCATCGCAGGCTTACCGCTTTTTTATCATCCTGAGTCCCGCCAAAAACTATTACGCAAAAGAAACTAGCGTGACGGTGGCTGTGGAACGCTCCGACGTGCGTGCAGTTCCTGGCGGCGTGGGTGAAGCGAAATGTGGCGGAAATTACGCAGGTGCTCTTCCTGCCTTGGCAAGGGCGCGAGCCAAAGGCGCTGAACAGGTTTTGTGGCTCGACGGTCTTGAGCACCGCTACGTTGAAGAAGTCGGTGCCATGAATGCCGTGTTTGTCTACGACGACCGCATTGAAACGCCCGGACTTTCTGGAAGCATCCTTCCGGGAGTCACGCGCCGCTCCGTCATCGAGTTGGCGCGCCACATGGGCCTCCGTGTCGAGGAAACCCGCATCGACATCAACCAGGTTCTTGACGATGCTCGCTCTGGGGCCCTGAAAGAAGCCTTCGGCTGTGGCACCGCTGCTGTCATTTCTGCCATCGATTCCTTTCTCGACGGCGACGAACGCATTGCGGTAAACCAAGGCAAAATTGGAACAACGACTCTCCGGTTGAAGGAAGCGCTCGTGAGCATTCAAACAGGCAAAGCACCCGATCCTTTTGCCTGGCGCGTTGCAGTGCAATGCAACGCCCATTAGACTCTTTGGGAGGAGGTACTCGCCAATGAAGTTCTCTCCCTCCCCATCGCATCGCAAAGCCGAGCAGCTCACGGAGCGCCTGTACGAAAGGGCCGAGGTTGAGTCGGCATACGACTCTAAAGGGCAGCTGAAATTCCTGGTTGCCCGCATTCCTCGCACGGAATTTATTCGGCTCTATGGCCAAAGCACATTTGCCACACTCTTTCACCGTGGCCTCTGGATCCAATTTTCCCGCCAAGGCAAGTCCATCTCCCTCCATGAACGCACTTCAGGTGCGAAGTTCCACCTTGAGCTGCGCGCAAACTCTTTTGGCTGGGCCCAAATTCTGTTGCAGAAGAAGGGCAAAACGGAGTGGAAGCAAACACTCACTCCCGAAGACCTCGAAGACTTCGAAATGAATCACGACCTCCTGCAAACCCTTGCAAAAGCCTGTGTGAAGTCGGTGGGGGAACCCACCCTCTATTCCGACGACGGGCGTTTCATGGACGATGTCGCTTCTCTTCACATCCTCCCCGAGAGCGAAGAGAGGCCCGAGTTTTCCGCGGGTCTTGTGGACCTGCAGTAAATAACATCTCTTTTATTTATTCAGGCCATTAATGAGCGTGAGTGCCACTTGGGCCGGCACGTTTCCTTGTGCAAGAAGGCTTGCGCCTGCCTGCACAAGAATATTCGCTCGGGTCAGGTTCGACACTTCGGTGGCATAGTCGACATCTCGGATACGCGACTGTGCGGAAGCCGTATTTTCGTTCGCGATGTCTATGACGTCGATAACGTGCGTTAAACGCGAACTCACGGCACCAAAGGCACTGCGGTAGCCAGCAAGCCGCTCAAGAGCACCATCGAAACTCGAGGAGACTGTGTCGGAAGTCGACTCAAAAATGTCTTCGACGTCATCGAGTGAAATGCCGTCGCTCGAACTCAGAAGATCCCGCACGCTGCGCAAGCCCAGGGTTTCCGTATTCGATTTGATTTCATTTAAATTGTCGAGTCGAATGACGTTCGTGTCAGCTTCACCTGCCGCAGGTGGTGCGCCTACACGAATGCCGATGCTCGCTCGCCTGTCGTCGCCCGAACTCGAGTTTCCGTTCAAAAGGTCCATGCCATTGAACGTCGTCGTTTGAGAAATTCTGTCGACTTCTTCATAGAGAGACTGGTATTCTGTAAAAAGAAATTTCCGCTCCTGATCCGAAAGTGTGGGGCTCGAGGCTGCCGTCGAAATCTCTTTCAAGCGAATGACGATGTTCGACACCTCGCTGAGGGCGGAGTCGGCCGTCTGCACGAGGCTCATGCCGTCGTTCGCATTTCGTTTGTACGACGACAGCTCACGCATCCGCATGGACAGCGAGTCAGACACCGCGCGCTCTGCGGGCATCGGGTTTCCGCGGGTGAATTTTACGCCCGAGGAGAGTCGTTCGAGGATCTCCGCCGCGTCACGCCGCGCCTTCTCGAGGTTCATCTCCACTTTGCCGTTGCCCGTGATTCGCAAGCCCATCATCGCCCCTTGCGTCGCAGCTGACAGCCTCGTGCGGCAGCCAGGTCTCAGGCACGTCGACCCTCGTGCCTTGGTGGACAAGGAACAAAATCTGCTCCACGGCCATCAGCATGGTATCGACCTCGGACAGGAGCCCTTGAGAGATTTGTTCAACTTCCCTGAATCCATCTGCTTTTCTTTGGTTGTTCTCGTCTGTTGCGTCCACTATCCGATGCCCCACCCGAAGGGAATGTGAAATATTCCGGTGAGAGTCGACCACCTCTTGGAAGCGACCACCCAATCCTCCCCACTCCACTCTGAGATGCCCCAACCGGCTCAGCGCGAGACTCGAATGCGCGCGGGCGATGTTGGCGCGCTCAAGCTCTCCGCGCACGTTGGCCAGGCCATTGCCGAAGACGCCCGAAAGCGTCGTCAGGCTCGCAGCCATTTGATTCGTAAACTCCACTTGGTTGACAGTTGCGTCGGTCATGGCTTTCACGCCGTGAAGCATGGAACGGGTTCGCATGGAGCACGAGTAGGCGAGGTTGCGCGCTGTCGACATGAGCTCATCGAGTCCAATGCCCCGACGAGAAAGGGCACCCAGCTTTTCGCGGAGCCCGCGCAAGGCGTCGGTGGTTTCCACGGCCGTCCGCACACCCTGCTCGCTGCTCTTGCTTCCTTCTTGAATGGCTTCGAGCGCCACCTGGGTGTCTTCCTGAATGGCCTCAATGCGATCGTAGATGTCGCGCGTCGCCGCGCTCGAACGCTCGGCGAGCTTCCGGATGTCGTCGGCCACCACCGCAAATCCTTTGCCCTGCTCACCGGCACGCGCAGCTTCAATACTGGCGTTCAAGGCGAGAAGGTTTGTTTGCTCTGAGATGTCGACAATGGCATCGATAATGTGACCGATGTCGGCCACGCGGGTCGCGAGCACTTTGACCCGTCCTTGAAGTGAGGCGACATGCTCACTGCTCGACACCATGGCCGAGCGCATGCCTTCTACCGCAGTGCGAACGGTGAGGGAATCGCCACTCACGTCCGCTAAAATTGCGGCGGAGTGCCGATCGTGCTCTTCCCACGTTTTGACGGTCGACTCCATGGAATCGATGTCGTTGGCAAGAGTCGTGAAGTCTTGATTCATGTCGCCGCCATGGCGCGCCGCTCGTGTCAGGTTCTCACCGCTTTTGCGGGTGTTGCCAAGCGCGCTGCGGGCCACATGGAGACCTTCATGAAAGTCGCCCAGCGTCGCTCCCAGACTCGACGCAATTTCACTCACAGCCACGTGGGTCGCGAGAAGTGCATCCGTGGTTTCCGACAAGCACGGACCAACAGCGTCCACTTGCGCCAATGCCGATTCAACACCTGCGCTGGCATTCGCCAGAATGTGCGCGATGCGCTCCAGAGTCCTGCGCGTTTCATCTCGGTGAGTCTTCGTTACTTCCCCAGCACGTTCGAGCGCAAGAAGATCGTCGAGGGCTTGAAGCCCATCTTGGAACTTCTGACGGGCCGACACGAAGGCATGCTCGCAATCGCCCACGAGCGCTTCCACCCTGTTTTTGGTCACGTCGCCCATGCAGATCTCCTTCAAACGCGGTTGAGAAGTGCGGGATGTTTCTCCGCCACTCCAGCGCGTCCCTCCTTTTCGGAGAGTTCGCGGCGTTTCCGGAGGCCCAGCGTCAGCCCACCGCACGGAGGCGGAAAATTTGTTTCAACAGGGGCCGCAGGGGTTCAAAAGACGCAGGCAAGCGCGCCAGTGCGTTGACGTCCGCAACGTCGTGCGTGGCGTCATTGCACCGAACAGAGAGGCGCCCCTCGGCGTCTCGCTGTATTTCAACGCCCTCCTCTGCAAGAAGGCCATTTGCTTTCACGAGGGCCTCCTCCCGCGTGCGCACCAGAGCGACTTTCACAAGCGCCTTGGAAACCGCGGCTGCCGAAATGAGCGCAACAGGCGCCAAGACAGGAGAGGGCACAACTTCAGCTCCTTGGGATCCTTGGGCTCCATCGGTTCCATCAGCTCCTTCAGAGTCGGGGTCGAAGTCACCATCGAGTGAAAGCTCAGACAAGGCGTCGCCTTCTTCCTCGGTCAGAGGCGAAGTCTCTTCGACCTCGCTGAAGGAAGAGTCCTCGGCTGTCGCAAGGAAGGCGTCGTTGGAATCAGCCACGGAATCGTCGATAGACTCCACAAATTCCATGCCTTCAAAGTCGTCGAAAACCGACCGAGTGGGGTTGGTCGGATCCGGCGCAACCACGACGGGTGCCACGGCTTCAAGGGGAGCAGGCGTCGAAAAATCACCGACCGGATGACTCGCGATGTCTTTGGAAAGGCTCTGTGCAATGCGGGCACCCAGCTCATCGCTTCCGGAATCGTCGCCAAAAGGTTCAGCGGCCGCCTTCAAGACAGGAAGGGCAGGCAGAGCGGTCACAGCCTTCGCGACTTCGACGCTGCCAACTGGTGGCCTCCCGTTGTTTTTCCGGCCAAGTGCAGAATCGAGGGTTCCCATCCGAGCCCCCTGGTCGACAAGGAAGCCTTCATCGTCACGGGTGGCCGTGCGAATCTGAGAGGTATCGTACACAACTCCGCCGGCAACCCCACGAGATGCTTCGAGGACCGTCGTGAGTCGGAGGTCGGCCACTTCAACGCCATAGACTTTTGCCAGCGACCTGGCCAGTTGAGAGGCTGTCGCCACGACCGGCCGAATGCGTTTGCCGAGGAAGAATCCAAGAGACTCCAAGGCCCGCTTTTCAGTGGGATCTTCCAGCATAACGAACAGGTCATGCCCTTCCTCTGCAATGCCCACGGTGTTGTAGTGGAGAGCGAGATCAACAGGCATCAAATTTCTTTGTTCATCACCTATGTTTTCAACGAGTTCTTCCGTAACAGCATCGTGTCCGTAGAAACGCTGAAGGAGCCCTTGTATTTCCGGTTGGGACACAATATTTAGCGAGCGCAACACCCGGACGGGATTTTCCCGTAGGTCGCGACACGTTTTGCGCAGTGCGGTCAGTTCTGTGGACGAAAGAAACCCATCCTGATACATCAAATGCAGCAAATCGTACACGAGTCGGCCTTCATCTTGATTTGGGATGCCGTATGGAACTCTTGAGGGTCCGCTGTTACCCTCAAGTCGACTATACGGGGACTTCCCCCGTCGGATGGCTCCTGGTCTGCCCGGCCGCGAGGGACTTTGACGCCCGAGCGGGCGAGCTCGATTCGCCAACGGGTCGCGACGACCCCCGCCCTCGTCGTCGCGGAGTCCGGATCCCAATCTGGAGAGTGCAAGGATTTCGCCATGAGTAAAGCCGACCTTGCGGTCGAACGAAAAAGCCAGATCATCAACGCGACGATCGAATGTATCTCGCGCTATGGCTACAACAACTTCTCGATGCAGGACGTCGCCCGTATCGCCGACGTTTCGAAGGGCATCATCCATTACTACTTCCTGAATAAGGAAGATTTGATGATGGCGGTGCTCGACCGTGTGTCGGGAGATATCGAGACCCTTCTTTCCGACATTTCCGATCGTACGAAAGACCCGGAAGAGCGCTTGCGGCAAATTGTGCGCCAGTGCTTTGGCGTGGTGCGAAACAAACGCGAATATTACTGCATCAATATGGACTTCTGGACCCAAATCAACCAGAAGGAAAAAGTCCGTCAGGCCGTGGCTCGGCACTACAACAAGTTCCGCACCGCCACCGCAGCGGTCATTCAGCAAGGCGTCGATTCGGGCAAATTCAAGGCCGTGGATGCCGGTCACGCCGCGAGCATCGTCATTGCCATCGTTGACGGCGTTTCTCTTCAGTGGCTCTTCGACGAAACGGTCTTCGTGTACGATGACATTGTCAAAAGCTGCGAGGACCTCGTGCTCCGTTTCGTCATGAAGTGACGCCTGGGGGCGTTTCCTCGCTGCGCCCAACGCCCGGGTTCGGGTTTGGAATCGCAAGTCCGAGGAGCCCTCTCATGATGAATGCAGACGTCACCCCGGCCTCCCTTGGGTATGCGGCGTTTCCCGTGCCCCATTCTGTTGAAGAGCTCGAACTTCTTGTGGCCATTGGCCACAACGTCCGAGACTTTTCTCGTTTGACGCGCCCCGAACAAAATGGGCTGCTTTCGAAGCTCGAGGCCTATGAATGTCACGGCCAGGTGGTGACGTTGCTCAGGTGGCGTATGGACCACGGCGTGGAAGGTGACGAGGAGCTTTTCGACGACTCGCTTTGGTTGTTGCGGGTTCAGTTCCTGGGGTTGGAGCGCTTCGATGATTTTTTGGAAACGGCGAAGCTGGCCGTCACGCGCCTCAAACTTCCGTTCGCTTCGGTGCGAATCCACATTTCGGAAGCGATTTTAGGCAACGAGAACTGGCCCGACCAGGCGAGCCTCTACCGTGCAATTGTGGATAACTTTGTGGACAACACACAAAAAGTTACCCTTCTTGAGCGGTTGGCACTCATCTACGAAAAGAAGCTTTATCTCGAGAATGAAGTCGAGCCTGTTTTCAGTCGCATCCTCGAACTCGATAAACTCAACATCAAGGCGCGCCGCTTTTACAAGCTCTGGTACATGCAGGCCATGCGCTGGAGAGATGTCGCCGAACAGCTTGAGGCTCTTATTGAAGCCTCTCGCAATACGCACGAACGACAGCGGGCCGCGCACGAACTCGCGCAGCTGTATTTGTACAACCTCAACGACGCAGCACGCGCACGTGAAATTTTGTTGGAGACCTGCGGCAACTCCCAGCTCGACATCCGCCAAACGCTCATGGAAGCTCAGGAGCGCCTCGAGCTTTACGATGAACTCGTTGCGACACTTGCCGAAGCCGAGCCCCTTGTCCGCGACAAAACGGAGCTTGCCGCCGTGAAGCTCAAGCAGGGGCTCGTGTCGATGAAGGCCGGAAAACCCGAGCGTGCAGTTGAATGTCTGCGCGAGGGTATTGTAAACAATCCGCAACTCCTGCTTGCCTACGAAGCGCTTGTGACGGCACTCATCGACTCAGGAAAACCCACTGAGGCGCTGGGCGTGCTCGAAGAGCTGAAAGCCGCCGTCCACCTAGATTCCAGCAAAGCAAGTTTGGAGGAGATGCTGGCGCGAGCCAGAAAATTGCAACCCTTCTTCGATGCGTGACACTCGATGCCCCCTGACACCACGAGTTACGTTTCCGATATTTTCGCTCCTGCGCAGGAAACAACGCGGGGACATTGGGGGCGCCCAAGTCTGTCCAACCTCATTGCGGGCTTCCGCCGTGAGTACCTTGCCGAAGCGTCCGAATGCACGGTGGGCTGGCGTTTGCCCTCGTATATGTCTTGGTTCGAAAAAGGCGACTTCCTTGAAAACGTAGACACCTTGGGCCGAGGAGGCCCTCAGAACGCAGCGCAGCGCCTCGTTTCAGGCGCGGTAAAATCGCTGCTGCCCGCTTCCTTTGTGGAGTGGCGTTATTACGCCATTCTGACGCCTGAGTTTCACGGCATTCTTGGGCTTTCTTTCTTTAATCCAAAAGCTCAGCTGGACAGCATCGCAGAGGGCGGCCTCATCGCCATTTTCGCCGGAAACGTGCAAGGCGGCAAAGAAGCATTCTGCTGGCAGCATCTCTTTCCACTCACGAGCCTGCGCTTCGGCGGGGAAAAATGCGAGACCCTTGAAGGGCATCACCAAGGTGTGACTTTAAAGGTGCACCAGTATGCAGTGAATGCGGCGAGAGTGGAGCTTTGCGGGAACCTCGCTCCCGAGTTGACGTTCGAGCATGTGGGCCTCCCCGACGCGGCTCTGTTTCCTTTTGTGGTGGAAGACCTCAAAAGGGTGCCCGGCGCACACTGGATAGTGCATTGCCCAAGTCCTGTTGCGGAAGCAAAGGGCCATTTCCGCATGAGCACCGACGTTCTTGCGTCTTTGGGAGCTCGCTCTGCAGTTTCCTATCCGAATTTCGCGAGCGATGGCCTCAAAATGGCGGCCAGCGCGGGGCAAGGCATCGAAGCGTCGTTTCACGGCTCGGGATATTACGAGCACAGCTTTGGCATGAATCCTCTGCCCCTGCATGGCTGGGACTTCATGTTCGCGCCCGATTTCGAAAAAGGCACAGGACTTGTGATGCAAACGTATTTGCGCAGCGACGACATGCACTTCATTGAAGTTCTCTGGACCGAAAATGGCGTCCGCAAATACACACGTTTCGGCAAAGGCGATTTCAAACTCGACTGGGTCCGCTCCGCGTGGCATCCCGACATCCGTGCCAAGGTTCCCATGGAACGCCATATTGTCGGCTCGCGCGGGGGTTACACGCTTGAAATATTCAACCATATCGACGACCAACTTCCTTTCTTGCGCCAGCGCAAACTGATTGTGCGCCATTTCTTTATTTCTGAAGAAACAGGCCGCACAAGCTGGGTGCTTCGCAACGCTGCAGGTAAAGAAGTCGCAAGTTCGCGGCCGGGCGGCGTTCTTTCCGGCGGAGAAGTCGCATATCCTCGCATTTTTACGCCAGGACATAGCTGAGGGCAGAAGCGCGCCAGGTTCCGTCAAAATTTCCTCACACACCGGCACCGTACTCGCGCGCAATGGGCTTGCTAAACTCAACCGAGGTTCTCTTGCTTTTGTATTGGCAAAAGGAAGAGAAATCATGCCGCTTGCACTCCTCACGAGGTTACTGTGAAACACGAAGCGTTTCGTTTCCTTCTTCCGAGCAGTCGTAAACTCTCCGCTCAGCACCCCATAAGCTCTGTGGCTTTGCTCGCAGCAGCACTGACCCTCGCGCCACTTTCAGGCTGCAAGAGTCGCTCCTTCGGAAATTCGGAAGTCCGTGGCTCCAAAGGCGATTCAGCCTCGGCCGAAAAAACCTGGCTTGTTCGCTGCACAGAGAAAAGCGACACCGAGGAAAACGGCCATTGGTGTAACCCCGTTTCTGTAATTTGCTCCCAGAGCCCCCGAGCGGCTTGATTCGGAAAATGCGATTTTTTCGCATTTCGCCAAATCTGCGCC
>JADCJN010000134.1 GCA_020247005.1 Silvanigrellales bacterium
CGACATTCCGGGGGCCGGAGGGCGGGTCACGCACAGTTGGCGCGAAGATAAGCCGTGTGCAAGTCTAGCTCGGTCAGGCTACACCATGAAGCGAGGCGTTCCCCGGTCGCCCCAGGGGTGCGAAGCACCCCTGCGCCTAAGGTATATCGGTGTTTCATTTCGCGATGAACTGCAAGACAACCTTCTAGCTCGAATCTTCAAAGCTACTTTAAGCAACGCCGCACGTTCACGTATCGGCCCTCGGACGCTCCTAGACCTAGGTCACTCGATCACCACCACCGAAGACGGCAGCACATTTGGGTCCTCCAGCGACTTGAGAGGGGGAATCAAGGCAACCTTAGCGTTCCTAACGAGAGCTGCCCTCTCGGGAATTACGAGTTCCTGAGGCAGAACGCATGCAACATAGGAAATATTGGAGAATCTCGAAAATTGCTCGGGGTAAGCGGAAACGCTCCAAGCCTTTTCGCCAAACTTGAGATCGTGGCAATCCCCAACCATCACGGAAGCCCCACTGTCGAACACCTTCTGCAGTCGCGCGTTCTGGACCCGTGACATAAGTGCGAGCTGCAAATTGTACATCACCCGATCGGGACCACGCCAGGAATAATGAGTGTCGTAAACTTCCTGCCCCCTCTGTTCGAACGTGCCATACACAGCACGGGTCAGAGGATCGAACGACAGAAATTGAGCGACAACTGACAAGGCCCCGAGCCCTAGGAGCGCAGACGCGCCCCATCGCGTATCGCAGCGCAGAAGGGCCAAGGCACCCAAAACCAGTAGGGGAAAGAGCGCCGGAAGGCCGTAGCGGGGGATGGTCCAGGTAGGAAAGGGAAAAACGAACAGCGCGTAGACAAGAACGCAAAGAGCAGCCACCGGGAAAAGCCGAGCGCGTTGCTCCCGGTGGCGCAACCACATCAGAACGGCAAATGCGCCGCCCAATAAGGAAACCCAATTGAAGTTGACCAAAAAAGCATTGGCGAGGTTCTGCCGAAAATAGACCGAAGTGAAACCTCCCAAGAGCGCATGCAATGCGACGGTGAAGGGATTCCCGCCCGAGCTGTTTCCCATAATCTCATTATTCCAAGCCCCTCCTCCCTTGAACGCAAGGAAGGACATCCAGCCAGCCGCCACGAAAGCCACCGGAAGACAAATGCCCGAGGCCGTCCCAATACGTCGCCGCCACGAGGTGCGTTCGGAAAAGAGAACTGCCAGGCCAAACGCGCCAACGAAAACAAGCGCGGTCTGTTTGACGAGGCCAAACGCGCATAGGGCGATAGCAAGCAGAACCCATTTACGGCGCAAGTAGAACAAAAGGCAGGACGCCGTCGTGAGAACGATCAGACCTTCGCTCATCATGAACCTGAAGCAACTGACGAGTAGAGGATTCATCGAAAGCACAAATGCAGCAAGGGCCGACATACGCGGTGAGGCGCTCTCCGAAAAAATATTGAACAAGACCAGTCCAAGCCAGACAAGCAGAAGGAGCCCCATGAGCGCCAAGGAAAGCGGCCTTTGCCCGAACAAAGCGAAGCCCAAGGAATTGAAGATATAGATTAGCGGAGGATGCGTGCTTCCTCCGCGGTTTTCGAGCAAGCCACCCACACCACTCCGGTAGAAGACGAAGGACTCGCGCAGATTCACCATCGCGTCTAGGTCGGGCGCATCGCCTGCCCAAGGCAACACAGCAACACAGGACCAAAGGGCGAAAGCCATCACGAGTAAAATCAATGCCCGTGTTCGAGTCAATTTCAAATTTCCGAGACGCTGGCGACGCAAAAATTCTTTCATGGTTGGTTCATCCCAAAATTATAAATTCAGTCATCTAGAGCAACGAGCCCGTAGGCGCCGTCTCGCCAAACAACCGGGCCAAGCGCTTTCGAAAGACTTTCGAGGGTCACACCTGCGTTGTTTTTTTCTTCCAACGGACCAAACGCAAAGTGCGTGACCTTCCATTTCTTCAGCAGGTTCAACACAGAGGGCGGCACCAGAACCCCCTCGCGGGCCGACGCGTAAACGTCTTTCATGGCCTTTTCTCGTTCGAGCAACACCTCCCAAGTGGAACGCCCTTTGTCGGGGCCGGGGGAAGTCATCACATTGTGAAACAAGTAAGAATGGCCGCCCCATCCACACAACGCCGTGCGGCCACTGAAGGCCGAAAGGCGACCAAACTCTCCGTACGCGCCCACCTTGGGAGGAACACCGCATTCCTCGGCCAAAACCACCGTGTCTTTTAAGCGTGAAAGAACATCAATGAGCTTGGCATCTGCAGGATTTTTCTCCGAGAGATACAGAGCGCCGTTCAGAGTGGGAGAGTGGGCACGTTCCTGGGTTCGCAAGACGGTGGTGCCCTTCTGCACCAACACAAGTACGCTCGCAAAACCCAGCACAAGGAGCGCTCCCAGTGCGCGTGCGGGCTTTGGAACCGACAACCACCAGCGCGAGGGAACAAAAGCGGCTGCCACGGCCAAAGGAACAAGATGGAACGTTTCGAATTGAAACCGAAAGACCGTGTTGTATCTCATGTACTCACGGCCCATATCCCAATTCATAGCAAAAAATTCAGGCACGACGTAGAGCGCTGTGACGCCTGCAAGAAGGCTCCCGCGCAGTGCCTTTTCATCTGCGGAAACCTCCTCTTTTTCCACGAGCCAAAGCAGAAACCCGAGAACGCCAAAGGCGACGCCAGCCGAAGGGTACCCGACAGCAAGTAGGCAGGCACCCGTTGCACCGTAAGCAAGAATGCCGATGAGATTCGTACGAGGAACCTCGGCACGCGCCGGTGATCGCACCATTCCAATAACGCACAACACCAACAAGAGTCCCAAAAAAACAAAATGCGTGAAATGGACATTCGCGAAGTCTGCAAGCGTCGTGGCGATGTCGGGCGGCACAGCATACGTCTTCAGCGATGCCGTGGGCATCCGTGTAAGGAAAGGAAGCGTGAACGCCAAGCACCATCCCAGTGCTGAAAGCAGGCCGAAAAAAGGCACACGATGAGTCTTGAATTCTGTGTTGCTCACAAGGTGAAGCGTGAAGGCGAGGTAGAAGGCGACAAGCACGAACACGCTCATGCCATGCGATTGCAAAATAGCTGCCGACAAAATTCCAAGGAGCAGGGCAATTCCATGCCGTAGCTTGGTGCGTTCTGTTACCAGGAAAATGAAGAGAACGACGTGCGACACCTGCATGAAAATAACAGCACTGTGAGCATGGTTGTCGGCCCACACCCAATTCCAGAGCGGGTACTCGTTCACCGTGTTGGGAACAATGCGGCTCAGGGGCCAGAGCTCGAAACGCCCCTCACGAAGCTGCATGAGCCCACGCGCGGGCGCGGACAGCCACGGAAGAAAAGCGACCGCGGTGGCGGAAAGCACCTGCGCCTTTATGGACAAAGAAGGGCCCACCCGCTGCGGCAGAAGCAGACCCGCAGCAAGTGCCACCCCAAGCCCCAGAGCAAGGAACCAGGTGTCGCCGATGTGGAAAAAGTGAGCCGCCACGTTCGTGCCACCCGAAAGCTCCTGCCACAACCGCGCCACCACACCCGGGAGGGCTTTCGGCAGAACGTAGTAGGTCACCGCTTCTTGTGAGAGCCAAACATCTTCTGGCGGAAAACCCGACCCTCGAAGAAACGACGACAGAAAGTGCATGTTGAAGAGCTTTTCGCCGCCCAACGCGCCCGGGTTGAACTGAATGTCCGAAAAGAAGCGTCGTGGCCAAAGGAAACAGAGGTTCGCGAGCACTACTGTGACCACCGCCGCCGCGCTTGAAGCGAACTTCCATGGCTTGGGCAACCCCACGTTCGTCGCCTCAGCTTCCCTCTTTCGTGCTTCAAAGATTTTGGCATTCTTCCAAAGGTTTGCGGTCAGCAAGCCGAAAAACGTCAGCCCAAAAGCAACAACGTGGGACTCTACGGCCATGGCCAGGAGCGCAAAGCCCAACAGAAAAATCGCAGTGCCGAGCGCGAGCGACAGCAAGGTGAAGGCATAGGCCCCGTTGCGCCCCTGCGCGTGTTCCTTGCCTAAGGCGTCCACAACAAAAGGTCGGACAAGAAGTCCGGGTGCCAAAGCAACCGCCCAAAATACAATCAACGCAAGCATGATTTTGCGGCCTTCCCTCTTCGAGGATGTGAGACACTATGTTAACTGCCCCACTGTGTTTCAGGGAAGGAGTCGCGTCGTGAAGCGAACATTTTCTGGCTTCTGGCCTCTTCGCCTGCCCGTGGCTGAAGCCCTCGCACAGGCGGGTTTTGATGTTTCTGCGGCTCTCGACGTGGGCGAGGCCGCAAGAGCGGGCTGGCTCGAACCCGACCTCGAACGTTGGCGCCAATGGATTGCTGCGGGTGCCCATGCCGACATGCATTTCATGGAAGAAAATGAGGGCGCAAGGGCCGATGCACGCCTCGTTCTGCAAGACGCGTTGTCGGCCATCGTTGTTCTGGTTCCTTATGCCACGGGGAACCGCGTCCGGAGAGCCGAAAAAACCAAGGGACCTTCCGACGCCGAACCACGTCTCTCGGAAGGAGAGTCAGACGTGCTTCCCGGAGAGCGTCCTCTTCTTGGAGCAGTAGCCCGTTACGCTCGTGGCGCCGACTATCACAAAGTCATTAAGAAACGACTCGATGCTGCTGCGCAACTTCTTTTTGCTCAAAACCCCGCGCTCCGCTGGCGCGTGGTTGTCGACTCAATTCCCTTTTTCGACCGCGCACACGCGCGCGAAGCCGGGCTTGGATTCGTCGGCAAAAACTCCATGCTCTTGCGTCCCGGCATGGGAAGTTACTTTTTCATTGCAACGCTTCTCACAAACCAATCTGTCGATTGGCTTGCAGACTCAAAAAGTAGCGAGCGTGAAACGACACGTGCAGAGCGCATCGCAAGCCTTTCTTGCGGCGACTGCCGGGCGTGCCTTGACGTCTGCCCCACAAACGCCCTGCCTTCCGCTTATTTCCTCGATGCCTCGCGGTGCCTCAGTTACTTCACAATAGAACACCGAGACATCGTTCCCGATGAATTCCTTCCTTCGTTTAAAGACACCCTTTACGGTTGCGACGCGTGTCAAGAGGTGTGTCCCTACAATTTTTCCACACTCGACTTGCTGCGGATAGCGGACATCTCAAAACCCCGAGAGAGCCTTCTCCAGCATTCCGCCCGCGACCTTGCGCTTTTGACTCGTGACCAATACGAGACGTGGTTTGGTGGCATGGCTATGACGCGTGCGAAATACGGTGGGTTGATTCGCAACGCGCTCTATTTTCTTTACGCGAACGGCGACCCGGAACTCCCCAGCCTGCTTTTACAGAGAAAGAACGATGCCGAGCCCTTGGTTGCACGCACGGTGCGGCAACTCGGAAACCTTATTTCGAAAAAGGCGCCTGCTTGAGCCGAGCTCCTCTGACCTCAAGGCAAACTTCAATAAAAACCTCAGTACAGGCCTTCCACTCTTTCCACTTCAGAGTTCGCAGGCAAGGCACCCAGCGTCACTTGCACGCGCAGGGGTGTTCCTTTGCGAAACACCTTGAGCTCGACCTTGCGCCCCACGGGCAACGCATCCATGACGCGAAGAATGTCGTTGGCATGACGCACTGACTTTTCGTTCACGGCGAGAATAACGTCTCCCGCCTCGAGGCCAGCCGTGTGGGCCGGCGAGCCTTTCGCCAGGTTTTGCACAACAACGCCAAAGCTTTCGTCTCGCACGGCGAGGTCGTCGTCTTTCAGGTCAAGACTCACGATGCCAAGCCATGTGCGGCGAGCCTTGCGAAGACCCATGATGAGGTCGGTCACCTTGCGTGCAGTTTCCGATGGAATTGCAAAAGAAATGCCGCGCGCGTCGGAAAGGAGAGCAGTGTTGATGCCAATCACCTCTCCGCGGGCGTTGAACAGTGGTCCGCCAGAGTTTCCCGGATTCACAGCTGCGTCGGTTTGAATGAAGTCGTCGAAGGGGCCTTGACCAATGGTGCGGTTGCGCGCCGACAAAATACCACTTGTTACGGTGTGACCATAGCCAAAGGGGTTTCCGATGGTAAAAACCCCTTCGCCAATGCGGGTGCGTTCGCTGCTGCCAAAGGCAAGATTTGTGGCTTCATCAACCCGTTCGACTTTCAAAACCGCGATGTCGGTGCGGGCATCACTCCCCACGACGCGAGCCTTCACAGGGTAACGCCTCCCGTGAACAACAACGTCGATGCTCTGCGCGTCTTTCACCACATGGTGGTTCGTGACGATGTATTCCTTCCCTCGAATAAAGAAACCCGATCCTTGCGAACGGGCATCCCGGACGGCTCCACCAACCCCTGGGAAAAGAAACAGATCGAAGAAACGGTCGGTGCGTGCCGCAGGGCTCCCAGCCGAAGCAACTGCTTCGTTCTTGTCGGGATCCCTCACAATGTCTCGCGTGCGGATGTTCACGACACCCGCCATGACCCGCTGAACCGTGCTGGCGATGTCAACGGTCTGCACGGCGAATGCGCAGTGGGGCCCCCCGAGAGCACCGACCGTCGCAAAAAGTCTGAATGTAAAGAGGGTGAGTTCCCTCGCGCGCATCTGCATACGGAAGGCTAACACATGACAATGTGGCGCGAGCTGGCTAAAGTTTGCCGGGTGGGTTTCGCTCTCTGCACTTTGGCCGAGGTTTTTTTCATGTTTCGAGTCCTTTCTTGTGTGGGCGTGGCGCTGGGCCTGCTGGTGGCCTGTCAGAGCACGAAACCCGTGCTCATGGGCATTCAGCCAGAGTTCGCAGCCGTGAACCCTTCCCGCATTCTTGCTGTTCCGGTGTTCGCGCTGCCAAACCCCGGTCGACCGTCGGAGGTCGACGTCACTTTATTTGAAGGCGACGGTGCGAACAAAGCTGTTGAAACAGCGGTGTTGGGCGCATTCAAAAACCAACCCAACGTGAACGGCGTCAGTTTTCAGGCGGTGGGGCGTGCCCTTGGAAACACTCCGAACGCCTGGTCGCGCATGGCGGAGATCCTGAAAGCAACCTCCGCACGGCTCACTTCCACAGTGGAGGGCGAGCGTGCCACCTTGGGCAAAGACTGTCTTTCACGACGAAATTTTCTTGATTTTTATGTGCATTGCCTCGCCACACAGAAGGCTTGGGTCGATGAGCTCAATGCTCTCTCCACGCTCATCTTGAATGCCGACAGCGCGCTTCTCACCGTGGTGACAGAGCTTCGCAGCGGTTCAAGTCCTGCCGCAGCAGGCACAGCCCGTGCTGCAGGCACGGCGCCGCTGCCGTCTCTCGAGGGCGAAGTGGTGGTTCTTATTGTTGACACCAACACGGGAAAGCTCATTTGGGGACGTGAAGGGCGTGAGAGCGTGGTCGGGGAGGCCCAAGGTACGACCACGCTTCCCGACGCGTCGGCGCTCTTCTCGAAACTCTTTTCCGACGCCTTCTGGAATGATTTTCCGGGGCGCCGGAAGCCTGCGGCCCAGGAGACCCCTGGAAAATGAGCAAAAACGACCTCGAGGGCGACCGAAAGACGTTTCCCATCCTGAACATCAATTATGAAAACAGACGCGCGGTTCAACGCCCTACGTGGGACGAATACTTTCTTGACCTCGCGGATGCGGTTTCAACCCGTTCTCATGATGGCGAAACCCAAGTGGGCGTAGTTGTTGTCGACGAAACCCGCCGTATTCTTGCGACGGGCTACAATGGCTTTCCTCCCGGGTGCGACGATAAGGCTTTGCCCAACCTTCGCCCCGACAAATATCCGTTCATGGTTCATGCTGAGATGAATGCCATCGCGAGTTCCCGCCAGGACCTCCGCAACTCAACTCTGTATGTGACTTGGAGTCCCTGCAGAGATTGTGCCAAAGCCATTATCACGGCGGGAGTGAAAACCGTTGTTTACAGGCGTGAGTATCGAAACGAAGATTTTGAGTTTGTTATACATTTCTTACGTTCCTGCGGCATTGAAGTGCGCCATACTCCCGAACAACGCGAAACATAAATCGTGTCAAAGGTATTTGCGTTCTTGAAATGTTCTGCTAGTTCTGATCTCATGCGCTTGTCGCTTTCCGGCCGAGAGTCTTGGACGCTCAGCCAATTTATAAACGGGTGTTCTTCCGCAGAAGGGTTCCAGCCTTTTTTCCGCGCGAAGCACTCCAGGGCCTTTCCCGAATGAACAGTCATTCCGCGTCCGCGCCGGCCTCCTCTCCTACGGAGCCTCCGCACCGCACGGTCCACAACCGTTTTCAAAGCCGTCTGCGTTCCGTTGGCCTTGCTCTTTGCCCCGCGGCGGCCTCCCTGACTCTCGTTCCAGCCAACGGGGTGCTTGCCAGCCCTGCAAGCGGTAATTTTACTCATCTTGTTTCGACCACCGCATCGACGTCGAATTTCGTGGTCATCCGCTCCTTCGCCAAGGGAGCCCTCACATCGTCTGCCCAAGCAGCCTCCGGACAGGGCAGCGGCGCCGCTGAACGCGTGGAGCTCGACGCGGGTGCGCTTTCCTCTTTCGTCGCCGCACACAAACTTGCCCTTCGTCCGGTCTTTCTTCACTTTTCGTCCATGGCGAGCCAAAAAGAGCGTCAGTCTGTCATCGGACTGCGCGGGAATGAAGTGTGGCGGTACGACCTCGGAAGCGCAGCTCCTTCTCGGCGCATTTCCCGCTTGGGCATTTCCGTTTCTCTGAGCGAGAGCCTGCGCGCCGAGCACGAAAGTGCTGTTGTCGACTCCAAGGTCATTCTTGCGTATCAGCCCACTATTGATCTTCCGAATGGGGATGCTGCGACAGAAGCGGGCGCGCCCGTGTACTCCTTTGTGCGCAATGGAAAGGCACTTTATCAGGTGAACCGCTCGGGCGAGGGCTCTTTCACCATCACGCAAATCGGTGTGGTTGAAGACTCCCAGTGACTCTGGGAGTTTCTTTTTCGTTCGGGACACCTTGACACCGAGTTCACCGCGTTTAGCTTCGCCGATGCAAGAGCATACGCTTTTTTCTATGCGTGAGCCCGCAATCGCGCGTGCTCCGTTGTGCATCGGAGGTTCCCTTCATGAAGATCCGTCCATTGGCAGATCGCCTTGTGGTTAAGCGTCTCGCGGAAGAAACGAAAACCGCAGGCGGCATTCTTATTCCCGACAACGCGAAGGAAAAGCCCGCAGAAGCGGAAGTCATCGCGGTCGGTTCCGGCAAGGTCCTTGCCGACGGCAAGACCCGCGCCCTGGAAATCAAAGTCGGCGACCGCGTGCTGTTCAGCAAATACGCGGGCACGGAAGTGAAGGTTGGCGGTGAAGAACACCTCATCCTCAAAGAAGACGACGTCCTTGGCATTATCGGTTAATTTAGGAGAGCAGAACTTATGTCCGCAAAGATGATTAATTTCGGCGAAGACTCGCGCAAGAAGATCCTCACCGGCGTCAACATTCTCGCCGACGCCGTGAAAGTGACCATGGGGCCTCGCGGCCGCAACGTCGCTATCGACAAATCCTTCGGCTCTCCTACCGTCACAAAAGACGGCGTGACAGTGGCGAAGGAAATCGAGCTTGAAGACAAGTTCGAAAACATGGGCGCCCAAATGGTGAAGGAAGTCGCTTCGAAGACTTCCGACGTGGCTGGTGACGGCACAACGACAGCCACCGTGCTTGCCCAAGCCATTTACCGTGAAGGCGTGCGCCTCGTCGCAGCCGGCCACAACCCCATGGACCTCAAGCGCGGCATCGACAAGGCCGTGGTGGCTGTGGTCGCCGAACTCAAGAAGTTCTCGAAGAAGACCGAAACCAGCGCTGAAATTGCGCAGGTCGGCACCATCTCTGCGAACTCCGACACCCAAATCGGCAAGATTATTGCCGAGGCGATGGAAAAGGTCGGTAAGGAAGGCGTCATCAACGTGGAAGAGGCCAAGGGTCTCGAAACCACACTTGACGTAGTTGAAGGCATGCAGTTCGACCGCGGCTACCTTTCGAACTACTTCATCAACGACGCCGAGAAAATGGAAGTCAATTACGAGGATGCCTACATCCTCCTGTTCGACAAGAAGCTCTCGTCGCTCAAAGACCTCGTGCCGATTCTTGAAAAAGTCGTGCGCACCGGCAAGCCTTTGCTTCTGGTTGCAGAAGACGTGGAAGGCGAGGCGCTCGCTGCCCTCGTGCTCAACCGCCTGCGCGGAAACCTGAAACTCGTCGCCGTCAAGGCACCAGGCTTCGGCGACCGCCGCAAGGCCATGCTCGAAGACATTGCGGTGCTCACAGGCGCCACGCTCATTAGCGAAGAGCTCGGCATGAAGCTTGACGCCACGGGCCTCGAGCACCTTGGCGTTGCCAAGCGCATCCGCATTGACAAAGACAACACGACCATCATCGACGGTCAGGGCAAAAAAGACGCCATTCAGGGTCGCATCAAGCAGCTCCGTCGCCAGGTGGAAGACACCACAAGCGACTACGACCGCGAGAAGCTCCAAGAGCGTCTGGCGAAGCTTGCCGGCGGCGTGGCGCTTGTGCGCGTCGGTGCGGCAACGGAAACGGAACTGAAGGAAAAGAAAGCCCGCGTGGAAGATGCTCTCAACGCCACCCGCGCCGCGGTGGAAGAAGGCATTGTTCCTGGCGGCGGCGTCGCTCTCGTGCGCGCCCAGAGGGTGCTTGCCGACCTTCGCACGCAGGTCACAGGGGAAGAGCGCTTCGGTGTTGACATCATCCTCCGCGCCACGGAAGAGCCTCTTCGCCAAATCGTCTCGAATGCGGGTCACGAGCCTTCCGTCGTGCTGCAGAAGGTTCGCGAAAACACCTCTCCTTCGTTCGGCTTCAACGCCAAGGAAGAGAAGTACGAAGACCTCGTGGCAGCTGGCATCATCGACCCTACGAAGGTGACGCGCTCTGCTCTGCAGAACGCTGCCTCCGTGGCAAGCCTCCTGCTCACTACCGAGTGCATGATCGCTGAACGCCCGAAGGACGAAAAGGCTTCTGCTGGCGCAGGCGCCGGTGCCGGCGGCTATCCTGGCATGATGTAACGTTGCTCGAGAAAAAGGGTCCGCCTCTGAAAAGAGGCGGACCCTTTTTTTATCGGCTTCTACTGGACCGGAGCAAGGCTGTCCGTGGAAACCTCAAATGAACCTGACACACTCAAAGCATACGTGGTGTCGTACCTGTCACCTTCCGGACGCCACGAATAAAATGCGAAAAGAGGGGCGCTGCCGCCCGCAAGAGGAAGACACACCGGACCTACCTGAACCCAATGACTTTCGGGGAGCGCCTCCACACGCACTTCAAACGTGTTCAAGCAGACCACGCCCATGCCGTTTTGAACTTGTTTCGACATCTGGCCTGTCAGCAGAGCGCTGGCGGGAGATTTCAAGCGCAAAGCGTTTGTCAGATTCTCGTTCCACACGAAAGAGGAGTCTCCACTCCCCGGCGCCCAGACAAGAGGAAGGCTTCCAACTTTTGCCTCGTCACAGGTCCTCAGACCGCTCACAACTTCTTGGCAAGACTGCAGCGAAAGCTCATATCGCACTGTGGCGCTGGGGTCTGCCTGTGCCGAAGTCGGCAGCGCAATGGACAACGGAAGAACAGACGAAACAAAAGGCAAGGCGAAGGGCGAGAGTCTCACAAGGGTCGCTCCTCTTGTTCGAAAAACATCGAGGCGGCTTGCATCGATCGCCGTCCCGGGTTTTAGTCCATGGGTCGCTTGGCGAAGACAATATCCTTGAAAAGGGGACGGTTGCATGAACGTTCACGAATATCAGGCGAAAGAACTTCTTGCAAAGTTCGGCCTGAACATACCCAAAGGCAAGTTGTGCCACACACCCACGGAGGCCGAGTGGGCTGCCCGTTCTTTTGGCCCCGGAAAATTGAGCGTTGTGAAAGCGCAAATTCATGCGGGCGGCCGTGGCAAGGGAGGCGGCGTCAAGCTGGCCCGCTCTCCTGAGGAGGCTCGCGCCCACGCCGAAAAAATCATCGGCATGCAGCTTGTCACTCCCCAAACAGTTCCGCAGGGCAAGAAGGTCCACAAGGTCCTCGTTGCCGAAGGTTCCGACATAGACAAAGAGTATTATCTCTCCTTGGTCGTGAACCGCGAAAACGCAACGCTTTCGGTCATGGCGTCGACAGAAGGCGGCATGGACATCGAAGAGGTGGCGGAAAACCACCCCGAAAAAATCATCACCACCGACATCGACCCCACGGTGGGCCTTTCGGGCTTCACAACACGCAAACTCAATGAAGCTCTAGGCTTCAAAGGACACCTTGCGAAAGCGTTCGAAAAAACCCTCAAGGGTTTGACGGAGGCCTTTCTCGCGTATGACTGCGAAATGATTGAAATCAATCCGCTGGCCACCACAAAAGACGGTCAGCTGCAAATTCTCGATTGCAAAATGTCGTTCGACGGCAATGCGCTTTTCAGGCATCCACACATCCAAGACCTTCGCGACTACGAAGAAGAAGACGCCCGCGAGCTCGAAGCCTCCAAATTTGGTCTGTCGTACGTTTCCCTCGAAGGGAACATCGGATGCCTTGTGAACGGCGCAGGGCTTGCCATGGGCACCATGGACATCATCAAGCAGGCGGGCGGTGATCCCGCGAATTTCCTCGATGTTGGCGGCGGCGCGAGCCAAGAAACCGTGACTCAGGCCTTCCGCATTATTTTGCGCGACACTTCCGTGAAGGGCATCTTCGTCAACATCTTTGGCGGCATCATGAAGTGCGACGTCATTGCCAATGGCGTGGTGTCGGCCTCGAAGGAACTCGGCGTAAAGGTTCCGCTTGTGGTGCGCCTTGAAGGCACCAATGTGGAGCTTGGCAAAAAGATTTTGTCGGAAAGCGGCTTGAACATCACTCCTGCCGACTCCATGGCCGACGGCGCCCGCAAAATCGTCGCAGCTGTGAAGTAACGCCTCCCTCGACTCCCGACCAAGGCAATGAGGAAGTAAACACATGTCCATTCTCGTCGGTAAAGAAACCCGCCTTATCACCCAAGGCATTACGGGCTCCGCTGGTCTGTTCCATTCGCAGAAATGCGCCGAGTACGGAACCAATCTGGTAGGCGGTGTGACTCCAGGCAAAGGCGGTACGAAAGTGCTCGACCACACCGTTTACGACACCGTCTACGACGCGCGTCGCAAAACGGGCGCCAATGCGACCATGATCTTCGTGCCACCGCCCTTTGCAGCGGACGCTATTCTCGAAGCCATTGATGCCGGTATTGAGCTCATTGTGTGCATCACCGAAGGCATTCCGGTGCTCGACATGCTCAAGGTGAAAAAGGCACTTGCCAACAACGGTGGCAAAAGTCGGCTCATTGGTCCGAACTGTCCCGGTGTCATCACTCCGGGTGCTTGCAAAATTGGCATTATGCCGGGCCACATTCACAAACCTGGCCGCATTGGCATCGTCTCGAAGTCGGGCACTCTGACCTACGAAGCGGTGGGCCAGTTGTCCGCCTTGGGCATTGGTCAGTCGAGCTGCGTGGGAATCGGCGGCGACCCCATTCATGGCACAAGCTTCATTGATGTCCTGAGAATGTTCAATGAAGACAGAGACACAGACGCCGTGGTCATGATCGGTGAAATCGGCGGAAATGCCGAGGTTCAAGCGGCCGAGTGGGTCAAAGAAAACATGTCGAAGCCTGTGGTTGGCTTTATTGCCGGACAAACCGCACCCAAGGGCAAGCGCATGGGCCACGCGGGTGCCATTATTTCGGGTGGCAAAGGAACAGCAGAAGAAAAATATGCGGCTATGGCAGCGTGTGGAATCACCACCATTATGAGCCCGGGCGACATGGGCTCGGTTCTCAAGAAAGTCGCGAAGCTCTAAGAGTTTTGCGATGTGAGCATGAAGAGACAGGCGCACGGTGCCTGTCTCTTTAAATTCGGCTCGCGCGCCTGCTTTGCGTTTTCAGGTCTCTTGTCTGGTGTTACATTTCTGTTGGTACCGCTTCCTCCCACCGAGGTTCCGGATTCGGAAAAAAGTTGGAAACCGTTTTCGCCAGTCGTTCCTTGTTCCGTTCGAACTCAGAACGTTACGGTATTCAAATTGCGGTTACCTTCGAACAAGAATCCGATGCTTCAAAGTGGTGAATGAATCGGTATGAAGGCCGGGAGAGAAATCTCCCGGTTTTTTCGTTGATGCGCATGGGGCCCGCACCCCCTCTCCTGAGGAGTTCCCGTTTGACTCCAGGATCAAGAGTGGTTTCGCTTTACGGCAAGAGCGCACGAAGGTCGTTTTAGAACGGAACGTCTTCGTCGATGTCAGGAGCCTTGTAGCTGCTTGCGGGTGACGATCGCCCTTGAGGAGCATCGTACCCCGTAGACGGAGCGCTGTGGCCACCACCATAGCCTCCCGCGCTGCCGCTGGAGCCTCCATAGGATTCAGCAGGCTCGGAGGGCGCGTCACCGGTCTCGTTTTGCCGACCCGCTGCGGAGTCGACGAACTGGAGCTGACTCGCAACAATTTCAGTCTTGTAGCGCTTTTGTCCCTGTGGGTCGTCCCAACTCCGGGTTTGGATGCGGCCCTCGACGTAGCAGGAACGCCCCTTTCGGAGGTACTTGGAGGCCAGCTCGGCAAGGCGGCCCCAAAGAACCACACTGTGCCATTCGGTCTTCTCTTCGCGCTGACCGTCTTTTTGGTAACTCTCGCTGGTTGCGAGACGCAGACTACAGACCTGCTGGCCACTGGGGGTCATTCGGCTTTCGGGGTCGGCACCCAAACGGCCGAGCAGGATGACTTTATTAACGCCCTGCATATCGATTGCTCCGCAAGTGAGGTTTTGACAAAGAGACGGGGCCTCTTCCCTTTGGGTTAAAGCGTGCTGCGAAGAAGGTCAAACTTTCCAGGTGTGTCTGCACAGAGAGAGAAAAGCGTGTGCAGAAATTGCCCAGACATTTTGGGGTCACCGCTCCCGGCCGGCGATTTCTTGACTCCTTGGAATCGCGATAAAAATCGCGACCCTGATTCAGTTTTGGCGAAAAACGCCGATACCTTCCTAGCTGGGTGATCCACAACCCTCTCGGGAAGTGATAAGATACTGTAATTGCCCTGAGCTCCTGGGACGTTCCCTCCTGACCGAGGACATGTCTTGTGGGGGTGAGGGCCTCCTGGTAAGGCTTCGAGCATCCCCGAACACCGGCGCCCACAAAAGGTTTGTGCTGTTTACGGGGGTTTGCGAAAAAGTCGTCGAAACGAAGGGAACAGAGTAGGCAATGCAACGGACACTCAAAAAAAGCTTGGAGTTTAGCGGCACCGGTCTTCACACCGGCGTACAGGTGAACGTCCAGGTCCGTCCGGCTCCGGCCAACACTGGTATCGTCTTCGTACGCGAAGACCTCCCCGGCCGACCTCACATCCCCGCCACACCTCACCAGGTGTTCGACACAACGCTGGCCACCCGCATTGGCTCGCATGACGCCTTCGTGTCCACGGTGGAACATTTCCTTTCCGCGATGTTCGGGCTTGGCATCGACAACGCCTACGTGAGTGTCGACAACTACGAACTTCCCATCCTCGACGGTTCCGCCGCGCCTTTTCTCGTCCTCCTCGACGAAGCCGGAGTCGACGAGCTCGATGCCCCCCGCCGCTATTTCGTTGTCAAATCGACCGTAGAAGTCGTCGATCCGAAAAATCCTCAGCGGTTCATTCGGGTGGAGCCTTCCAAGCACGCGCTGGTGTCTTATTCCATCGATTTCGAAGTTGCCAAGGCCATTGGCCGACAGGCTCTGAGCATGCCGCTCAATGGCGAAAGTTTTTGCCGCGAATTTTCTTACGCGCGCACGTTCTGTTTATTCGAGGAAGTGGAATACATGAAGTCGCGAGGGCTCGCCCGCGGGGGTTCTCTCGAGAACGCTATTGTGGTGAGCCGTGCGGAAGGCGTGCTCAACACAAATGGCCTTCGAGACGAACTCGAATTCGTCCGTCACAAAATTCTCGACTGCGTGGGCGACCTCGCCCTCCTCGGGATGCCGCTTGTGGGCCACGTCATTGCGCACAAGGCGGGTCACGACCTTCACACAGCTCTGGCGAGGAAGCTCCTCGACGAAGCCGCGGCGCACAAAGTCGTCACCGAAGGTTCCAGGGAAGCCTCGAGCCTGCGTGGTCTGGTGCGGTTCCCCAGGGGTCTTGGAGACCTCGGCCTCGAAGCCTTCGGCGCCCGTCTCGTTACGGGCTGAAGCCCAATGCCCCATCCGGGCATTTCTCTTCATGCTCTCGAAAATACCTTCGCTTGACGCCCGGTCGAGGACGTTTACCCTGTCGGTTTGACACCGCGTCTCTCGAACTTCAAGGAACGTCGCCCCATGGCATCTAAACGAGACTATTACGAGGTCCTGGGCGTTGCCCGGGGCGCGTCTGCTGACGACATCAAGCGGGCCTATCGAAAGCTTGCCTTGCAGTTTCACCCCGACAAAAATCCGGGCAATGCCGAAGCAGAAGAAAAGTTCAAGGAAGCTGCGGAGGCCTATGAAGTCCTCAGTTCTCCGGAAAAAAAGGCGCGCTACGATCAATTCGGACACGCTGGCGTGGGGGGGGCCGGGCAAGGCTTCGGAAACGTCGACGACATCTTCGAACACTTCGGCTCTATTTTCGAAGACATCTTTGGGTTCGCTGGAGGAGGGCGTCGTGGGCGCCAGTCGGGTAACCGTGCGCGCAAAGGAGCCGACCTCCGCTACGACCTCGCCATCACCTTCCGCGAAAGCGTTGTGGGCACCGAGAAGAAAATCGCGATTCCAAGGCGTTCGAGCTGCGAGTCGTGCGAAGGCACGGGTGCAACAAAAGGCACCAAGCCCGTGACGTGCAACACCTGCCGCGGCCACGGCCAAGTGGCCATTCAGCAGGGCTTCTTCAGCTACGCCACAGCCTGCCCCGACTGCCAAGGCTCAGGCAAACGCATAGCGAGTCCCTGTGGTGACTGCAAAGGCAGCGGCTCCCAAACAAAGCAAAGCAACATCACCGTGAAGATCCCCGCAGGCATCGACACAGGCATGCGCCTGCGCGTGAGTGCCGAAGGGGAGGCCGGCACAAATGGCGGCCCCGCGGGCGACCTCTATGTGTTCATTGAAGTACAGGAAGACAAGAATTTCCGCCGTGAGGAATTCGACCTCGTGTTCCCTCTACGTTTGGGTGTCGCCCAAGCGATTCTAGGCACCGAAGTCCTCATCGACTGCTTCGAGGAGGAACCACGCAAGGTGGAAATTCCTTCAGGCGTGCAACCCGGTCAGCGCCTTGTTGTGCACGGCGCAGGCGTCCCGAAGCTCGAAAAATACGGTCGCGGCAAAGGCGATCTCGTCATTGAAGTGCTCGTGGAAATTCCGACAAAAGTCACGAAGGAAGCCGAAGAACACCTGCGTGCTTTCGCTCAAAAACACAACGAAAGCGTAAAGGGCGGCGGCGGATTTTTCGACCGCATTTTTGGGGGCTAACGTTACGGCAAGGAAATGCCTGACGTCGAAGAGATCCACTCCTTGTGGACGCCCAAAACGTTGTGAACGGTGTGTCCGCTCGCGCAGTCAAGTCCAGGCGTCAGCGTTTCTTCGAGACCGCTGAGAGCAGAAACAACGAGCCATTCTCCGTCGACTTTTGCAAAAGCTGGGCCACCCGAATCGCCAAAGCAATTCCCTTTGCCGCGGTTGGGGCCGACCACCAACAGGTTGCGGAAGGTGTCATTATTCACCAAGCCACCAAATGTCGTGCTCACAGTGAGGCGACGCCCTGAAGGCGCTGCGCCGTCGCCTGTTTTGCCATAACCCACCAGCACCAGCGGCTGATTCGGGGTGAGCACCGAGGCATCGTCAAGGATACGCGCGCGCTCCCATCCTTTCGGAGAGGCCCCCTGAAATTTCACCCATGCAACGTCATTGTTTGGATACTCGTCTACGCTCCCAAGAAGCGAGCCACGAGCGCGGATGGGCCGCACCTCGGCGTCTCGAGAATTCACGGAGTCCCCAAACACGACATGGGTCATGGCGCCATCGAGAAGGCAGTGACCCGCGGTGACCACAAGATTCTCGGCCACAAGAGTTCCTGTGCACAACCCGCCGGCTCGAGCGTCGACAAGCGCCACTACGCTTGTGCTACCCACATCGCCTTCTGCGAGACGGCGGCCTCCCACGATTCCACTCAAACCCGAAGGAATCGATACGTTTGATGGGTTGTCGGTAGGCGACACAGGGGCAAAGACACCACCTTTGCGAGTGGGAATGATCTCCTCAGGGGAAGAGCATGCCACTGAAAATGTGACAAGTGCGAGCGCAGAAAAACTTCCAAAAACAACCTGGGAAGCGACCTTCATTGAAAACTCCTCGTGCTCGCTGTCCACAACGAGACAGCAAGCGAAATGGTATGAACTGAAGTGCGAGAGCAGGAGCCTGTGAACTATTTGTTGAGACAACAACACAGACTTCGGGATGCACGACAGCGAGCCACGAGGGGAAGCCTTCGAGCAGTGCTTTGCTCGGAGACAAGTCCAGGAGGTGCAGAACTCTCCTGCAGAATCGAAAGAATACGGGATCGGACCATGACAAAGAACTCCATCGAAATCCGGTGAGCAGTGGAAACCCACACAACACGCGCACACGCGATCACCGGAAGAGTGAATGACCTTCCTGAACACTCAGAAAGGACCCCGCAGTGGTAATCCCTCGGCTCCCATTGTCAACATTTGATGGGGAGGTTCGGGTCCGATTCGGCAATGTGTTCAACGATCGCCCAAAGTCGGGAAACGGGACAGAATGATGCGCTCGATTTCCACCGCGTTCTCTTCAAGAGCCTTGCCCGTCACATCGAGCACCGGCCAACGCTTGTTTCGTTTAAAAATTTCACGCGACCATTCGAGCTCTTCAAATATTTTGTGAGAGTCGGCGTAATCGCCCGTGGGAGCGCTGCCGAGCGCCTCAATGCGCGCCGCGCGAATTTCCGCGAGCCTGTCGGGGTCGATAATAAGGCCGATCACTTTGTTTTGATCAATGAGCGCGAGTTCTTCGGGAAGCTCAACGCCGGGCACCAGGGGAATGTTCGCAACCTTGTACCCCTTGTGACCCAGGTACATAGAGAGCGGCGTCTTCGACGTTCTTGAAATGCCTGCGAGCACGATGTCCGCTTCCGCCAGGTCATGGGTCGCCATCCCATCGTCGTGCCGCACGGTGTATTCAATGGCCCACACACGTCGAAAGTAGCTCTCGTCGAGCGCCCTCAAAAGGCCAGGAATCGCACTTGGACGCTTGCCGAGCTGCTTTGAAAGCGTTTCGAGAAGGGGAAACAGAATGTCGACAACGTGAACTCCCAGCTGCATGGCGCGCGAGATGAGGAACACACGCAGCTCGGGGTCTACAAGTGTCGCCACAACGGTGGCGTTCCGTTCCAACGCGCGCTCGAGGATGTTCTCAAGAACTCCGCGCGTGCGGATTTTATTGAAGCGTTCGATATGGATGTCCGCATTTTCGAACTGTACCTTCACGGCACGCACAATGGACAAAGCGGTTTCGCCCGTGCCGTCGGAAACAGTGAAAAGGGTCGGGATGATGGTGTCCGATGTCTGCACCGAGAGGCTCCTTTCGCATGGTCCCACTCGGTCGCGAGCAGGAGGCAGCGGAATCAAGTGAAATCGTTCGTGGGAAGTTGGCAGCCGGACACATCGCAATACGCGAATGTCACCGCCGCCCTGGCACCGTCTGCTTCGCTTCCGAACAGGGCGGCATCCAAAAGACGGGTTCCCGGTCGCACGGGAACCCCGACGAGCACTTTGCCACGTCGCCCGGCCGCATGCACACGGACAGGTTTCACGAGCGCCTCGAAAGGCACTGTTGTAGGCCCCGGCGACGCGGGAGAAACAAGAACAGCCGCCCGAGTTGCCATCCACTTCACCCAGAGGAGTGATTTCGTGCAAGCCAAAGGCTTGTCTTCGGCGAGATTTGCTACATTAGATAGAATCACAAGCGAAAGTGCCTCGAGCATCTTCACCTCGGCTTTTCCAAGCACCTCACCGCCCTGCATTGCCGCCCATGTTTTCAAGGTTTCACAGGCAAAGAGAGCAGAAGAATGGGCGCTGGGCAGCACGTTGTCTTCAGGGCGCGTGGGCCGGTAGAGGAGTTCATCGCTCCTTGCGGCGAAATAGAGGGTGCCCACAGCCGGATCCACGCAGTGACGGTGAAGCTCTTTGGCAAGAAAAAGGGATTCCTCCAAGGCCTCCGAGCACCCGGTCAGGCAGGCCACTTCCACACACGCCTCCATAAAAAAGGCGAGGTCGTCGGCGAAGGCTCCTATCTTCGTTTCACCATCGCAATAAGTGTGCCGATAACCTTCTTCCGCCCGGAAGACGGCTTTGCACCGCGCCACAAGGGCCACCCCTTTTTCAATCCAATCAGGGCGTGCGAGTGCGACCCCCGAACGCAGGAGTCCTGTGGCTACGAGGGCATTCCAACCCAGCAGGCACTTGGGATCACGCGCTGGCCGTTCCCGAGAACTGCGAACATCCAGGAGTCGTTCCCTGGCGCGCAATGCCATTTCGCGCACCGCCTCCACGCCGAGCTCCCGTTTCGCGGCGAATGCGGCGGTGTCTTGGGGACACGTGAGCACATTCGCGCCTTCAAAATTTCCGGCCTTCGAAACACCAAAGTAACGTTTAGCAAATGTTCGCAAACCTTCATCGTGGGCAAACGCGGCTTCGAATTCGTCGCTTTCGAAGACGTAAAAGCGCCCCTCTTCGCCTTCGCTGTCGGCATCCTCCGCGCAGGTGAAAAGCCCAACGGAGGCGTCGAGCACATCGCGTTCCAAATAGCTCACCACAGCGTCCGCCATGTCCGCGAGGTCGGCCGCAAGATTGTCGTTTTGCCCCGCCAGGGCTGCGGAGGCTGTGGCGAATAGCGGCAAGCATTGAGCATTGTCGTAAAGCATTTTTTCGAAGTGAGGTACCGTCCATGAGGCATCGACAGCATACCGCGCGAGCCCTCCGCCCACTTGATCGGTGATGCCACCTGCGCGGATGCTCTTGAGCGTTTGAACCGCGTGCGCAAGGTCGGAACGCTCCTCGCTCCAAAGGAAAAGCTCTATCTTGCTTGGCTGCATAAATTTGGGCGCTCCCCCAAAGCCGCCAGCCCGCACATCGGCATCGAGCCGCAGAGCGGCCAGTGCTTTGGTGTGCGCAACCAGCAGAGCGTCGGCCAGTTTTTCAACCGACAAAGCACGGTCGCCAATGCGGCTCTCCAAAGCCGCGAGCCCCAGATTTCCACCCACCGCTGCAAGCGACGCCACAAGGGCATCGGCCCTCTCTTCAAGCTCCTCGCGTTTCTCAACGAAGTAGCTCGCACACGCCATGAGAACGTCTCGGAAAGAAGGGATGCCTTGGCGCGCATCCGGCGGAAAATACGTCCCGCCGAAAAAGGGCTTGCCTTCCGGCGTGAGCATGGCAGTGAGCGGCCACCCACCACGGCGAGTCATCGCCTGAACCGCAGCCATGTAAACCTCATCGACGTCGGGTCGCTCCTCGCGATCGACCTTGATGTTCACAAACGCCTTGTTCATGAGGTGTGCGGTTTCGTCGTCCTCAAAACTTTCTTGGGCCATGACGTGGCACCAGTGGCAAGAAGAATAGCCAACCGAAAGCAAGATAGGCTTGTTCTCGGCGCGTGCCTTCGCAAAGGCGTCGCTTCCCCACGGGTACCAGTCCACAGGATTGGAGGCATGCTGACGAAGGTAAAGGCTTTTTTCTGTGGCGAGGCGATAGCCCGCGCGCGGCGCCTGGTGTGTCGAAGACATAGGTTTCACTCCCGTCGAAGAAAGCTCTGACGGGAGTGGACCTAACATGCCTTCTCAGGAGCGCGCACGCTCTCTGCGCAGGGAGCGTGGGGCAACAACGAAATCTTTAGGCCGATTCTGCTTGAGGGACGCCTTCGTCTCCAGCAGAGCCCTTGGGTTCGTCAGAGAAAATCTGCGTGAGAACCTGCAAGAACATTTCACGCGTGTCTTTTTTCGAGAAGACAGCTTCAGGCTGGTGGCCTTTCGACTTCAATTCTGCAACGACATCGAGACTCCCAAGAGCCGACACGAAAACAACAGCCGACGTGCACCCCTGCTCGCGCAGGTACCCGAGAGTCTCGACGCCGTGCATCACGGGCATCAAGATGTCGAGTGAAATGAGGTCGGGCGTAAATTTATCCACAAGCTCAAGGCACTCCAATCCGTTGGCAGCTTCGCCAACGCACAGGAAACCCATAGACTCATAGAGCTCGCGCAAACGTTTGCGCTGGTGGGCGTTGTCATCAACAACAAGCACGCGCTTCCCTTGAAGCGGAGTGTTGGTGTGCGGGCCCTTCGAAGGATTGCCTTTGTCGAGCTTCCCGAGAACGATTGCCATGTTTCACCTCGTGTTCTTCGGAGGTGTCGGCAACAATTGCCTCCGCTTTAAGGAAACTTTCCATCAGGCCGCAAAACTGCGCCCCAACACGATCATGAGAATCTCACAAATGCAGACCGTGGCGCCAATGAGGTCGCCGGAAAGCCCCCGACATCGGCGGGTTTGGGTCCACAGGAAAAAAGTGCCCAGTCCCAAGGTCGCGGCCGCAGACACGGCCCACGCGGACAGTGAAAGGGAAGGCCAAAGGTAGGCTGTCACAGCCACGGCGCCCACCGTAGCCCCCAAAAGACCCAAGAGCGGAAGCGTCCCCACAGACCGCATCAGGTGCCCGCTCCGAGCGGCATTGGCGGATCGCGAGAAGCGACCCAGGGCCCAGGCGAGGGCGAAGGCGAGAGTACGGCTCGTGAGCACCACCAAAGCAAGCGCGGGAACTCCCAGATCCCACAAGAAGGCTCCCAAAAAGCGGAACATCCAAAAGAGGACAAGGGCCGACACCCCAAACGTGCCGAGGCGGGAGTCCTTCATGGCGGCGTGGATACGATCGAGGGTCGCGTCGGAGTCATCAAACTTCGACACCCCCAGGGAATCCGCCGTGTCTGCGAGGCCATCGTCGTGGAAAAACCCACTCCAAAGCGAAAGTCCAACGAATCCAAGAAAGGCGGCAAGCCCGGGAGGAGGGTTGGGAAGGCTCGTCACGAGACCCGCGCACAAAACGAACACACCAGACTGCAGAAAGGGCCCTAAGAAGAGCGAAGCGGGCACAAATTCAGACGCCTCTACTCGAAACACGGGCCACCGAAAGAAAAAGGTCCAGCCAGAAGCCCAAAAACGCCCCCGAAAGCCCACTTGACTTGGTCGAGTTTGCTTCTGGGACGCGTTTGGGGGCAAGTCGGCTTTTCTCGAGGATTCCGTGTCCACCTCGTAAGGCTCCTCTCTCGGGGTGAACAGAGCGCCTCAGTCGAGCTTGGGCGTGACAACGGTCGACGACACGAGACGCTGCACGGCATCGGTGTCAATGGGCTTTCCATCGGCCCCACGCCGCCCAACGAAGATGCGCCGCACAATAGTCTCTTCGTCATTTCGGCCAATGAGTGCGGAGTGGTTCTCGATGGGTTCCAGAAAACGCAGCGAGTGAACGTCTTTTACAATCACCCTCAAGGAGTTTTCGCTGTGAGAAGAGCGCGCGCTTCGGGGTGCAAACCGGGTGAGGCTCGTGCCACTCTCTGCAAGTTCAGCGGGCAAGGAAAGCCGCTGAAGGTAGTGAAGAATAGCAGGACACAAACTGGGCTGCGTTGACAGAGCGGACTTCGGCGCGCTCTCTTCGTACACACGCTTCCAAAGGTAACGGTTGAAAAAAAGATCGTCGATGAGCCTGCCAGCTTCTTCCTGGCCTTCGGGAATCCGCGCGCGCGCCCATTCCGGAAACGAGGCGTCATCGAGTTTCAGGTAGGCTTCGGTGTCGAGCGGAAGGGTGAGCGCAGGGCAGAACTTGCGCAGCGCTTCCAGCATGGCCTCGCAGGCGGTGGCGGTTTTATGGAAATAAACCTGCTGATACATGGACCATCGTGCACGAAGGAAATCTTCGAACGCAGCCACCCCACTGCGCCGCAAGGCCAGATGAAAACGACCGGTCATAGAATCGAAGTAAAATCCAGCGGAATCGAGAATACGTCCGGCGTCGAAAAAGCCGTACACGACTCCGCACTGCCGTGAATCGCGCATCAAATAATCCATACGGTCGACGTCGAGTTCCCCGGAAACCATTTCATGGAGAAGCGCCTGGAGGCCAGAGCGCTCCAGAGCACCGCCTGGTGACGGAGGCACATCGCAATCGATGAGGGAACAGACGTCTTGCCCCATCTCCGCACCCAGGAATGGGGCATCACGAGTAAAAAGCCTCGCGACAATGAGGAGAGTGTAGAGCTCATGGCGAACGCGCTGCCTCAAGCGACCTGGTTCTCGCGTCGTCAGTTTCGTTATTTTTGCTTCGAGCGCTGTTCGAAGATAATCCGGTAGGCCCAGTGTAGGCAGCGCCGCGCGCACTTCCGCCCACGTGGGAAGAAAACGTTCCATGCTGTGGCTATAAGGTGCATGACCGACGTCGTGAAGGAGCGCCGAGAACCGCAGAGCTTGCGCAATTTCAGGACTCCCTAAGTAGGGAAGCGCCCGGTGAGTTTCACGCAACGAACCGTGCATCTGCTCGGTGAGTGAAAAACTGCTTTGCACCAAGGGAGGCTGCGCCTCCACAGCCGATGCGAGACTTTCTAGTAAGCGAGTTTGATTCGCAATGAGGCGCGAAAGCATGACGCCACTCATGTGCATGACGCCGAGCGAGTGCTCGAAGCGGGTGTGAGTGGCACCAGGAAAAACGTACTTGATGAATGCCGTCTGTTGGATGCGCCGAAGACGCTGAAATTCAGGCGAATTGATGATCGCCTTTTCCGCGGCAGTGAATGGGATCGTGTCGTGAAGCGGGTCGCGGATTTTCCCCACGAACTTGAGCCCGGACGATGGCTCACTGGCCAGACTGAGTCCATGAAAAGTGGAGGACGAAATGCTCACAAGATTCTCCGACCCGTTTCAATTTCTGTAGGATTTCCTTGTGTCACGCGATGTTCTCGTGAACAATTTAACCTTGACAAACGTTATCCTAGTATGCTATTAAATGGCTTGCTTTGGTCCTGGCTCTTTCGACACTTCTCTTCCATCTCAGCCCCTGAAATTCGATAACTCATTGATTCAGAACGCCTTGTCCTCAGCTTTGTCTCTGAATGGATTTTGGTGAATCCCGTCTCATTGATTGTCTATTTTTTGGTCACTTTGATGTCAAAGGGTTTCGAAAACCGAGGCCGGTGAGCGGCCCGAACTTTTTTATGAAGCTGGCGCTTTTTTCAAGGGGTTGGAATCCTTGATTTTTGCGTCCCTTTCGTTCGGCCTCTCGCCAAACGTTGCCTGTGGCAGGATCATTGCATCCACCACTTTCGGGCACGGGGCAAGTGGGGCGTCCGGTTGCGTCTCACGGTATCACGATGCGTTGGAGGGCTACCATGAGTGCCGAAAGACTCTCTTTTCTCGTGGGCCAGAAGGCTGTCTACCCTTGTCATGGCGTTGGAACGATTGAAACGATCGAGTCACGCGACATCGGTGGTGCGGCTCAGGAATTTTACGTCCTGAAGATCCACGCGACGGGCGCGAAGGTCATGGTTCCCACGCGCTCCGCCCAAACTGTGGGAATGCGTGCGGTGATTTCCGCCCCTGAAGTCGAGCGCATCTATGAAATCTTGAAATCGCCATCGAAGAAATCGAACGCAACGTGGAACCGCCGGTTTCGCGCTCTGAACGAAAAGCTCAACACTGGCGACCTCGTCGAAATTGCGGAGGTGCTCCGCGACCTCTCGAGCCTCAAACACGACAAAGACCTCTCTTTTGGCGAAAAGAAGATGCTCGAACGCGCGCGCAACATGATCGTCTCCGAAATTTGCGCGGCTCGTGGCGAAGACATTCACATGGTGGAATCGGAACTCAACGGAATCCTGATTCGGGATCTTTGAAAACAACCGAGCGCCTTTCAACGCAAGAAGCCCGAGGAGGCAAACTCCTCGGGCTTTTCTTTTTTGCCCTCTCGCCAGCCCAAGGGCAGTGAACGAGGCGAGCTCTAGTCGTCCACGCTCGAAAGGAACCACTGCGCGAATTGTGCGAATGTTCCCTTTTCGATTTCCGCGCGGCAGCGCTCCATCAGACGCTCATAGAACCAGGTGTTGTGGTATGAAATAAGACGCCAACCGGTGGGCTCTTCGCACTTATTGAGCTGATAAAGATACGAACGACTGTAGCGCGCGCACACATGACAGGCGCACGTGGGGTCGAGAGGCGACTCGTCTACGGCATATTTCGTGCGACGCAAACGCACCTTGCCATCCCAGGTGTAAGCCACCCCTTGACGAGCATGATTCGTAGGAATGATGCAGTCGAACATGTCGACACCCGCGCGGATAGAGCGCACGAGGTCGTGTGGAGTCCCTACGCCCATAAGGTAGCGAGGCTTGTGACGCGGCAGAAGCTCCGCTGTAAAATTCGTAAAGTGCTCTCGCTCTTCGTCAGTTTCACCCACAGCAAGACCACCAATGGCGTAGCCATCGAAGTCGAGCGCGGAAAGCGTCGCGGCGCTTTCTTTGCGGAGGTCTTCGAATATCGCGCCCTGCACGATGCCAAACAAAGACGTGTCGTTCCGGCTTTTGGCTTTCTTGCACCGCTCCGCCCAACGGTGGGTGCGGTGCATGGCCTCCACGGCAACTTCTCGAGGGCTCGTGGACGGCACACAAACATCGAGCACCATCATAATGTCGGAGCCAATGAGCTCTTGGAATGCGATGTTCGTTTCCGGGGTCAGGTGCTTGTACGACTGGTCAACGTAACTTTTGAAGGTCACGCCTTTTTCACTCAGCGTCCTCTGGTGGGGCAGCGAGAAAATTTGGAACCCACCTGAGTCGGTGAGAATGGGCCGATTCCAATGAATAAGACGGTGATACCCTCCGCGCTGCGTGAGGATGTCGGGACCAGGCCGCAAATAAAGGTGGTAGGTGTTCCCGAGAATAATTTGGGTGCCGATGCCTTCGAGCTCTGCGTGGTCGAGGGTGCGCACGGCCCCGAATGTCCCCACGGGCATGAAGACCGGCGTTTCAATGACGCCATGGCTTGTGGTGATGCGGGTGCGGCGGGCCTTACTCCCGGTGTCTTCGGCGAGAAGTTCGAACGTCAAGGGCATGCAGGAGTCCTTTGCGGGCAGGTCGCGAGAAAGGCCACTTGATACCACAAATTTTGAAACGTTCAGCGACGATTTCGTTGTTGCACCCCCTTGTATCCTTAGCTACCGAACAAAAGGTCTTGAGTTTAAACCGGTTCTCGTAAAGGAGCCCACATGTTCCGTTCACTCCGCAAACTCAGTTGCATTGCCGCCCTCACTCTTCCCACCCCGGTTTGGGCTCAGTCCAGCGTGGGCCTTCGGGTTGAGGCATCCGACATTGCGGTCATTCTCCCTGCCGACGCAGAACCCGCAGCCTCGATTCTGGCCAAAGACGCCCCAACTCCCGCGCGCCCTCTCTTTGAGGCCAGCTGGTACGACGCCCTGCGCCGCGCGTATGAAAACACGGCTGTTGGCAACGCCCTTGATGCTGAAAATAGCTTCGCAGACTGGCGTCTTGTGGCGTTCCGGGTTGTTCCTTGCGCACCTCTGGGCCATTCGCTTGCCGTTGATGCCGACACGCTCTGCTGGCCCGAGACGCGGCTGGTGTGGCAGCCCGTTCAGAAAGACTTTTACATAAACGGCCATATCAACGATTATTTTGCCGACGACAGAGCAGCCCACGCGCTCTATGACGTCGACGCCGCCTCGGTTCTTTCTCCTGCGGATGCGCAGGAAGCCAATGCACTCCTCGCAAAAGCGCGCGCCTGGGCCAACGGGCAAGCTCCTGCTCTCGACAGCACCTCGCTTCAGCGTTTCGTGACCCTCCGCAATGACGTTGCTCGCAGGCATCTGCAGGCGGCGCTCGACATGCGCGACCCGAGTGTCGCGCCTTCGGCCTACACAACACTAGGCGCTCGTCCCGAGTATCCAAACGATGCCTCTCGTGTCGACACCATAGCGCGCGCCTTCCGCGCCCGCATGGTCTCGTTTCTTTCGAAGTTCGCTCCAACAGAGCGCGTGAAGGAGCTCACGTCGTTTTCCTTGCCCGAAGGACGGCAGCCGCCCCTTCTCGACGAATGGGTTTTTCTTCAGTTCGAAGGACGCGCCGGGCGCCTGGTGCAACGTGACATCGAACTGCGCTCGAGTGTTGATGGCCGCCTGCTGTTTAATTTCGGCAAGTCTTCGGTGGGTTCGCAGCGTCGCGACGATCCGAATCTCCATACCGCAATCGATGCGGGCCAGCTGCCAGACGCCGACACTCAAGAAATCGAAAACGCGGTGATGCTTTTCGCTGCCGACAAAACCCGGCTGGCCGCCACCGTTTCCGATCGCCGAAGGACTCTCGTTCCAAATACGACTTGTGCATCGTGCCACAAAATGAACGACGACCCGTTCGACTTCCACAACCTCAGTTTCCTGGACGACCGCCCCATGGCCGTCACCCCACGCGTGAAACGCGACGTCGAACTCGACCTCGCTTGGGCTCGCAAGCAGCTTTGACTATCGGTTGAGTGTGGTTGTGGCACCGTCGGCGCGGGCGAGCGCGTTCTTCGTAAAATCGAACTTCACGGCGGCCACGAGTCCAGGAAAAAAGTCGACCCAATAGCGTTGAGAAAGCTTCGGGTTCGTGCTCTGCATTTCAAGCGTCACCGTAGGAATGTAACGCTCGTTTCCAGAGTAGTTGCCAAGCGAGCCCGGATAGAACGTGAAGTCTTTCACCTCATAATTGTTGCTCGACCTTGACACCAAGCTTGCGAATTCTCGTGCGCGTTTTTCGTTGCGCGAAAGATTCGAAGTTTTCGTGTCACCGGGGCCGTCGTAGTCGAGAAAACCCAATGGGGAATGAATCGAGACGACCTTGTCGACATCGTAACGTTCGAGAAGATCGACTTGAAAGCGCGTGCCTTCTTCTGTGTGAGGTGAAAACCCCGGGAAGTGGCGAGGGTCGGCCTGCCGCCTGGCATGCCAAAGCCGCGTGGCGGAAGGCCACCAGTCTCGAGTCGCAAAATTTCTGTTGAGGTCAACACCGTTCGCATTGGTGCGCCGGTAAGGTTTCACAAAAAAACCATCGGGATTGACGAGAGGTGCCACGATGACCCGACGATCGGCGAAGATACCCGGGTTGCGCTCCAGTTCCTGCGCAAAACGGAAGGCCAAATGAATGGGCGTGATTTCGTCGGGGTGCACACCCCCAAGAACCAGCGTGGTTTCGTCTTTGCGGTCGGTGTCTCTGTCGGACCCCAGCCCATTAAACTCCCAGTAGACGAGGGGAATTCCTCGCTCGCTCGTCCGGTCGAAATTCCAACGCAAGGAACCGCAAGGAGACTCGCCCCAGCCCAAAGCCCGGAACTCAACATCCACTCGCTCGCAAAACTTGGAAATACGACGGGCTTGTTCGGCCAAACGAGCCGTTCCCATCGATTCAAAAACGGAAACAGGAAGATTGTGTGTTTCCGTCGTGCGAAAAACACGCCGAGAAAAGGCTGAAAAATCGGCCAGCGCATGAGCACCTTTCGGAACTTCTGCGAGTGCCGGAGGGGCTTGAAAACCACCAGGCACCGACCTTTCCACTGGGGAAAGGCCGACCGGCGTGTGACCTATAAAAGCGCACGCGACTCCCGACCCCAGAGCGGCCAGGCCGCCAAAGCCGACCCAACTCCCCAAGACACCGAGGATTTTTCGAGAAGACTTCTCGTATTTGCCGTTGCCTTTTGGATCTTGGATTCTCATTCAACCTCTACCATGAGACATGAGCGAAACGAGCGCTCTTCGACACTAGAACATGGGCGCAAAGGCTCGCGCAAGACAATGGCGTCACGGAACGAACCATGGTACGCTCTGCCCGGCCACTTTCGCTTCGATTCTCGAGGCCTAAGTGAAATTCTTGCCCACTCTTTTGCCCCTTCTCTATGAGGCCCCTCAAGGGCCCCCGAAACTGGGACCGCCGCCATGACCTCTTCTGTGAGCACTGGGCAGATGGACGCCATCCGCCGCTTTATCGATGACAAAATCTCTCCGGGCGTCAATTCGCACGGAGGCGAAGTCATTATCCATTCCCTCGACAACAACATCCTCACATTGAGCCTCTCGGGCGCGTGTGGAAGCTGCGGCGTGGTTGCGTACACCTCCGAATCCATTGCCAACTACATCCTCGAGGAATTTCCCGATCTCGACGACGTCGTTGTCTCCGACTGACGCGGGATATGAACGCATTCCTGCAGATCATTGCGCAGTTGGTGGAGTCTGTTCCCGGCAGCGTATGGCTCGAGAGCCGTTTTTTTCCGTTCCACGAGCTTAAAAATCCTCGAGCCCGCCTCTTCGATGCCGTGTTTTTTTCCCAAGGGGCACATGGCGCGTTGGGTTTGGCCTGGATGCAATTCGAAGGCCGAGAAGACGAACTTGTGACACTGCCCTTCCGTTTGGCCCGGTACAGCGAGGATGGTGACCTCATCATGCTGACACCGTGGAGTCTTCGTGAGGCGAGCGGCGACAGCGCCCTCTACGAGGCGTGGCGGTACAGCCAGCACACCCAGAATCCGATGCGAACGGCTCGCGATGGGCGCTTCTCTCACCGGTTCACCAATGGCGAACCCAATCTTCTAGCATTGAACATTTGGTCGGACTCACGCAACACCTGCGTGAGGCTAGAGTCGCAGGAAGCGTATAAGATTTTTAGAACGTTCAACCGCTTTCAGCCCGACTCAATGGAGGTGGACGTTCTTGAATACCTCAACCAGCAAGACCAATTTCTAAACTATCCGAAACTTGTTTCGGTATACGAATACAGTTCACGCGACATTGTTCGCGCGCACGTCGCTATCAGCACCCGTTACATTCACAACCAGGGGACGCTTTGGCAAGACCTCTCGGTGAGAGTCCAGCACGCCCGCTTTCCTCAACCCATGCAAGAGCGCAGCTCGTTTGAAACTTGGGCGTCCGTTCTGCGCACAGCCGAGCAGCTTGGACGTCTCATGGGCGAGTTTCACCGTGCCATGTCGCGCGTTCGCGACGTTGCGCGCCTCGCACCGGAGTCGAACACGGGCGCCGCACGAGACGCCTGGTTTGCCATGATGATGGAACGGCTCGACTGGCGACTTTCTGAAGTCGTACAGACGAGTCACGTTCTTTTCGGAGGGACGTTTGACCTTTCTAAAGCGCAGGCCTGCCGGGACAAACTTCTTGCACAGGTGAAAGACACCACTCATCTCGGCCTTCTTATCCGCGTGCATGGCAATGCGCACCTGGGACAAATCCTCTTGTCGAATGAACAGCTTTTTTTGCTCGACTTCGAAGCCGATGATTTGGACGACCCCAAGTACCGAGAGCAGAAACAAAGCAGCCTTGAAGACGTTGCATCGATGCTCCTGTCTTTGCGTTACAGCTGGCGAAGCACCGAGCGCAGCACGTTCTCGCACGTATTTTCCGACTTCATTGATCCTGAGTCGAATTTCGGAAGGCACGTGCAAACCACGAAGCGGCAGTTCGTGGAGCCGCGATCGTATGCACCCACATACCAAAAGTTAGAAGCCGTTTTTATGCGCTTCTATCGCCACACCGTGCTCGAAGACTCGGGCTCCGCAGAACTCGTGCCCGCCAACGAAACCGACTTCGACAACCTCCTCAAGCTTTACTCCTTCATGCGAATTTTGAAGGAGACCCTGCGGGACTACGAAGCCGGAAATCCGCGCGCCAAGCTCACTCTCCGCCTTCTTGAAGAGTTCGTAGCACAAGAAATGGGGACGCCTGGTTCTAAAGAAACAGACGGTTCTAAGGAAACGGCCGACCTAACGCCTTCGGAGCCCGCGCACGGCCAATGAAACCCGCCAGCAAAAGCAGGGTAAGAACGTACGGCAAGATTTGAATAAACTGCACTGGAACTGTGGTGTTTCCCCAAAGCGACAAGCCCTGCAGTCGGATTTGAGCGGCATCGAAAAAGCCAAACAACAGGCAGGCCAACACGGCGGGAACTGGACGCCACTTGCCAAGGATGAGCGCTGCCAGCGCCATGAAGCCCCGACCGCCCGTCATGTTGCGCGCAAACGCCGAAGACAGAAACAACGAAAGGGAGGCTCCGCCGAGTCCTGCGCACACGCCGCACAAGAAGAGGGAGGCATAACGAACACGAGCGACGCCGACCCCCGCAGCGGCGAGAGCCGCAGGGCTTTCACCAGCGAAACGATGCCAAAGCCCACCCAGTGTGCCGCGCGACACCAACGCCACAAGTGCAGCCACCACGACGACAAGCACAAGGGGAGCGTAGGCAAATCGCGCTTCAACAGGGAGCGATGGGGTGCTACTGCTTGTTTCAAAAAGAACGTTGCAAAGAAACGGCGTGAAGCCAAGCGCGAACATATTGAGCGCCGTGCCCACCACCACTTGATTCGCACGCAAAGTCACAGCAAAGAAGGCGTAGACGAGGGAAAGCACGCCACTGGCAAGCGCAGCACCCGTGGCGCCCATCCACGCATTGCCTGTGTAATGCGCGGTGATGGCACCCACAAAGGCGCCTATGAGCATCTTCCCCTCCAGGGAAATGTTCACCACGCCCGCCCGCTCGCTCAAAAATCCTCCGAGCGCTGCAAAGGCAAGCGGGGTGCTCACCCGAGCCACCGACACCGCAAAAGGACCCACAGACGACGCAAATTCCATCACCTCGTTTAAGGCGCCGTTCATGCCGCTCCCTTCTTCACCGTGCCATCAACATCAGGCGACGACGAACGAAACACTTTGCCCAGCACGGTTCTTCCCCAAATCCCCACCCGGTCGACGAGCACGTCGGCCGCGACGGCGGCAATGACAAACGCCTGAATGATGGCAGCGATGTCGCGAGAAACCCTCTCCGTTTGAAAGTCGAGATCCGCAGTTCCTTTTTGGAGCGCGCCAAAAAGAAGTGCGGAAGGAAGCACGGCCAAAGGATGTCCGCGCCCCAGAAGGGCCACTGCGATGCCCATGAAGCCGTAATCGGGGGAAAACCCAAGCCGGAATCGGTGTGCGGATCCCAAAATCTCGGGTACGGCCACAAGACCCGCAAGCCCTCCGGCTAAAGTGAGAGCCAAGATTTTCGCGCGGGCAGGCCGCGCACCCGACTGAAGCGCTGCAGCCTCGGATGCCCCTAAAGTTCGGAGATCAAATCCTGTGGGCGTTTTGCTCAAGAACACCCACACGAGAGGAATGGCCGCCAGGGCGAGGAACACCGCGACGCTCGCAGGCGTGTCGGGAAACGCCGACAAGGGTGAAAGACGATAGCTCTCGGCAACGTACCGGGTTTCTGGATTTGAGGTTTCAGGGTTCGCGACATGATACAAAACAACGTAACTCGCCACCCCCGCGGCAATGAAATTCAACATGATGGTGCTGATAACCTCATGACTTCCCCTCTTGGCAAGAAGCCACCCGGGCACGAAGCCCCAAAACGCGCCTCCGGCAAACCCTGCGCAGGCCGCACCGAGCGGAGCCAAAGGCCACGGCAATGAAGGAAAGGCGAGTGCAAAAAGCGTTGCAGCCAAGGCGCCTACGGCAAGCTGTCCTTCTGCACCAATATTGAAGAGACCCGCTTGAAACGCCAACGACACCGACAGGCCGGTAAAAACGAGCGGCGTTGCAGCAGCCAACGTCATGCCGACATCATATTGGCTTCCAAAAGCGCTCAGAAAAAGAATGCGACCAACGTTCAGGGGGTTTTCACCCGCGAAGCCTGTGAAGGCAAGGCCCAGAGCAAGACCAACGACAACAGCCAAAAGTGAACGCAAAAAGGCGGTCATGTTGTCAGCCCTCCCATGGCAAGCCCCACATCGGTTTCGTTCTTCCTTTCGCCCTCGAAGGGCCCCAGAAGTGCGCCCGCATGAAAAACGAACACGCGATCGGCAAGCGCAAGCACCTCATCGAGTTCACTCGAAACCAAAAGAAGCCCTGCGCCTGCTTGGCGCCGCTCCAAAAGGCGTCGGTGAATGACTTCAATGGCTCCGACATCGACCCCCCGCGTCGGTTGCGCGACGACAAGCAGCCGAGGTGCGAGTGCCATTTCTCGCGCAAGCAGAACTTTTTGCTGGTTGCCGCCTGACAAAGAGCCCGCGGGGAGAGTGAGATCCCGTGGACGCACATCGAAGGCCTCCGATGCTGCCTGCGCCGTGGCGTGCAAAGCCTTCCTTCGGAGAAACCCGAACCGGGAGTAAGCTGGCAGATGCTGGCGACCCAACAGGTAATTTTCTTCCACAGGTGAATCGGGCAAAAGCCCCTGGGCGAGCCTGTCTTCGGGAACGAACCCCCACGAAAGAGCGCGCAGTGAACGAGCGTCCAGAGTCCAGGCATCGTGGCCCAGGATCTCAAAGCGCGGCGCTTTTTTGTGTCCCTCATTCTTCAACACGCGCGAGGCTTCTTGGCAGCTTTCCGCCCACGCCGAAGGCGACGTCAGGAGTGCGAGAAGATCGCTTTGGCCGTTTCCTTCGACGCCCGCAATGCCCACAATTTCGCCCGCCCGCACTTCAAATGTGACGTTGGAAAGTCTTGGCTTCGCGGCTCCTTTTTCCAGCAAAGAAATGCTCTCGAAACGCAAAAGGACTTCGGCGTCTGGCCCTGGCGCTGGGGAGCGCAGCACGCCTTGCAAAGAAAGATCGACAGTGTGACCCACCATCAAGTTGGCCAGTTCTTCGATGCTCGGGAGATGTGGACGAACCAACGATGCCACGACCTTGCCCTGGCGCAGCACTGTGACAGCATCCGCATGGGCAGTGACTTCACGGAGTTTGTGAGTCACAACGATCACCGATTTTCCTTGAGCCACAAGCCTTTTGAGCGTGGTAAAAAGAGCAGTCGCTTCGAAGGGCGTCAGCACCGCCGTAGGTTCGTCGAGCACCAAGATGTCGGCATCGAGAAAAAGGAGCTTCAAAATTTCCAGGCGCTGCTGCTCGCCCACGCCAAGGTCTTTGACGAGGCGGTGAAAATCTACGGGAAGCCCGAATTCGCGTGCAAGAGCTTCGAGCTTCTGGAGCGCCTCTGCACGATGCAAGGGGCGCAGAGCGCGCGGTACGGGAGAGTTCCGCACGCTTTCCACAACAAGCAAAACGTTGTCGAGAGCCGTTTCCGTTTCACTCAGCATGAAGTGCTGGTGCACCATGCCGATGCCCCTCGACACCGCTTCTACAGGAGACGCAGGAGCAAAAGGTTTTCCGTGAAGCAAAAGGCTCCCTTCGGTCGGCTTCACAAGCCCAAAGAGCACCTTCAGAGCGGTCGTTTTTCCAGCGCCGTTTTCGCCGACCAGAAAATGAAGCGTTCCCTTTGCGACCCCGAATGAAACATTCCGGTTCGCATAGACGCCATTGTCAAAGCGCCGCGAGACGTTGCGGTACTCGACTGCCAACGCGTGAGACGCCGCACCGCTCACTTTCGAGCGCCGCGTTCATAGAAGTCGGGTACCTTCACCTTGCCCGCAATAATGTCGGACTTCAGCGCTTTTGCCCTCGCAAGAACAGCCGGCGTGACAAGAGACTTGTTGTGTTCATCCATAGCGAAGTCGATGCCCTCGTCGGCAAGACCGAAACGCACGACACCACCTTTGAATTTGCCTTCCTTGGCACTTTTGATGGTGTCGAAGACGGCAACGTCCACGCGTTTGAGCATGCTTGTCAGCACGTAGCCGGGTTTCAGGCCGTTCTGGTTGCTATCCACTCCAATGGCGAACTTCTTTTTTTCTTCCGCAGCATCGAGAAGGCCCATATTCGTGGCTCCCGCAGCCCCAAAGATGATGTCAGCTCCGCCTCCATATTGTGCCACGGCAAGTTCTTTGCCTTTGGGCGGGTTGTTCCACGCCTCACCTGTGACGCCCACGTAGTTGCTCACCACCTGCGCTTTCGGGTTTACATGCTTCACGCCCGCTTCGTATCCCATTTGGAATCGGCGAATGAGCGGAATGTCCATGCCCCCAATGAATCCCACCTTGTTGGTTTTCGTTGTGAGTCCGGCAATGGCGCCCACAAGAAACGAACCCTCATGCTCTTGAAACAGGAGGGAACGCACGTTCTTGGAGTCGACTTCCGCATCGACAAGTGCGAAATTTTGGCCTGCGAACTGGGGGGCCACTTTCTTCATGGCATCGGCCTGAGAAAAGCCCACAGCGACAATGAGGTCGAACTTAGCGCGCGCGAAGTTGCGCAAATGAGGTTCCGAAGCAGCCGTGTCGTTGGCCTCCACCGACTTCAACTGCACACCAAGCTCTTTGACCGCACGGTTGGCCCCGAGGTTCGCGGCGGAATTGAACGACTTGTCGTCCTTTCCGCCTTTGTCGAAAACGAGACCCACCCGGAAGGGCGCTCCCCACGCAGCGGGCGCCGCAAGCGTGAAGAGTCCGAGAGTTGCAATGACGACAGTCGCCTGAAGGAGCCCTGGCCCCATGAAGCGCACAAAGTGGCGAAGCGAGGTCTGCTTTTCAACGCGACAACGAAAGTTGAACGGCATGGCCATTTTCTCCTGAGACGATTTTGGTTCAGGTCGGGGGCCCAGAGGGGAAACGTTGACACCCGCCAGGAGGGACGGCTAACACGGCAAAGCCGCAGGGTGAACGTCAACCCGCTTTCCGCGAGAAGGCGCTTTGCTGCCTGCACACCTTCCCCCCCTTTTTTCAACTTCGAGGTTACCCCATGGAACTGACCCTTTCCATTATTAAGCCCGATGGCGTTCGCCGCAATCTTGTTGGTAAGATCTTCTCCCAAATCGAAGAGTCGGGCCTGCGCATCGCCGCCACACGCATGATTCACCTGTCGCGTCGTGAAGCAGAGCAGTTTTATGCGGTCCACAAAGAGCGTCCCTTCTATGGCGAACTTGTGGAGTCGATGACCACCGGCCCTGTTGTTGTTTCCGTGCTGGAAGGCGCCAACGCTATTGCCAGGTACCGCGACCTCATGGGGGCAACCGACCCCAAGAAGGCGGCTGCAGGAACAATCCGCGCAACGCACGCCGTGAGCATCGGCGAAAACACGGTGCACGGCTCCGACGCCGTTGACACCGCCAAGCATGAAGTGGGCTTCTTCTTCGCGGGAACAGAGATCGTCAACCGCGCCAAGTGACGCGGGTGCCTCTTGGTTTGGGCTGAGAGCTCCGAAAACCCCGCCCCGGCGTGCGATGAAGCCAAAGGGACGTGGGTTTTTTTTCGTCACTTTGAAGGCGCGCCGTTTGAGTTCCTGCAACCTTCGAGTAGAATCAGGTGCTTCTTCGAAGGAACGTCGGACAGCGGCTTCACTGAAAGTGGCGCACAGCAATGTTTCCACGCGAACTCCACACTGCGATCTCCCCGCGAGAATCGACTGGCACGGAAGGTGTCCCTCCATGGCGAACCAAGTGAACCTCATGACGCCCGAAATGGTCGTCGACATCTCGACGGAACTCAGCATCCCTGCACGTCAGGTCGAGGCGACCCTCAAACTCCTCCTCGACGACTGCACCATTCCTTTCATTGCGCGTTACCGCAAAGAAGCGACAGGCGCACTCGACGAAGTCCAGGTGCGCGATATTCGCGACAAGTTCGAATACATCTTCGCCCTTGGCGAACGCAAAGAAGCCATCCTCAAGTCGATTGAGGAGCAGGGCAAGCTCACTCCAGAGCTCAAAGCGCGCATTCAAGCGTGCAAGGTGAAGTCGGTTCTGGAAGACCTCTACCTTCCCTTCAAGCCCAAAAAGCGCACGCGAGGCATGATAGCCCGTGAGCGTGGTTTGGAGCCGCTGGCTCTTGAAATTATGGCGCAGAGCCCCGACCTCGAAGACCTCGCCGCCGCCGCACTGCCCTACGTTGGCAAGCATGACGACGTGAAGACGCTCGAAATCGCATTGCAAGGCGCACGCGACTACATTGCCGAAGTCGTGTCGGAAATGGCTGAAGTGCGGGGCGAAATTCGGACCTGGCTCTTTGAAAACGCGCAATTCAAGTCGGAAGCCAAAGAAGAATTCAAGGAAAAGAAAACCAAGTTCAACAACTACTATGCCTTTGCCGAACCCGTGCGCACCATCGCGTCGCACCGGCTCATGGCCTTGCGTCGCGGTGAAAAAGAAGACGTGTTGAAAGTCTCGCTGGAATTCGACGAGAGCTTTCCTTTGGCCATGATAGAGCGTCGCCTTTTGCAGCCCCAAGCGAAACCCGCGGTGAAGGCTTTCCTTCTTGACTGCGTGAAGGACGCGTTCTCACGTCTTGTTGGTCCCGGCCTTGAAACAGAACTCCGCCTGGAAACAAAAAACCGCGCGGAAGACGAGGCTTTTTCGGTGTTCGCAAAGAATCTCCGGAATCTTCTTCTTCTTCCTCCCATCCCTAAAAAAATCGTGTTGGGTGTCGACCCCGGCCTCCGCACGGGAAGCAAGCTTGTTGTGGTGGACGCCACCGGCAAGCTGCTTGAGCACACCACCATTTTTCCTGACCACGGCGCCGAGGCCTCTCACCCGAAGAACCGCACGGCGGCCGACAAAATTCTGGAATTCATTTTGAAACACAAAGTTGAGTACGTGAGCATCGGCAACGGCACGGCTGGTCGTGAAATGGAAGACTTTGTGGAGAAGGTCCTGGCCACGCGAAAAGAACTTCCCGTGAAGACACTCATTGTCAACGAGGCCGGCGCAAGCGTGTACTCCGCCAGCGACGTGGCCCGCGACGAGTTTCCCGACCTAGACCTCACCTACCGTGGAGCTGTGAGCATCGCCAGACGCCTTCAAGACCCGTTGGCCGAACTCGTGAAAATTGAGCCCAAAAGCATTGGCGTAGGCCAATACCAACACGACGTGAACCAAAGCAAACTCAAGAAGTCGCTTGAGGAGGTTGTGGAAAGCTGCGTGAACTATGTGGGCGTAAATCTCAACACGGCAAGCCCGTCGCTGCTTGGTTACGTTGCGGGCATCGGACCCACGCTTGCCAAGAATATTGTGAAACACCGTGAGGCAACGGGCGAGTTCAATGACCGCAACAAACTTTTCGAAGTCATTGGCTTTGGCCCGAAAGCCTTCGAACAGGCGGCTGGCTTTCTGCGCATCCCCGAAAGCGTCAATCCGCTCGACAACACCGCCGTGCACCCCGAAGCCTACCGGACGGTGGAACGCATCGCCTCCGACTTGGGGCTCGACGTCGCACACCTTGTGGGGAACAAGGAAGTCGTTCAAAAAGTCGACCTTGCGAAATATGTGACCGAAGACGTGGGTCTCATGACCCTTCAAGACATCGTGAAAGAGCTTTTGAAGCCTGGACGCGACCCCCGCGAGGAAGGCGCCAAGCACTCGTACAACCGCGAGGTGCGCGACTTCGCTCAACTTCAAGAAGGCCAGGTCCTTACTGGCACGGTGACGAACGTCACCAACTTCGGCGCCTTTGTGGACATCGGCGTGCACCAAGACGGCCTTGTGCACATCAGTGAGTTGTCGACCAAGTTCATTAAAGACCCTTCGGAAGCCGTGAGCGTGGGCGACCAGGTGAAAGTGAAAGTCATTGGCGTCGACAAAGAGCGCAAGCGCATTTCGCTTTCCAAGCGCGCCTGCGAAGAAAACGTGGGTGGTGCCACAGGGCGCCCTGCGGGGCAGGCCGTGGGTGGCGCAGGGCAAAACGCAGGTGCACGCACGAGTGCCTTGGGGGCTCGCACGGGTGCGCAGGCCCACAGCGGTGCAGGTCGTGGAGCCGGTGCTCAAGGTCACTCGGGTGGACACGGCGCAGGGCAAGGCCGCGGCCCCTCCCGCGGAGGCGACCGTGGAGATCGGGGTGGCTTCGGCCAAGACCGCGACTACCGCGAAACAAACAAAAAGCAGAAAGACACCGAGCCCGGCAAGTCGTACTCCATGGAAGACCTCCTTGCGAAGTTCAACGCGAACAAAGGCTGAGGCACACTGACCTTTGCGGCGGCAGGTTTCCTTTCACCCAGAACTTAATGGAATCGGCGACATGAAAACTTCAGTTGGCATTATTGGGGGTTCGGGCCTCTACGACATGGAAGGCCTTACGAACGTTCAAGAGCGGCGTCTTGAAACACCGTTTGGCAGCCCCAGCGACGTTGTTGTCACAGGCGAATTGGCAGGCAAGCCCGTGGCTTTTTTGCCTCGGCATGGGCGTGGGCACCGTTTTCTTCCAACGGAAGTCAATTACAGGGCAAACATCTATGCCCTGAAATCGCTTGGCGTCACGCATATTGTGAGCGTCAGCGCCGTGGGCAGCCTGCAGGAGCGCCATGCGCCCGGAGGCGTCGTCATTCCCACACAAATTCTCGACCGAACAAATGGCGCACGCGAACGCACCTTTTTCGGCAAGGGCGTTGTGGGCCATGTGAGCCTTGCGGATCCGTATTGTCCGGAACTCCAGGCCGTTGTTCACAAAGCCGCCCTCAAAGAGATTCCCTCGACAACCCTCGGGGGCACGTATGTGTGCGTGGAAGGCCCGCGCTTTTCCTCGCGCGCAGAAAGCCACAGCTTCCGTGCCCTAGAAGCCGACATTATTGGCATGACAGCCATGCCCGAAGCCATTTTGGCTCGTGAGGCGGAACTCCCCTACACGACTCTGGCCTTCGTCACCGACTACGACTGCTGGAAGGAGTCGGAAGACGCGGTGAGTGTGGAGGCCGTTCTTGCCGTGCTCAAGAAAAACGTGGATGCCTCAAAGCGCATTGTGCGTGGCGTTGTGGAAGCGCTCCCGGCGGAAGTCAAATCGAATCCGATCTACGAAGCTGCCAAATTCGCCATCATGACTCCCAAAGAGCTCATTCCGCACGAAACGAAACGGGCGCTCGATCTCCTCTATGGCAAGTACTGGCGCTAACGCGATGGTCACCGTCGAGCTCTTTCCCGCCTTCCAAGACAACTACGTCTTTCTGCTCGTCGACGCATCCGCGCGTGAAGCCGCCGTCGTCGACCCTGGCGACGCGCTCGGGGTGCTCGGCGCTCTGGAGGCCAAAGAGCTGGCGCTCAAGGAAATCTTCATTACCCACCACCACGCCGACCACGTGGGAGGGGTGAAACTGTTGAAGGAATGCTTCCCCTCAGCGCGCGTGACCTGCGGTGTTTACGATGCAGAAAGGAAACGCGTTCCCTTCGCGGAACGGCTCGTGCAGGAAGGCGATGTGGTGACTTTTGGGGGCGAAGACGCGCGCGTGCTCGACGTGCCCGGCCACACAAAAGGTCACATTGCCTACCACTTCGGCACGTTGGGAATGCTTTTCATAGGCGACACGTTGTTTGGTGCGGGCAGTGGTGGCCTGTTCGAAGGCACGGCTGCGCAAATGCTTGAAAGCCTCAAAAAAATTCGAAATTTGCCAAGCGAAACGCTTGTGTTTTGCGCTCACGAGTACACCGAAAAGAATTTGCGGGTTGCTCTGGAACTCAAAGAAGGCAACCCTGCACAACGCGCGCGCTTCGAAGAAGTCGCGGCCATGCGCGCAGCCGGTGCCCGCACGGTGCCTTTATTGCTCGCCGAAGAAAAAGAAACAAATCCGTTTCTTCGATGGGATGCGCCTTCCCTGCGCAAAGCCTTGGGCACGGGCGACGATCTTTCCACATTCGCGGCGGTCCGAGCCTTCCGCGATCGCTTCTAAGGACATTTGCAATGGCAACGCCTACAGTGAACGACGTCAAGATTTTCAAATGGCCCCACAAGGAACCCCCCACGCCCGAAAGCGTGAAAAGGGAGATGGAGCGATTCGGCTTTGGCGTCTACGACCTCCAAACCATTCCCGGGTGGTTTGAGCGCAGTTCCCATGCGCATGATTACGACGAAATTCGAGGCGTCACGGCGGGCAACACGACGTTTCACTTCCAAGGCCTCTTGCCCCTCACCCTGGAACCTGGCGACATTCTCCTCATCCCGGGCGGCATTCCGCACGAAGTCATTTCACACAATGGCAACCCGTTCACAGCCTACAAGGGTTCGACGACGGGAGTGCGCAGCGTCACAGAACACGGCGACGGGAAAGGTGCGACGTCGTGAATCCCATTGAACACGCCCGTCAGACTTTCTTTTTCACGGACCTCGACGGAACCCTGGAAGACAGCCGCGCCGACATGACGGCGGCAGCGCAACGCGTGCGAGTGGCCTTGGGCCTCGTGCAACGCGAAGACGCCAGCATCACACCCCATGTGAATCGGGGCATGCGAGAGCTCTACCTCACCTGCTTCGACGACTTCCTGGCCTCGTCTGCGGCACGCGGCGCCTCCTTTGAGGCGGCATTGGAACAGGTCCGTTTGGCATACGAAGCCGATTACCTGGCCCACATCGCCGATGCGACGACGCTTTACCCCGGCATGGCGGAAACCCTGCAAGGCTTGGCGGCACGCGGTAAGGTCATTGTCATTACGAACAAGCCAGAACACCTGTCGAGGGCGTTGCTCGCCGCGCTGGGAGTCAAAAGCCTCGTTACCGACGTGATGGGAGGCGATTCTTGTGCGGAAACCAAACCCAGCGCCCTGCCTCTGCGCATTGCCGCACAGCGCCATGGCTACGTGGAAGGACGCGACGCGGCCTTTATGATGGGCGACACGGCAGCTGACATGGCCTGCGGCAAAGCCTTCGGTGCCCAAACGATTTGGTGCGCCTACGGGTATCTGGAGGCTGCTCCCGAACCAACGCCCAACTTCACCGCGCGGACGGCGGCCGACATTGTTTCGATTGTTGAGAGAAGATGAGCGCACATTGTGAGTGAACGGATCAAACCTTGGTCCTTAAAGAAAAACATCGCGTGGGTGGTGCTCGGTGAAGGCATCAACCGGGTGCTGCCCCTGCTTGTTCTCTCGCATGCCATTCGAAACCTGGGCTCGAACGCCTTTGGCCATGCACAGTTCGTATTGAACGTCATTGAAACAGCGATCCCATTTGTCGTTTTTGGTTACACCTACACAGGCGTCATAGACTCGGTAGAGACCAAAACAGAAACCGACGCGTCGCGCGCTGAAACCTTCCTGCGGCTTTGCATTCTGCGCGCCATGAACGCTGTCGTTGCCATCACAGTTGGTGCGGTCGTTCTTTTTTCCGTGCCAAGTTATCGTGAAGCCTGGTTGCCGTTCCTAGCGTTTTCCCCGCTTCTTCTGCTCACCGCATTTGATGCCACCTACCTGTTCCTTGCCGAAAAACAAACCGGGCGACTCACACGCGCCACGGCTTCGGCGAAAATCGTCTTCCTTCTTGGCGTGTTCATTTTTGTCCAAGAACCCGATCACAAATGGCGATTCGTCTTATGCATGTTGGGCGTGAACGCGGCCACTCTATTGTATGGGATTGTGACGCTTGCCCCGAACCTTTTTCCGCGCGAAAGAAACAAGCTCAAAGCCATCGTTTCAAATTCCATGCGATTTCATGTGCTACGCGATCGTGTTTGGAACGCGGTTCCTTTTGCCGCCGCTCTTGTTATCCTTCCCTTCTTCGAAAGAGGCGACGTCTTCGCCATGGAGCGCCTAGAGACAGGTGAGGTGTCAGGGACTTATCAAGCTTTTGCCAAGCTTGCGCAAAGCGTTGTGGGAGTGGCTTCTGCCGTGCTCCTTCCCTTTTTTTCGGAATTCGCAAACGAAACGTCTCTTTCACGCATCAAAGACCTCCTTCACGTCACACTCGTCGGATCCACCACTCTTGCCAGTGCCGCTTTTCTTGTCGCCGTTTTTTTTGACGTCGAACTTGGCTCTTACTTTCTGGGGCATCCCTCAACGCTTGGGAAGGGCGTTTTGCAGACGCTCTTTCTTTCTCTTTTGCCAACCATGCTCATTTACATCCTTGGTTTTCAGATCCTCATGCTGAAGAAGAAACAATTTCTGCTCGCAAGTCTTCTTGCGGTCGGCTTCTTGATTCCAACAGGATTGACTTTTTTCACACCAACGTTCGGCGCAAAAGATGCCTTTTCATTGGCTCTTCTTTTCTTGGTTGCCAAAGTCTCGATTTCCTTCGCGGTGAGCGCTTGCGCAGTGAACGCCCTCCCGCAAGGTGCACGGCCCCACGTTCGATTTTACGGTTTCCTGAGCTTTCTTGTCGCGTGGTGTGGTTTGGCTTGGTTTTCGCGATTCTCTTTCCTTGAGCCGACCAACGCGTTATGGGTCTTGAAGAGGGTGGCATTGGGAGGTGCGTTTCTTTTTGGACTCGGCATTTGCACGGGTTTCTTTTCGCATTCCCTCGGGCTGTTTAAATTCTTACCCCGACCGAGGTTCCGTTGACGAATCAGGGTTCTCAGAACAAATTGATGCGTGTTTTGACGTTCAACCATCACGAACCCTTTCTTGTGGCCATGGCGGAACTCCCCGCGCACTTCGATGTCGTTATTGAACGCAAGGGCCTCTCGCTCGCTTGGAACGCAAGTGCTCGCTCGGTGCCTTCAAATTTTGAGCTCGTCGATTTCAAAACAGCTCAATATCGACTGAATAAAGGGAACTACGACGTCGTCATCTCGCACACGGTGAAAAATCTCGTGTGGATGTTTCCCTACTTCAACGTCAGGCACATTTTCGTTGCCCACATTCCTCTCTTTGCAGACACTCTCCGCAAAGCGTTTTTTTCAGCTCTGAAGCGACTTGTGTTTCGTGCGTTCAAGCTCACCCACAATGCGACCTTTGTCGCGGTCAGCGAATGGAAACGAGACTCTTGGGCGCAAAATGGCTACGTGACGCCCTTTTTTCCGGTCCCTTTCCCTCAAAACTTCGTCGCCACTCAGCCTTCTTCTGAACTCATGACAGCCGTCGTAGGAAACGCGATTGTTCAACGTGGAGAGGAATTGGGTTTCTCGCTCATCCAAGCTGTTTCTGCGAAAACTCCGCTCCGCATTATTGGGAACAATCCTGACTTAGCTGGTGCCACCGTGCCCAAAGACTTTCCTCACTTCGTGAAGCTCTTTTCCGAATGCTCCATTTATTTGTATACTGTCAGACGTCCTTTTGGCGACGGATACAACACGTCTATGCTCGAAGCGATGCTCTTGGGCATGCCCATCGTGTCGGTTCCCAATCCGAGCTCTCCATTGCGCCACAACGAAAATGGACTCATCGGGAACACCGTCGAAGAGATTGTTGGTCACATCGAAACGTTGCGGAAAAATTCAGACTTGCGTGAGAAGCTCGGCGCTGCGGCCAGAAAGACGGTTGAGGAACGCTTTTCGAAAACATCTTTTCTGAGCGCTTGGAAAAAGGCATTGGGAATTCATGACTGAAGTCATTGTGCTCATGGCAACTTTCCAAGGCGAAAAACACCTTCGTGAACAACTTGACAGCATCTTGAAGCAGACGCGGATTCCTGATCGTATTTTGGCACGAGACGATGGTTCTTACGACGAGACGCGAAATATTCTTATGGAATACGCGTCGGCTCGTCCTGGGCTTTTTGAAGTGATGCACGGCGAGAACAAGGGATTCGTGGGCAACTTCCTGACACTCGTGGAGGCAGTGCCTGCAGACGCCAAGTACATTTTCTTTTGCGACCAAGATGACGTCTGGGTACCAGAGAAGATTCAAAGAGGCATCGAGCAACTTTCAGCCATAGAACCTGCCATGCCGACACTTCTTTTTACGCGTGTCGTCGTCACTGGGCCCACTCTCTTGCCGTCAGGGCTTTCGCCGTTGCACAGTCGCCTCGACTTTGGCCACGCACTGGCTGAGAACGCAGTCACAGGATGTGCCATGTGTGCGAACTCTGCTTTGATTTCCAAGTTGAAAGACAACATGCCCGACTCCCGTTGGGTGGTGGCACACGATTGGTGGCTCTACCTTATGGCGACCGGGTTTGGCTCGGTTCTTTTCGACCCCGTCCCTTCGCTGTTTTATCGGCAACATGGTGGCAACGTTGAAGGCGCTACCGTGGGCCGAATGAAAACACTTGTGGGGCGAGTGCAAGGAACGTGGACGGGCAAGTGGGCGAGGAAAAGGCCCTGGAACATGCTCTCGCACTTTCATTCCCTGTATGCTGACTTACTCCCGAAAAAAAACCGGCTGCTGCTGGAAGACTTTGCGCTCTTCGCCAGAGGGCGATGTGTAGCGATGGCTCTTGTGGTATGGGGTCGTGTTTGGCGACCGAGCCTCTTCAATCGGGTCGTTCTGCTCGTAGTCATCTTGTTTCGAAAGTCCCCGGCCTTCGGTCCTCGAAAGGAAGTTTCCTAGGCATGTACACGTCGGCTCTGTTTCATCGCTACCCCGCTGGTCAACCCTTGAGCCTGGAACTGCAGGTTGAAAAAGGCGCACTAGTTTGTCCTCGAACCCGCGTCCGATTGGTGCTGAACGCAGACAAAACGTGCCTTGTGACAAGCGACGGAAAAACGTCCTACCCTATTGAAAATGGAGTTCCTTTTCTCGTCGAAGAAAGATCCACAGCAGCAGAGTATGCGGCGGGCTCAAGTCAGATGTTGCAAGAGTACTCGGAATTTGCGAGCCCAAATGCCCTGGCAAGAGCGAAGATGCTCATTATTCGATTTTTCAATGCGACTTGGCAGTCCAAGGCTTCCATGGCGGCACACGAAAGAACGTTTGCGATACCCGAGGGAGGGTTGTGTCTTTCGGTCGGCGGGGGTCCCACCCGCACACACCCTCGAGCCGTCAATTTGAACATCGGCCCATTCCCTCACGTCGATGTCGTGGCCGATGCGCACCGGTTGCCCTACGCCGACGGCAGTGTTGATAGCCTCGTGTGCGAAGACGTGCTCGAACACATTCGAGATCCGCTCCGCGTTGTTCAGGAATTCCATCGCGTTTTAAAGCCAGGCGCCTCTGTTTATTGCGCCACTCCCTTTCTCATTTCGTACCATGGATATCCGTTCCATTTTCAAAACTTTACCCACCAAGGACATCAGGAGCTTTTCCGGCTCAGTGGATTTGAGCGGGTGGAAGGAGGCGTCTGCATGGGTGCCTTCACAGCACTCTTGAACCTCGTCGGATTCATGCTTGCCCATTTTTTGCCAAAAGGAATTCTTCGGCGTTTCGTTTGCCGAAGCTGGACTTTTTTTTCTGGACTTACGAAACCCCTCGACAGGCTGTTTCAACGCACTCCGGCTGCTGCGGAAACGGCCTATTCCACCTATGTTCTGGCAACAAAGGCTCCTTTGAAAGTGCCGTAAACGTCAGGCCTTGACCGCACGGGCAACGATGTTGTGCGTCAGGATACGGCAAGGCGTTGCCCCCACCACGCGTTGAAGGCAACGCACCAAAAAGAAGACAACCTCCCGACAAACCGACCTCAAGGCATCGGTGGCAGAGCCGGGAAGTTTCATGGGGTGGAGTTCGATGCTCACAAAACCCGCGGCTTCAAGCACCTTGCGAAGCGAATGTTCATTGTAGGGCATCAGATGCGTCGGGTCGGCCGCAAACGTCGAAACACCGAAGAGGCCCGAAACATTTGGAACCTGCAAAATGAGCGAGCCACCCCTTGGCAAAACATCCGCCGCGGCGCTCAAAAGAAACATGCCTTCTTCCAGAGGCAAATGCTCAAGCACATCGACTGCGACAATGGCGCCAACACCTTTTGTCGCCGACTTTCGGAGGGCATCGGCTGCATTAGACGCCAATTCGCAAGGGTAGCCTTTTTTTTTCAAGTCGTCGGCATAGGCTTCACACACTTCAATGGCGTGACTCGCGAAACCCCTCTCTTTGAGCATGCTTTGAAGAAGCCCTTTGCCAGGCCCCACCTCGACAACGAGTTCGTTTTTTTTCGAGGTGACTTCAGCGAGACCCACTTTGATGAGCGGCAAGATATTGCGCGCAAGGTAACCACGTTTTCGGGCGTCATCATCGGTGCTTTGGGCCGGATCGAAAACATTGTAGTTGCGGGTTCTTTGTGACGAGGACAAAGGGAGGCTCCTTGCACTTTGTCAACGCTTTAGGCACACAAACCGATGGGTGACAAAGGGAAATTAACAGCGAGCCGTCTGCTCGGCGTCGCGCTCGTGGCCACGCAAAAAGAAGAGGGGAATGGCGACTTTAAAGGTTTGCTTCGCCTCGTCGATCATTTCGAAAGTACCGCGCATGCTGCCAGAAGGGGTGCGAAGCGGGCAAGCGCTCGTGTAGGTGAACGACTCTCCGGGGGCGAGAAGAGGTTGCTCTCCCACCACACCATCGCCCAACACGTGGTCTTGGTGGCCATGGCCGTCACGAATGACCCAATGCCGTCGTAAAAGTTGGCAGGTGCGATTGCCCAAGTTCTCGATTCGCACGGTGTAGGCGAAAAAATAGTACTTCAGGTCGCGATTCGAGCGCTCCGGAATGAACACCGGCGACACTTCTACAAGGATCTTGTTCGTCGCCTGCGCATACATGGGCACCGTCCCGTTGATTTCTCCTCTTTTTGTGCCAACCGCGCGCGCCAAAGTCAATTCTTGCGTGGGCCTGGCTCCTGAAGGCATCCTTTCACAACGCATTTGCGAGAGGACCCCCTGCATGGACACCACGCCCCCCCCAGCCACCGCGCCCTTTGAAGTCGCGTCTTCGCAGGAGGCCATGGCAGCCACGGCTCCTCCCTTGAAGGAGCTTGACGAAAGCGTGTCGAGCCTGTTTCAGTACGAGGCCCACGGCACCTGGCAAGTCGCGCTCCCCTTCAAGTTCTCTGCGCTCGATGGCCGCAGCGCCTGGCTCGCAGGGGGGCGACTGGGACTCCTCAAAAAGGAACGGCACGTCCTTTCGTTTGCATATTTCCAAAAAGGGGGAGGCGCAGCGCCCAAGCCGAACTCCTTTTACGAGCGCCTCGATTTCCGTTACGGCGGACTCGTTTTAGGGTGGGAGGCCAATGGCCTTGCCCTCTTTCAAAGTTACGCACACACGCTGGTTGGAGTGGGCAGTGGGTCGTTAAAGGAACGTGAAGAGTCCGGAGGGCGCAGGCGACGCACAAAGCCGCTAGTTGTTCTTGAACCCGAACTGGGCTTCTTCTGGAAGGTGACGCACCACGTGCGGGGTTCCGTGGGCGTTTCGTGGCGTGGCGCTTGGGGGAATTCCCTCGATCCTCTGCCGCGCCACGCCTTCGACGGATGGGCAGCGACACTGGGCGCAGCGATTGGCACCTATCCGACCCTCCTTCCAAAGGAGCCTCCACAGTGAAAACACCTACAGCATCACACAAACACAAGGCTCTTCACGACGAACTTCATGCCTGGCTCGCCGGCCTTCCGCGCAGCATCGACGAAGACGCCGCGAAATCCTACTTGAGCGGTGGAACGTCGACGCTCCGTTTCCTGGGGCTGAAAACACCCGTCATCGACTCCGTTCGAAAAGCCCCTTTGCGCATCAATGCACTTGAAGGAAGCGAGGCTGTGGACGCCTGGTTTTCGCTGTGGGAAACGTCCCCCATTTTTGAAGCCCTCACTTTGGCGCAAAGCCATTTCACCCAAAAAAAACTCTTTTCGCGCGCCCTCGAACACTGGCCTCTGTTCAAAAAAATGGTGGAGCGCATAGAGAACTGGGCACACTCCGACACGCTTTCCAAGCTCGTTGCCGCGTGTGTCGAAGCCGATGCGAAGCTCGTTTTGCCGACGCTTCGAACGTGGAATGCTTCGAACGATCCTTGGAAGCAGAGGCAATCGGTGGTGGGGCTTCTTTATTATGCCCAGGCTCGAAAAGCGTGCCTTCCCTTCGAAACACTTCTTCCGTTCGTGGAACGTCTTCTGGAAAACGACCACTTCTATGTTAAAAAAGGCGTGGGCTGGACGTTGCGCGAAATGCACAACGTGTATCCGAAAGAAACCTACGCCTATTTGGAAGCGAACATTCACAGGCTGTCCGCCTATGCGTTCAGCGCCTCCACGGAAAAAATGACAGCCGCCCGCAAGGCCCGCTTGAAGGCGAAGCGTCTTGCCGCGCGCACCGCAAAACGCGTGAGGTGAAAGCGATGGAAACTCACGCCTCGACAAAGTCTTCTCGGACACTGTTCATCGTCGACCCTTATTTGGTGACGCCCGAGATCGAGGCGTGCTCGTTTTTGGAAAGAGAGTGGCAGACCCTTGCGGCTGTTGTTCCTGGCAAGCCTGTTGGCAAAGTCGAACGTTTCGCCCCCGCAAAAGAGGGAGTCACCCCGCTCCGGCAGGCTTTGAAAAACCAAAAACCTCTTGCGGTCGTTTGCTTGGGGAGTTTTGCAAACCTCACTGAAGACCTTCCGTGGATGCAAGAACTCGGGGCCTGCCTGCTCGAGGAAGTCGTCAACGCCAACGTGCCTTTCCTTGGCATCTGTTTCTCGCACCAATTGCTTGCCCACAGCACGGGAGAGTGGACTATGGGTCCCGTGCCTCGCGCGCAACTCCCTGCCAGTGGAAAATGGGAAGGACCGCGCGTGGTGACCGCCACGCACCCCAAATTGCGACTCCTTTTTTTGCCATTTGACGCCCACGAGCGCGGCTTGGCGTCGGCGCGCGACCTCGCTTTTCAATGGTGCCTTTCGGAAACACGGACGTGGAGTGCGACGCGGTGGACAACCCTCTTCCACGCACCTTGGCAAAAACTTTCGGGCGGGGAAGGGCGCGTGCGGCGCTTTGTGGAAACAGAGTGTCCTGTTGGCGTCGAGTGCATGGCTGCTCACGAACAAGAAGTTCAGGGAAGGAAGGAAGGACGTGTTGGAAAGGAGAGAACGACTCACCGCCGAGCATCGCCATCGTTCACTCATTCCCGCCGCGCAAAGTGACGAGTGCCGCTTCGAGGCCTTCGTGCATGAGACAGCATGGGCCTTCACCTTTCAAACCCACCCCGAGCGATTGCCCGCCTCGCGGGGCGTGCTCTCGAATTTTCTTTACCTGGCTCTGCAAGTCGAAAACCAAGAATCTCAAGGGAGCCACACACGTGAAATCTGAATCCAAAGGCACGGTCCGTTCCCGCACATTGCCTCGGCTTTTTTCGCCCACAGCGGTGGGGACACTGGGACTCTTGTTCACGCCGGCCGTTGGGGCTTATTTTTCCCGAGAAAACTGGCGCGAACTGGGAAACGAAGTCGAGGCGCGCCGGCAAGGCCGCTGGTGTGCCGTCGGAATTGCACTTCTTGTTGCCATGATTGCAGGGGCTGCGGCCAACCTCAGCAGCCTGGAAGGAGTTGCGCAAGTGGCTTCTCTTGTGCAGGTCGTTGTGTGGTTTCTTCGCACTCAAAGCCGCCAAATTGCTTATGTGAAAGTGCACGTGGGAAAAGACTTCGAGCGGCGATCGCTGGTGCTCCCTGCGCTCATGGCCTCCCTCGTTTTTGGTGCCGCTCTCGTGTGGTACACCGGGCGCGCCCTGGAGCGGGCAAACACCCTGCTCGACACGCTCGGCATCGAAGCTCCCATGCCCGGCAAGAGCCCATGACAGTGGCGCGAGGGCTTTGCCTCGGATTTGGCATGGCTTGGACGGGGTTCATGGCCGCAGGCTGGCTGTGGTGGGGCGTTCTTTCTGCTGGCCTGTTTTTTTTCTTGATCGTGCTGGGCACGGCTTTTCCGCGCCTTTCCATTCACACGCCTTGCCTTTGCAAAGTGAAAGTCGGTAAGGGCCTCGTGGCTCTCACATTCGATGACGGACCCCACCCCATCCACACCCGCGCCGTTCTCGACACACTCGACACACACAACGCGAAGGCGACGTTTTTCCTCATCGGCACGAAGGCACTGGCGCAAGCCGACCTCGTTCGCGAAATTGTGGCCCGCGGACACCAGGTGGAAAATCATTCGTGGGCCCACGAGCCGTGGTTTCCAATCAAATCTACCCAAACTCTTGCCCGCGACCTCGCCCGCACGTCCTCAACGCTCGAGGCCCTGACGGGTCACCCCACGCGGTGGTTTCGCCCTCCGTTTGGGGTCGTCAGCCCCCCCATCGCCTCGGGTGCCGCTAGGGCAGGTCTCAACCTTTGTGGATGGAGCGCAACGGCGCGCGACGGTTCCCCGCGCCGAAAAAACTCAAATGCGCTGAAAAGCTTGATGAGGGGCCTCACTCCTGGAGCCATTCTTGCCCTTCACGATGCTCCGGAGCGCGGGAACAGAGCCCCTGCGACCGTGGTGATTCTCGAAAGCCTCCTTGGGGAAATGGAGAAGAAAGGCCTTCGGTCTGTCACCTTGAACGGACTTCTTGCGGCAAAGTCTGGCAGACAATCGCCAACATAAAGTTTGAGCGGTTGTTCGCGCGGCATTGGTGCGGACGGCGAGACTTGAACTCGCACACCTTACGGCACCGGCTTCTAAGACCGGCGTGTCTACCATTTCACCACGTCCGCACGACGCCCCAAAAGTAGCGCGTGACCCTAAAAGTGGCAAGCTCCGACACGTCTCGTGCGGCACTCTGAGCTCCTGGTCACTCCGAAAAACTGGTGTTTACAGCAGAAATCAAGAACGTTCTTCTGCGGTAACAGCGCAAAAATGGGCTCAAAATAGGCATTGAAAAAACTTTCATCGGGCCTTACGTTCCTCCGCCTCTCCTTGGCACGTTCTTCGACCCCTGAAGTGGTCAACGATTGGTGGACAGAGTTTACGCCGCCTTCCGCTCGAACTCCTCGGGCGTA
>JADCJN010000135.1 GCA_020247005.1 Silvanigrellales bacterium
CGCAGAGGGGCTTTTCTTTTGCCCTGAGCCATCTTTCACCGTTCGGCGCAGATTTGGCGAAATGCGAAAAAATCGCATTTTCCGAATCAAGCCGCTCGGGGGCTCTGGGAGCAAATTACAGAAACGGGGTTACACCAATTCATCCGACGCCCCCACGTCTTTCGCAGAGCTCTCTGAAAACGTGCGGGTGCGACAACCCAAAAGCAAACTCAAAGCAAAACCCAACGTGACAGCGGCCGACAAGACACGCATAGAACTCCCTGGATGTGCAATCAAAGCGAACGTAAGGACGAAACGATCCTCCCCAGTGTGCCATCTCCCCTCAAGCCCCAACGTCCCCTCATGGGTTTCCAGACAGTCATACCAACGACACCCTTATTCCTGCCCCAAAAACGAAAAAACGCGGACCCCACGTGGGACCCGCGCTAGCGCTGGTGCAGAAAGGAGTTCTCAGGCGGTCGTTGCCGCCGCAGAGTTGTCTTTCACAAGGTTCGCTTCCACGAACTCGATCACGGCACGACGAGCGTGGTCGCCTGGCCGGAAGCCAAGCTTCAAAATCCGGGTGTACCCACCTGGACGCTGAGCATTCGCCGGAGCAATTTCGGAAAACAGACGCTTCAGCGCTGTCTCGCCGTAAACTCGAGCAGCAACATAACGACGGTTGGACACGGAATCCTCCCGCGCCTTCGCCACAAGGGGCTCTACAACGCCACGCAGTTCCTTCGCGCGCTCCAGAGTGGTCACAATACGACCGTGCTCCAGAAGCTGAGTCGCGAGACCGCGCAAAAGCGCCTTCCTCTGCGAGGGGTTTCGATTCAATTTGCGATGCGCCAAACGATGTCTCATTACAAACCTACCTTAAGCCTTGTATTCCCTGTCGCGGAGTTTTGAAGGGTCAAAGCCTTCAATCTTCATGCCGAGATGAAGACCCATCTCCGCAAGAATATCCTTGATCTCATTAAGGGTCTTGCGACCGAAATTCTTCGTCTTGAGCATCTCGCCTTCAGACTTCATGACCAGTTCACCGATGTAACGGATCCCCGCATTCTCCAGACAGTTCGCAGCTCTCACAGAGAGCTCCAACTCGTCAACGGATTTGTACAGATTCTCATTAACGCGAGCGTCCACGGTCACAGTTTCCTGCACCGGAGTTTCATCGTCCGCCTCATGAAAATTGATAAACACGCTGAGCTGATCTTTCAGAATCTTTGCCGAGTAGGCAAGAGCATCCTCTGGAGTCACAGCACCATTGGTCACGACTTCAAGCATCAGCTTGTTGAAATCGGCCCTCTGGCCTACGCGAGTCTCATTCACCGCAAACGTCACTCGTTTTACGGGTGAATACACCGCGTCAAGAGGAATAACGCCAGCGGGAAGACCCGCGTTGTCCTTGATAATGTCGCTGGTCACGTAACCCTTGCCCGTGCGAACAAAAAGCTCGGCCTTAAACCGACCTCCCGAACCCACCGTGCAAATTACGTGAGACGAATCGAGCACCCGAAGCGAACCGTCAGCGACAATATCAGCCGCCGTGACCACTTTCGGTCCCGTTACGTCAATGATTGCCGTCTTTTCACTTTCGCCATCGAGCCAAACACCAAGAGCCTTCAAATTCAAAACGATCTCAGTGACGTCTTCCGACACGTCAGGAACCGTAGAGAACTCATGCTCTACACCCTCGATGCGAAGTCCGACCACGGCGGCGCCCTGAAGCGAAGAAAGAAGAACCCTCCTCAGCGCGTTACCGAGGGTCGTCCCAAACCCACGTTCCAGGGGCTTCGCAATGAAGCGCCCGAAAAGCGGCGAGACATCTTCCTTCTCAATGAATTGGGGCTTTACGAGCGCTTTCCAATTGTTCTGCATGTGCTACCTCGTCCACAACCACGCCTTGGTCCGCATTAGAGCCACAGAAGTCGCAAAGGTTCTCACGCCTTTTACTTCGAGTAAAGCTCCACAACGAGCTGTTCGCGCACCGGGATCGAGATATCTTCACGAGCCGGCTTGGCGATGATCTCACCCGTGAAGTTAGATGAATCCCACTTGAGCCACACAGGAGCACCATGACCATCGCGCTTGGTCGCTTCGAGCGACGCAAGAACTGGGGCCATCTCACGGCTTTTCTCGCCCAGCGTCACCTTGTCTCCCACGCGGAGAACCGCGGAGGGAATGTTGCAACGACGGCCGTTCACCAGAATGTGGTTGTGGCGGACAAGCTGACGACCCGCGTTGCGGCTCGAAGCAAGGCCCATGCGGTACACAAGGTTGTCGAGCCGAAGCTCCAGGGCCTGCACGAGAAGCTCGCCAGTCTTCCCTTTGTGGGTCGCAGCCTTCTCGAACACACCACGGAACTGGGTCTCAAGAACACCGTAAATACGCTTCAGCTTCTGCTTCTCACGCAGCTGCGTTCCGAAGTCTGACAGCTTGGTGCGACGAGCACCATGCTGACCAGGCGCCGTCTTGCGCTTATCAACAGCGCATTTGTCGGTGTAGCACCGTTCACCTTTCAGATAGAGCTTCACGCCCTCACGGCGGCAGAGTCTGCAACTAGGTCCAAGATAACGCGCCACGATTTTCTCCAATCAATCTCAAAAATTAAACACGACGACGTTTGGGCGGACGGCAGCCGTTGTGTGGAATCGGCGTCTCATCCTTGATGACAGTGACCTTCAGGCCAGCCGCAGCAATCGCGCGAATCGCGGACTCACGCCCGGAGCCGGGTCCCGTCACAATAACGGACACACTCTTCATGCCGCTGTCCATCGCCTTCTTTGCTGCGTCTTCTGCAGCCATCTGAGCCGCAAAAGGCGTGCTTCGGCGAGAGCCTTTGAAGCCTTTGCTCCCCGACGAAGACCAAGTCACCACATCGCCGTTCGTGTCGGCAAAGGTTACGATCGTGTTGTTGAAGCTCGCCCGGATAGTTGCCTGACCGACGGGCACGTTGCGCTTCACGCGCTTCTTCTTGGATGCCACTACCTTATTCATGATTTCACGCTACCCCAGTTATTTCTTCTTGTTCGCCACAGTCTTCTTAGGACCCTTCCGCGTACGCGCATTGGTCTTCGTTCGCTGTCCGCGAGCAGGAAGGCCACGACGGTGACGAAGGCCGCGGTAGCAACCAAGGTCCATAAGGCGCTTGATATTTCCTGCCACCTGGCGACGAAGGTCACCCTCAACGGTGAAGGAACCATCGAGCGTACGACGCAGGACATTTACCTGGTCGTCCGTGAGGTCCTGGGTGCGAATGTTTCTATCGATCCCTACTTGGTCAAGAAGCTTTTGCGCCGTCTTCCGGCCAACGCCGAAGATGTACGTAAGTGAAATCTCAATGCGCTTCTGACGCGGGATATCTACACCAGCAATACGAGCCACGATTCAACCTCCAGACGCAATCAACCCTGACGCTGTTTATGTTTTTTGACCGAGCAAATAACGCGAACAACGCCCTTGCGCCTGATCACTTTGCACTTGTCGCAGATAGGCTTTACACTCGCCCGCACCTTCATGACAAACCTCTTCTCAACCAAAGTTCCAAAAACCAATTCTTCATTTCGATCTAAAAACGATCCGTCCGCGAGCAAGATCGTATGGACTGAGCTCGACCTTGACCTTATCTCCCGGAAGAATGTTGATGAAATTCATCCGCATCTTGCCGGAAACGTGGGCCAGAACGATATGCCCGTTCTCAAGCTTCACCCGAAACATATTGTTGGGGAGCTTTTCCGCCACGGAACCCTCGACCTCGATACGATCATCTCGCTCCATAAGCACCTACGAATGAAAGACAGCGGGAACGACCCGTATAACAAAAGCCTTCTGCAATCAAGCCAAAAGCCATCATTTCGGAACCACATGACCAACGACTTGCACGTAGACCCGTTCGGGCGACTGCAAGCCATCAATCTCCTTAACC
>JADCJN010000136.1 GCA_020247005.1 Silvanigrellales bacterium
AGGCACTTGCGGGACGGCTGGAGGCGTTTCTGAATTCCCAGCTCGAACTGCGGGAACTGGGATGGCACCCGCCTGCGTGCCGGCAGGTGCTTCTTGAAATCAAAGGGCGTTCCGAAGAGAAGGCTCTCGAAATGGCCATGCGCGTGCGAAGTCTGATTCTTGAGCACTGGAAGAATGCGGGCCTTCAACCCGATGAAGTGCGGATCGCGGGGCCGGTCCCTGCTACGCTCGAACGCATTCGGGAAGAGTATCGGTTTCAAATTTGTGTCTCTGCGCAGAAGTCCATTCTGCCTGGGCGTCTCGTGCCGCACGACTTGGCGATAGCCCGGGAGTGGCAAGGGAACGTTCGCGTGGACGTCGACCCTTTCTCATTTCTTTGAGGTCTGTTCTTTTGAAGCGCTCTCTTTTTGTCACGGTTGTCCATCATGCTTGAACAAGCCCTTTCGCATCAATGGCACGTGCGCATGAAGGAACTTGGATTTGAAGTCTCCACGCCCACGCGCGAAGGAACCAAAGGCTCGCTGCTCTTTGCGGTTCCAAGCGAGCGGGAAGGGGACGTGAACGAGGGGCCCCTGGAGGCTTGCATGGAAGGCATTCCCCTCTCCTCCCTCCTCGACGAATATGGAAGTCCGTTGCTCATTGTTTCCGAGCGCACGTGCAAAGACGTGGTGGGAACTTTGCGCAACCTCACCGCGAGTTTGGGCGTCTCTTTGAGGCCTGCTCTGCGTTTCGGGCCGGGTGCATTGAACGATGCGACCTGCGCGCGTGTTTTTTCGCCTGTTGCGGCCAGCCCGACGCAGGAACTCCTGCGTCGTCTTGATCGTTGGAACGTCGGCTTCCTGGCTCAAAGCGCCGGAGAGCTGGAACGTGCTCTTCGGGCCGGTGCGAAGGCTTCGAACGTCATTTTGTGCGGGGCCTTCAAATCGGTGACCGACGTGGTGGCCGCGGCGGGTTTGGGTGTGCGCGCCGTGGAGGTGGAATCGTTCGCTGAGTTCGAGGATTTGTGCAGCGACGAGGTGCGCATGGCCGTTCGCGGAAGGCCACTGCGTTTGTGCCTCCGCGTGGAAGTGCCTTGGACTCCTGTTCCTTCGGGGTTGCGTGCCGACGAAATTCTTGTTGCCTTTGAAAGGGTGCGTCACCTCGACCATGCCGTGTGCGTCGGACTCTCGGCGGGGTGGCGCGAGTCGTCCGCGTGCACCGAAGAACAATACGACGCTATTTTGCGGCAATTGCGAAGCCTGGCCATGAATTTGATTTCCTCGGGCCATCCTGTGGAGTCTGTCATGGTGGGGCCCCGTTCGCACCTTCATATTGAAAGCCGGGCCGACGGCACAATGGAAGGGGAGTCCTACATGCGCCTCACACGAGAACATTTTCAAGATGCACCTTTTCGTGTCTATTTTTCATGTGGCGATGCTGTTTTTCATCGTTCGACACACAAAATCGGACGTGTTTTGAGGGTGTCAAAGGGGGCCTTGGGTCGAGACACGTGTTACGTTGACATCCGATACCCTGAAGGGTGGCGCCAAACCGATTCCCTGCTGCCGCTCGCGAGTCCTGGCCCGCGACCCGATGAAGGAGACCTCGTGGTGCCTCCCATTTCCTTCGTGGGGCGCTCGAGTTTCGATCATCAACCCCTGAAATTTGGAGAGTGGGTTTGGCCGCATGTGCGCCCAGGCTTGCCTATTATTCTGCCCCGCGTAGGTGCGGCCTTTGCGGCGTCTGCTTCGGCGAGTTGTTCCGTGCCACGTCCCACGGAACTCCTGGTGACGGAAGAGGGCGATGTTGTTGTCATTCGCAGTCGCGATAGTCTCGATGGTGCCATGTTCAACGAGGTGTGACCTTTGCGTCGGGAGCGCTTTCTTCCTCATTCCGCTCACGTTTTCACCCTATTTCAGTTTTTTTTGAACCCAACCGATGCCTCATCATGTGGAAGTAGGCAAAAGGGGGGTCTTGTTCATGGCCGCAATTCGAAATCGACGTTTCCTCTTCGCTGGAATGATTCTGGCTTTCGTTTCTGGTGGTTGCACATTCAAGAATTCAACCGTGGGTGTGGCCGTCGACTCCACGCGGCCCGGCACCACAGCCCTAAACGAGAAAAAGGTAAAGTCCCCCGTCATCAGCCGTTACCTTATTCGGATCCGAGACAAATTCACGCTGTCTCGCGCTCAGGAGCAAAGACTCGAACCGGCGTTCACGAAGCTTGAGAAGAACTACGGTGTGGAGTGGACCGAAAAATTCGCGACTGCACTGGGCGAGCTGCTGGAGGCGGCCTCAGTCAAGAGCCCGTCGAGCGGCGACTCGGCAGAACGGGCGCAGAGCGACGTCGATAGTCTCGTGCAGGCCGTGGAAAAGTATGCGAACGCATTGCCCGAAAATCCTGTCGAAAACGTGGTTCCGCCTACCCTAGAGGCCTTGGTGAAGGCGGTGTTTGAGGATGCTGGCGTTCCTTTTCCAGAAACCCCTGCGAGCCCATCTGGCAGTGCGTCGGGCAACGGAGGTTCGGAGACTCCAGCGGATTCGAGCGGCGCAGGAGCACCCGAGGGCGCTCTTTCGCTGTCGCTGGCCCCTCCGTCGTTCGACGCCAGCTGCGCCATGAGCTTCGCTGGAACAGCCACGGGCAGTCTGCCCTCGGGGGCCACTTTTTCTGCAACGTCCGGGGTTGCCGGAGTGTCGGCAACCGCGAGCGCTCTGGGACTCAGCTTCACCCTTCCTTTGTCGGCGTCTGCTGGGAATTGGACTGCTCAGTGGAATGTGCTCGATGCCATGAGCACTCCGCTCGGCGCTGCTTCCAAAGTTTTTTCAGTGAGTGCAGTCGATTTTTCCCTTTCGCTTCCTGTAGCAGCTGTCGAGACAGGACGGCAGCGGCCCCTTGCAACGTCCCCGAGTGGCAGTTCTTGCGTTGCGCAAAGTGCTGGTCAGTACGCGCAAATTGCGAGCGGAAGCGAGCATTCTTGCGCGCTCAGCACAGACGGGCAGGTGTCCTGCTGGGGAAGCAATGAGTATGGCAACATGGGCGATGGAACTGTGTCTGTTTCAAGCCTGGCAAGCGCCGTTCCCGGTTTGGCCGGAGTAAAATCGATCTCGGCAGGCGCGCTTCACACCTGCGCCGTGACGCAAGCGGGCACCGCAAAATGCTGGGGAGCGAATTGGGGGGCTCAGCTCGGCGATGGTTCGACGACACACCGGAGCAGCCCAGTGACAGTCGCCGGACTCTCGGGTGTGAAAAGCGTCGCGGCGGGCGCCGTGTATACCTGTGCGTTGCGCGAGTCCGGCAGCGTTGCATGCTGGGGATCAAACGATCGGGGGCAGCTTGGAAACGGCACGACGACGCAAAGCGTTTCACCAGTGGATGTGCAAAGTCTCGAGGGAGCCGTGGCCCTGTCCTCTGGCAACAGGCACAGCTGCGCGGTGACCGAGGCCGGAAGGGTGAAGTGCTGGGGACACAATTTCGTTGGGCAGCTTGGAGACGGAACGACTGCGGATCGCAGCAGCCCAATTGAAGTGCCTGGCCTTGTCGGAGTTGCGGGAGTTTCAGCCGGGTACTACCACACGTGCGCGTTAACCCAAGAGGGCCGCGTGAAATGCTGGGGACAGGAGTCTCTTGATGGGATGGGAACGGTCTTCAGCCTCCCTGTTGACGTGCCCGACCTCTCGGGCGTGGTTGCTCTGTCTTCCGGAGGAGCTCACTCATGCGCGGTGACTCAAGCGGGAGGCGTGAAATGCTGGGGTGACAACAGGAGTGGCCAGCTTGGAGACGGTACGACAGCAAGCCACCGCGGCCCTGTGGACGTGCCCGGACTCACGGGTGTCGTGGGGCTCGCAGCGGGCGATCGCCACACCTGCGCCCTCACGCAGGACGGGCGTCTTGCCTGCTGGGGATCAAACAGCTCCGGCAACATCGGTTCAGCTCTCGTGCTCAATGGCCTTTCCAAAGATGTCCCACCCAACCTCGCCGACGTTGCGGACATCGCAGCGGGAAACGCTCACACCTGCGCGAGGACCTCGGCTGGCGCCGTCAAGTGCTGGGGATTCAATGGGAGCGGTCATCTTGGCAATGGGACGAACACAGCGAGCACAACGCCCACAAATGTGACCGGACTCACCGATGTCGCCATTCTGGCGACTCGAAATGCGCACACCTGCGCCGCAACAAACGCAGGC
>JADCJN010000137.1 GCA_020247005.1 Silvanigrellales bacterium
AAAGCGAGGCGCGAGATCTTCGAGTACCTTGAAGTGTTCTACAACCGAGACAGAGACCATTCAACATTGGGTTACCTTACGCCCGAAGAGTTCGAGCGGAAGGCGGCGTAAACTCTGTCCACCAACCCTTGACCACTTCACGTCGCGGGGTCGGCTCCTTCCGTTTCGCAATTGCTGGTGGCGAGCAACCAGGCTCCATCAAAGCCGCTTGCACCTTCAGATACCGTCATTCCCCTTGGAAGCAGCGTCTATATCAAATGGAAAGCCACCGACGATCAGGCTCTTCCGGCTGGAGCTCTCTCGCTCTTCTCAACGACGGACGACCTCACCTTCATTCCATTGGCGAGCGGCCTGTCGAACTCGTCCAATGGGGGATGCGTCGTGGACGACCCCAGCACGGCGGCAGACGACGGTGCGACGGGCTGCTTCGTCTGGGAAAATGGCTCGCCTAGCAATTCGGCATTTCGAATTCGACTCATCGTGACCGATGCGAACGGAATATCGAGTTCATTTCTTTCATTGCCCCTGAACCCAGGATCTTTTTCCATTCTGGCCGGCAACACGGACACCGGTGTCGGCGCGAGCGCAAGCGCTGCCGTTCTTCAGTACGACAAGGCACTTGCGAACACGGAAGCGCAAGTGGGATCGTTGGCAGTGGCTCGAAATGGAACGGTGTATTTCTTGGACTCCAAATTTGGAGTCATGAGAATCGACCCCGCCGTTGGAACCTACGAGATTTTTCTCCGCACCACAGGAACGTCCACTGGCGATGGCGGAAATCTTTCACTTGCGACAGCAAGGCAACCTCTGCGCATTGCGCTTGATGCGCAAGATAAGCTGTTGGTGTTCGACTACGACCGCATTCGGCGAATCGACACCACACTTGCGACTCCCACAATTCAGACGCTGATTGGCGGGGGCGGTTCCGTCTCGGACGGCATCGCGGCAACGGCACTTGCCATTGCCTCCCCCGGAGCCACAAGCAACAACAGGCGCGCGCCCTTTTTTGCTCTTCCCAATGGGGACATCTACTTTCAATTCGAGTTTGGCAGTTCGAGTCTGGGCGGAAAAGTCAGGGTCTACAAGCAGGCGACAGAAACAGTTCACATCATCGTCCCTGGAGGAATCGGATTCCACAGCAGCGCGTCGCAGGACATCGGCGAGTGTGTTTTTCGTTCCTTCGGAGTCACTTACAATCCTGCGACTTCGGCACTGACAAATGTGCACGCACTCTTTCAACTCCTCAGCTCGCAGCCACAATGTTATTCCACCACGCCGAACGCCGCTTCCTGGGCCTCGCTCGATACGACAACGTTCGCATCGCGGGGCCAGTCTGTAGCGCCTCCGAACGGCCCATCCACGAACCCCTCCTTTGAATTCGCGTCACAAGCCCGGACGGGCGAACTGTATACTGTGAGCCGCGACGCCTCCCGGATCTATCGCTACCTCCCCAGTTCCAACACGCGCGAGGTTGTCGCAGGCAGTGGCGTGAATGGCCAATGCAACGATGGGACTCTCGCCACCGCCTGCGACATGGACCCGCTCGATGCCTTCATCTCGGAACAAGGCCAAGTTTATATTCTCGATAAAAACCGCATTCGCACGATTGATGCCACGGGTTCGATACGCACTCTCTACGGGCAGTCTTTGAGCTTTGGCGATGGCGCCGACGCCTTGACGTCTCGAATGAATCTCGTGAACAGCGTGAAACACTGGAACGATGGGAGCGTCGACAAGTTCGTCATACTTGACAAGGAAGAGCGAAGATTCCGCGAGTTCACACAAAGCGGGATCATTTCGCACGTGGCCGGCAACGGCTCGTCAGTGACTCCAAACACGTCGACCTCAGCCGCGGCGCAACCCATTTCCTCTTACTTAACAAATCGTGACTACGACTTTTTCGCAGTCGAATCTGCCACTGGAAATGTCGTTTTCAATAGGGGTGCGGGATACATCGCTCGCCTCATACGAGCCACGGATAGGTGGAGTCACATTGCTGGAGGAGGCGCCACCAGTTACGTTTCCGCGGACGGACTTGCGGGAAACGCCCTTGCCTTGGCCGGGTACGCGCCCAGTGTCATAGGTTACAATGGGACCTCCCTTCTTGCTTTGCTCGCATCTGGCCCCTCGCCGGGAGTCAACTCCTATTTGAAGTCCTTCCTCGCCTCCAACGGAACTCAATCGCACGTTGCGGGCGTTTCTGGTGCTGCAGGCAGTAATTTCTGCACAGCCAACGGAACAGTGGAAACGTCTGCATGCGCGGTTCCGGCATTTCCCTTGCAGCATTCCGACGCTTCGTTCGACCCGTTCGACAATCGTTGGATCGTGATGAAACGAAGCACCAACAAGATTCTTGCCCTGAACACTGGGGCAGGCACGACAGGAACAAAGGTCACGACGCTCCTGAGCTTGCCGAGAAACGCGACTTCGTTTTCTTATCGACGCGATGCCGCATTGACCACGAACATCGTCTACTACTGCGGAACCGACGGCGTGATGTACAAATATGATCTGAACGCGACACCCAATGAAACCATTCTGGGATTCCCGAACTCAACATTCGTTTGCGATGGATACTCCTTGAGCTACATCCCCTCGCGCAATTCTCTCTTGTTTCCATTCAAGAACAATGGGCTTTACGGCATCGCCGAATACCTCTCTCCTTGAACGGCTGGCTTTCCAAGAAAGGGATCCCTCGTTGCGGACCGAGGGATCCCCTGGCTGGAGCTCAGGAAGGGCGAAGGGCACTTTCGGAGACCAGTGTTTTTGGCAAGGCGACGTCAACCGATTGAGCGGTCGCGCGCGCGGTTGCGCGGGCGTGGCTCCGAGCGCCGCCTTTGGCGCCGATGGCTGCCATGTGCTCGCGATTCACACTCACCACCTGGCCTCCTTTGCGCCCTGCTCTTCTCGCTTCTTCAGAAGTGAATTCGTGCGCGTGTCCGCTTTCGTGCGCGGCGCGGCCCCCTTTACTGGCAATTTCCCTCTGACGAGCGAGATCCATGGCGGCAAAACCGCGGTGGGCGCGCTGTGCCTTTACGGCCACGGGCTGCTCTCTCGATTCGTTCGAAATTTCGTTCGACATGTGAGTTCTCCTCAGTGTTCAATCAACTCTGCACCAACAACTCTCTTCCAACGGGACAATGGGAAGGGGACAGGTCGGGCCTGGGGAGGCAGAAAAAAGGATGGGTCGCGAAACCACCCGCAGGCTTCGCTGAAGCTACCTCGTCCCTCTTTGAGTTCAATGGGCAAAGCAACAAGAATGAGACACGAATGTATAGTCTGATATTCCTGCGGAAGAGTCTGGAGGGACCTTTAGCACGAATAGTCGAGTCCGCCTTCGGGCTCTTCGAGCTCTGTGCGCAGCGAGAAACCCATCGTTGTGGCGGTCAAATGAAAGCCACACATGGCGGCCTGAGCTTCCAAAGGCGCGTTCGTTGTGAGCGCCACTGCCGACTCGACAGCCATGTCCTCTGCCCTGTCGACTTCCACAGCGAAAACGACATTCAAAGGCTCATCAGTGACACGCACCGAGATCCTGTGGGGTGGGTGCGCGAGCCCCACGTAACCCATCAGAACACGGGCGATGGCAAAGGCGGTGTTTTCCTCACAGTGGAGGAATCGGAAACCCTGAGCCACAACGACGTTCACTTCGATTGGGCTTTGAAACACACGCTCGACAGCGCGGGCCAACGCTTCGTAGAACGTCGATTTGTTGAAGAGTGCGTGGGGCAGCGAAGATTTTCCGCGGAAGGCGGCGCGGTAATCGGCATCGGGAAGCGCTGCCTCCTGCAGAAGAAACGTTTCAGCCACCCGTCGAAGAGAGAGCAAGGCCTGCACTTCGCCAAGCGCAAGTCCGTCGAAGGCGCCCAGTTCGGTTGAATTGAGAAGGAGATAGCCAGCCACCCGTCCCGACACCCGCAGCGGAAAACAGAGTCCGGAACGGAGACCCGCAAGATGAAGCCTTCGGAAGCTTCTTTGCGGAAGAGCTC
>JADCJN010000138.1 GCA_020247005.1 Silvanigrellales bacterium
CAAAGCGTTACGTAACCTTCAACTGATCGACAGCAGAGGAGCAGAGAAATTACAGACGCGAGGTTGCACTATCTTCCCGGAAGCTCATGATCAATGGCCTTCACAAGCCTGTTGACCATGTTTCTGAGCACCGTGTTTTCGCCCGCAAGCTCCACAAACTCGTCGAGAGTCGTGGTGGGGATCCGGACGGTCTCAACTTTGGCCTCGGTCTTTGGTTTGCGGCCCTTCGCATCGGCTGCGGAGACATCGGTTCCTTTGCCGAAATCTCCGTGGCGACCATGTCCCGATTCGGAACGCTCCGCTTTGGTGGAATTTTGGGGTGTTCTGCTTGAGCTTAAGCGATTCACATTTCCAAGAGCCGACTCATCGACCACGCGCGCTAAAGCCTTGATATCGAAATTCGGCGCCGTTCGTTTTCGAAGAGCCCACAGGCAGTCTTGAAGGCCATCGGCGATCTTCACGACGTAGCCGGCAAGTGAGGCACGAACCTCGGGCCCATCCTGACCGCTCATGGCCAACGAAACCAGAAGCTCATCGGCCTTTTGGCAGAAGCTCACAGCAACGAGGCTATTGAGTGTTCCGAACAAACCACGCAGCGATGCGAGGCGTCCCCTGGCTTCAGCGATGCCGCTCGCAAGTTCGCCAGCAGAGTCCGTTTCAAGCTTCAAGAGAATCTGCAAAAGAGAATCGATGCCGCTCTCGGCTTCGTCAAGTTTGCCCTGCTCCAAGAGGAATTCATATTCGAGTTCCTGCAGCCGCGATTTGAGCTCTTTGCGCACTATTTCCTGCAATACGGCAAAGTCGAAAGGCTTGTCGACGAAGGCACTCACATTGAGTTCTTCTGCCATGGCCCGCATGTCATCGGTGACGTATCCAGACAAGAACACGAAAGGAACTTTCGGCACGATTTCAAACGACTTCACACGGAAGGCGACACCCGACATCCCAGGCATGTTGTAGTCGGAAATAATGAGACTCACCGTCTCTTTGTTCTCGGCGAGAAACACAGCCGCTTCGGCAGCGGAAGCGAAACACGCCGGTGTCCCCCCTGCAGCCTCAATGACGCTCCGCAGAACCTCGAGGATTTCGTGTTCGTCGTCGACGGCGACAACCTGAGTTGGCTTGGCTTTCATGGCATTCTCCCGCGACGCCAGAGGGTTTCCGCCAGCGTCTGGGGTGTCATCGGCCCAGCCGTCCTCCCCATTGATGGGAGGTGTCAAATTTACGATGCTTTTACGGCAAGTCGAAAAGCAGAAACTCGGCATCTGTGCGTGCCGAAAGCGAAACCGAGGCTTCATCGCTTACAGCCAGTGCATCTCCGGCCTCAAGCACGTGGTCGCCAACGGCCACGTTTCCTTTGACGACTTGAAGCCAGCCATGACGACCCTTCCGAAACGGGAAAACCTGGGTGTCGCCTTGGCGAGGCTTGCCCACACGGATGTCGACATCCTGGTGCATAGGCACCGAACCCTCGCGTCCGTCGCGGGAGGCCACAAGAGCCAGGGTTGTCCCGGAACCGGGCGCAAGCTTCTCTTCAAAGGATATTTGTCCGTACCGTGGTTTGAATCCTGAGGCCTCGGGAAGAATCCAGATTTGAAGTAGATGACACGTTGTGTCGGGCAGAGGATTGAATTCAGAATGCTGAATGCCCGTTCCAGCGCTCATGTGCTGCACTTCACCGGGTTTTATGGTGGTCGCATTGCCCAGTGTGTCTTTGTGAGCCAAAGCGCCTTCAATGACGTAGGTGACAATCTCCATGTCACGATGGGGGTGTGTAGGAAACCCAGCTCCTCCTGCAATGAAGTCTTCGTTTATGACTCTCAGCGCACGAAACCCCATATGCCGGGGATCATAATAATCTGCGAAACTAAAGGTGTGCCTGGAATCGAGCCAGCCATGGTTGGCCGCGCCACGTTCTTTGGAGCGTCTGACTGTCAGCATGGTGTTCTCCTTCGCTTCCTGTGTCCTGGCTTCGCCGGCTGTGAAACCTCGCGAACTCTCACTTTGTAAAGTGTCGGCACCTGCTGCGAAACACCAGCCTCTTTCGCGTCAACGGAGCGTCCCAAAAGTGGAACGGTGCCCGTTTCGAGCCATGACGTCCCACTGGGCGGTGTCGTAAAACGTTTCACGAAAGAGCGCGGGAAGCTTGGCTTCCTCGGGAGAACAGACCTTAAAGCCAGGCACGCCCGCAAAGGCGACCGCACAGGCCGAGGGGGCATCAGACAGCGGACTCTGCACAATGGCCCGAACGGTGTCGTGGAGCACGAATGGAGCACCACGCTGATTTTCTTGGGAAGGAATAAAGGGCAAATGCGCCGAGTCGAGGGCGCTTGTGCCCAGAAACACGGTGGTGCCTCTGAGGCCAAGAAGAGCGGCAACCGTGGGCGCGAGATCGATGTGCGATGTTTCGCGCGACACCTGCGGGCCTCTCATTCCCACTCGCCCCCCGAGCGAGGCAACGCCCGGGTGGTAAAGGAACGCCAGCGTGCGATAGCGATCACGGATGTCGGCGTGTTCCGGTGCATCGAGGTTTCCAGGAGCATGGCCCCAGGGAAGATGATCGCCAAAGAAAACGAACAAGGTGTCTTCAAACCAAGGCTCTTTGCGAGCAGCCTCGAAAAACGTCCGAACGGCGTCGTCGGTGTAGCGTGTTGTCCGCTCCGCAGGGAGCCAAGCGTCGTATTCGGGATGCGCCTTTTGCCAGTCTTCTGGCACGACGTAAGGGTGATGATTGGAATTGGTGTTCATGTAAATGAAGAAAGGACGCGGAAACGACCGCGCTTCTTTCAAAAGACGTTCGAACACCGGACCGTCATGCACACCGTAGGAAAACCGAGGAACGCTTGGTGGAAAATCCTCGGCGCTCACAAGATGCGTGAGGCCCGCCAGGGAAAGCCACTCGCCATTCGAATCAAAACCCTTCGGACTTCCACTCACCCAAGCTCCCCGCCAGCCCGCGTCGCTCAACAGACGCGGCAAACAGGGCAGGCGAGCACGGGGAAAGTCGCGCGAAACGTAAAAAGGGGGCGGATCGAGATTCGAACACAAAGCTGAAAATTGTGCGCCGCACGTTCTATAAACGTTGGTGAAGTGGCGAGGAAAAACGAGACCTTTCCTTGAAAGCTCGAGAAGAAAAGGGGCTGCTTCTGGGCGACGTTCAAGAAGAGGCATGCCGAAGCTTTCCAAGAGAATGAACATCACGTTCGTGGTCGGCGGCAGCGAAGGATGACCCGGGATCCGCGCGGCCTCGGCCCCAAAGTCACGTTCATTTTCCATGGACTCCGCGCGAGGACGCGCTCCAAGGGAGCGCAGGTAGCCATGCAGAGCTTTGAAGCCTTGCCTCGGAAGGGGCATGGCGAGTTTTGCGTCCACACCTCGCCGCCACGCAAGAAAAGTGGCCGGGTGCGTTTCGACGGGTTCATGCAAAATAACGCGGTTGCTCAGAGCAAAAGAACGTCCGGCCACGAGCGGCCCCGCCACAGCCACCAGAGCCACGACGCGCGTGCGCCAAGACTTGGAATGGAAGGTGAAACCCGCACTCAGGCCCGCGCGAAACGCTTGCCACACCAAGGCGGCCACGATGACAAAGCTGACGATGCCCACTGCCAAAAGCGAGGGCGAATCGCGCAGCGCTCCCGTCAGCGAGTCCATTACGACGGCGCCGTCCCGCAGGTAGGAAAAATCGGCAGGTACGATGTTCGCTTGCCGGAATGCCACGTGGAGGGTGTTCGCCAGAAGAAGAACGGCAATGAGGCCCGAAACGACAGCGAAGAAAACCGCTCCCCAGAAAATATTTGCCAGAGAAAGAAGCACCAGAGAGACGAAGGCGATGCCCGAGATGAAAAAATCGTTTCCAAGACCTACGGCAATCTGCCTGGGAGCGTCGACAAAGCCAAGGCTATTGCGCTGCAGCACAATGACAGTCACGCGTGCCAAGACGTGCGCGGCGAACAGCACCCAAAGAGGCCATAGGAAACGCCAAAAACGTCGCAAACTTTATGCCCTCTCTGCCGCAGAAGGTGTCGAAGGGGGGGTGGCGGAAGGAGCCGTTTGGCCGCGCCACTCCTTGTTCACAATGAGCCGTGCCCCACGGCGATAAAAAAGGTAACCCGAGGCCCACTGCAGAAGGACGAAAGTCTTGTTCTTGAAACCAACCAGGTAGTAGATATGCACGAAAATCCAAGCCAACCACGCCACAAAACCACCCAGCCGAAGGGTCCCCGTTTCGGCCACGGCCCTTCTGCGTCCGATGGTCGCCATCTGCCCTTTGTCGGCGTATCGAAATCCGGACGGCGCTTCCTTGCCGTCGAGAACCCGAGCTATGGCGTCGGCAACGTAACGGCCTTGCTGCATGGCAACGGGAGCGAGCCCAGGGAGCGGAAAGCCCTGGGGCCCTTCTACATGGGCTTGATCGCCAAGGCAGAAGATCTCCGGATGGGCTTCAAGGTTCATTTGCCCGGTGACAATGACCCGCCCGGCCGGGTCGAGCGGAACCCCCAAAGCGGCACCCAAGGGCGAAGGCTTCACGCCTGCCGCCCACAAAACAGTTTTGGCGCGCAAAAATTCGCGTCCCAACGAAACGCCTGCAGGCTGGATGTCGGTGACTCGGGTCGAAGTCCACACTGTGACGCCTAGGCTTTCAAGATCCCTTGCCGCCTTGCGAGACAGGGAGGATGTGAACGAGGGAAGAATACGACCGCCGGCCTCAATAAGCACAATGCGCGTGCGGCGAGGATCGATGTTCGAGAAATCGGCCGAGAGAGTGTAGCGGCTGATTTCTCCCAACGCTCCGGCGAGCTCGACCCCCGTTGGGCCCCCACCCACGACGACAAAAGTAAGAAGTTCTCGCTGTTTCTCGGGATCATGCTCGCGTTCCGCAGCTTCGAACGCGGAAAGCACCCGACGCCGGATTTCCGTCGCCTGTTCCAAAGTTTTGAGTCCCGGTGCGTGCTCTTCCCATGCCTCATGGCCAAAGTAGCTGTGCGTCGCCCCACAAGCGACGACCAGGAAGTCGAAGCCAATGTCGTCTCCCCCTGTCCAACGCACACGCTTTTGAGAGGTGTCGACACCTGTGACTTTTCCCATGAGGACGTCAACGCGCGCGCCGTCAGCTCGAGGCTTCAGGAGCGAGCGAATGGGCACCGCGATGTCGGCGGGCGAGAGGCCGGCCATGGCCACTTGGTAGAGGAGCGGTTGAAAGAGATGGTGATTTTTTTCATCGATGACGGTGAGATGAAGGTCGCGGCGTGCAAGCAACCCCTTCGCCACAGAAAGACCCGCGAAACCAGCGCCAACAACGACGATCCTTTTCATAGCCCCTCCCCGTTGTGCAACCGGAAGAGAATGCCACACAAAAGTCGTTCTCGCGAGGCAACAGGGTTTCGCGACTTTTATTCGAGAAGAAGCCGCGGAAGCACAGCGAGCTTCAAATGCTGTGGACCTGCCATGGCACCGCTGTCGCGCATTTCGATGGTCGCGCTTTCTCCGAGCTGAACTTTGACGCGCGGATTCGCCAGAACGCGATCTCCACTCTCTTCTTTCCGCGTCACAACAAGATCGAGCGTGGCCACACCGGCGGAAACCTCCGAGGACTCGATGCTCAGTGTTGTCTTGGCATCCCTGAGGGAAACGGTTTTTGATTCGCCCAATGCGACGTCCACAACCGACTGGATTTCCTGCCTTGCCAAGGCTTCCTGAAAGAAGCCATCCACATGAACGCGCATTGTTCGGGTGGCACACCCCATTGCACCCCCCGCCAGCATCAAAGTCGAGAACAGAACCGTGGCCAACACACGTTGAAAAGAAAAACAGCGAGCATCAGGTCGCGTGCGCATTCAAGACTCCCAAAAGGATCGGAACGAGTTCCCAAGAGTGAAGGTGACGGCATGCGTTTTCAATCCAGGCGAACAAGATTGCCGCAGAAATTCCGACGCCGCAGACTTTTTCTATTTGCTGTAAAATACTGTAATTATTGTATTTAAATTTTTTATTCATTTAACTTTAAAGTTTATCCTCAAGAATTCCGATAAAGCGCCGTGCCCGGGTCCCCAAAAGCCTCGCAAGACGCCAAGGGAAAAACCCCTGGTCACGTTCGATAGGGGGGGAGCTTCGTTTGGAACGCAGAAACTTCCTTTTGGCTGCGCTCGCCGGCCTCGCGACAGCGTGCAAAAACAAGATCGAAGGCACGGCGAAGCTCCCTCCGAACCCGAGCTGCCCCCCCTCTGCGGCGGGCACAGTGACGTTCACGCGAGACGGTCAGTGCGTTCAGGCACCTGCGCAAATCGACACGCCGCAGACCGCTCCCCTTCCTGCACTGACGCCGTCAAGCCCTCCTGCTGTGGCAGGCACGCTCTCGGGTCTGAAAGTCACCCTAGACGTGGGCCATGGCGCCTACGACGGCGGATGGGAAAGCGGAGCCAACAACAAGGCAAAAGGTCTCGTGGAATACGAACTCAACCGAGATGAGGCCCTGATGGTGGCCGAATTGATGCGTTCAAAGGGTGCCCAAGTCAAAGTCAACGACTACAAACGCGGCGCCAAAGGACTTTCGTTGTCGCAAAAGGGCCAGGCTGCTGGCGACGCGAACGTGTTTGTGAGCATTCATCACAACTCCGCTTCTGCCGCCGCCCAAGGAACCGAGGTGCTCTACCACACCCAAGGCAGCAACAGTGACAAAGCTCTTGCGGGCGAAATCCAAAAACGGATGGTGACAAACATTTGGAATGGCGACTCGAGCCTGAATCGTGGCGCAAAAGCACATTCTTTGGGTGTGTTGGGTGGTGTCCCGAAAACGGTGAAGGCCTGCTGCCTCACCGAGGCCTTTTTTATCTCGGCCAATGACGCCACCAAATCGTCGGCACAGACTTGGGTGAAAGGTGCAGCCAAGGCCATTGCCGAGGGCATCGAAGCTTACTGGGATTCAAGCCAGCTCTCGCTCTCTTTGTATGGAGAAGTTGCAGACGATTACCCGCCCACACCCTTCGAGCAAGCGCCTGACGACCTCAACCTTTACAAGGATCACTGACGACTCAGGGCAAACTCAGGCGAGCTGCCTTGCAGGCGGTCGCGGTAGGGTTTGGTGCCTGCGTCCTCAAGCGCCTTGCGCAACAGAAAACGGTGCTTGTCGGCCAGGGGCTCCAGAGCCTTCAAGGTGGGGTGCTCCATCAGCATGTACGCCTGGAATTCATCGAGCACGATGCGCGGGTTCTCGACGTCGTAAGAACCTTTGAGGGCAGCAACAAAGGTGTCCTTGTCGGCCGAAGTCGTCGCGTCTCGCCAATAGCGCTCCACGGTGGTTCGAAAGGTGGCGTCATGGAAAAATTGAGCGTGTTGAATTTCGTGGCCAAGCAACGATTCCAAATCGTCGTCCGCAGCTGCGGTCAGGAGGTAACCCGACGGGTACGACGAGGTGAAAGGCAGAGCAAAATCTTCCTCGAAACGGTTTTCGGTTTGAAGAAAAACCGACTCGGCAGGGCCAATGGCTTCGAGAGCTCCCGACGAGGGTCGCGTTGAGGCAAATTCCCGTGCCGATTCACGCCGTGACTGAAAGTCTTCGAGCATGGGCGCAGACAAGTTGAACCCAAGAGCCCTCGACGTCTTCACCTCCTCGAGCATCTCGGAATCGGAAAGCACCCGCTTTTCGTTCTCGGAATAATACGAGGCACGCGCAAGCGCAGCGTTCATCAAAAGACGCATGTTGAAAAGACACAGCAGGGTGGTGGGCAACGCCGGAAGTGCCTGGCATTCGTAGTGAAGGTCGCCCTCACGGGGCATGCGGTCGAACCGAGGTTTTTTTGCAGCAACCCGCGCATTGAGCTCACGAACGGTTTCACGCAAGGCAGAAGCCGGGTCCACAAGAGACTCCTCTGCGTGACGGACAGGATGACCACTGGCCTCAAGAGCTGCCAAAGACGTCCACGCGAGCGTAAGAATGAGAGTCCATGACGCGCGAGACAACAAGCTCTTTCGCGATTGAGCGTGGCCTCGGAGCGAAAACAAGCCGTTCCGCATGGGTAACACCTCCGCCCTCGTCGAGGGCCTCGCCCGAAAAAGTCAGGCTTTCCCTTCTTTCTTACTCCTCCCTTGGCGCACCCTCAAGTCAAGTCTCGAATTAAGAGGCCTCAATTTCAAACCACGGCGAGCAAGCGACATGGGCCCAAGCTGCGACTGAATTGACGTTCTTGCCCGGGGAAAGGACGATCTTCGATTAGGCTTTCCTGTGCACGACACCTCTGAACAAAGGAAAGTCTATGCGTGTTTTTAAAAGCCTGAGTCTTTCTATTCCATACGTTCTCGCGCTCGGAGGCGCATGGGGCCTCAGCACCTTCCCTTCGCCCCCCTCCGCGCAGGCAGCCACGGTTCAACCGCTGTCAAACACCTGCGCACCTTTGCTCAGCGCGCTGGCGCAGGCACGCCCCGACGCTGAGTCGCTTTCTGGTCTCAGCGCACGCCTGAAAGACGCCTACGGTGCCGTCAAAGCTGAGCTGTCTCCTGTAAAACGTTTCGACGACGAAGCCCTGTTTGCCTGGGCCGACTGTGCTCGTGAGGCGCAAGACACCTTGTTTCGTTTTTTCGCAAACCATGAAGATGCCTTGTGGAACGAATCCCGAAGCGGACTCGACCCTATTATGGCCGAGCTCCAAAATTTCGTGGGCACGGTTCGGGGAGCCTTGCAGGAACGAAGTCGAAAGGGACTCGTGGCCGATGATCGCCGCATGCTCGAAGCCATGACGACGTTTGCGCTCACATGGGACATCAATACGCTCTGCAACGCATTGGCCAACGACACAGTGCCCAGCACCCAAAAAGAAACACTGCAAACTCTGGTCAGCCACCTCGAGCCTCTTTGGCTGTCGCTAGAAAGTCCACACAAGGACTTTCTGAACCGCCTGAAATGCCTGCGCGAAGAACGCATCCTTGAGAATCCCGAGTCTGCGAAAGTCGCCTTGGCGGCGCATGCCCAGTACGCCGCATGGGCTGCATTCAATTTTACAAAGGAGAATGGAAAACGCGCATTGGAGGCGATGAAGAGCGCAATTGCCAACATAGAGTTCCTTCTTGCGCAGGGTGACTTGAGCGACGAAGCCCGCGAGAGCTTTGAACAACGCCTGACGGAACTCCAAAAAGACTTGGAGTCTGTGAAAAAATTCGGACTTGGCATCACGGCGTTCCTTCAAGGTGTCGAGAATGCCTTCCCAGAAGCTCGGCAAGCCGATGCGAAAACCGCGCTCGAGGCCGCCTTCCAAGCACAGCGCGAAGGCCTTCACGTCCGCGGCCGCGTGCTGCAAGAAGGCGACATGTTTTTGAGCATTTCAAACGTCGGCGCAGGCGACCTCATTGCACTCGCCGCCAATCAGCCCGGCTTCGGAGCCCACAGCGGTGTTTTGGCGCGAGACGAATCCGAAGGCTGGCCCGTGTACTTCACGGCGGAATGGGGTGGCCAGTTGTCTCTTTCATCGGCGCTCCAGGGGCCTCACCTGCAGGACAGCATTTGGGTGAGGCCGGAGTTCGAGCCACGCGCGGGCTTCGTCGCGCGCGCCATTGCAAACCTCAAGAAAAACCCACGCCACTCGTTCGACACGCTCATGAAGGAAGGCATCTTGGGGCGCACGGGTGAAATTTCTCTTTACTGCGCCGAGTTCGTTCACTTCGCTTTCGAGAACGAAGTTGATGCGACGTCTTCGGTGCGTCACCAGTCTCCCTTTCACGACGAAATCGCCCGTGTCTCGGGCCTCGGAGCCACGGCTCGCGCCAACTTCGTTGCCCTCGGGTTCGATCCCGATGGCCGTTACTTCAACCCCGGGGGGCTCCTCTTTTCAAAACTCACCCGCCCGCTGTTTTCAACGTTCAATGAATCCACAGGGTTCTTTGGCGGCGGAGATCCGAACGCCCCAGAAGCGCTGGCATGGAAGCATATGGAAGCCCTCTCGGCGCGCTACAACCTCCGCTTCGCGAGCACATTTCAACAGTTTCCGCTCAAGCCCATTTCCCCTGCCGAGCGCCTGGCCTTGGAAACGGCGGTGACACTCCAAAACGTGGCGGGTGTCGTTTCGCAATGGAAGCGAAACAAGCAAAGCACAGGAGGCGACGACAGCACGACACCCATCGGAGACGGGAACGCCGGAGGAGGAGTGGAACTTCCGCCAGGACGCGCGCGCTACGGAATGATGAAACTCGCCAACGCGCTTTCAGGCTTATTCAAACTCGTCGACTCCACTGTCGCCTCGGCACCCAAAGATGCCGCATGGCGCGAAAAGGCCGACCATGCCTTTGAAACCACGCACCTCCCGCGCATGCTTCAGTTGTTCGCCGTCGACAACAAATGACCCTCACAGCCCTCCCTTTCTGCAAGCGAAATTCACTTTAAGATAACTGCGCCTTCCGGGGCCTGGAGCTCCACAATGGCATCGAATCCTTCCCATGTTTCTTTCCGGTGCGCGATGGTCAGGACGGTTCGACCTCGGAACGTAGAGGCAAGGAGCCCTTGAATGCGGGCATCGGTTTCCACATCCACACTGCTTGTGGGTTCGTCTAACAGCAGAATGCGCTTGTCGCTCACCAGCGCGCGGGCAAGGCACAAAAGCTGACGTTCGCCCACGGAAAGATTCGAGCCCCCCTCGCGCAAGGGCTCGTCGAGAGCCAGGGGGAGTCCGACTTCCGCAAGAGCGGCACGAAGATCGTTTTCACGAGCCACTCCAGGCAGGTCGAGCGCTTCCCGCACAGTGCCTGCGAAAAGATACGGCTGCTGTGGCACGACGCAAAAAACCGAACGAACGTGCTCGGGGGGCACGCTGAACAGGGAGACGCCTCCGAGAAGGATGTCTCCTTGAGTCACGTGCAGCATTCGCATGAGTGCCTGAAACACACTCGACTTGCCTGCTCCCGTGCGACCTATCAGACCCGTGCGGCGCCCCCCTTCGAAGCGCAAGGAAACGGAGTGGAGCACGAGCGGCGAATCGGGGCGATAGGAAGCGCTGTAGGCAGCGAACACAATGTCGCCTTCCCGTGGCAGTGCCACAGGACTCTTGAGAAGGCCCTGTAAAGAGTCCTGTGGCGAGGAAACGGGGGACACCCGCTCTTGTGCCTCTTCGGGAGGAAGATCGACAAGCTCGAACACACGCTGCGCGGCCGCTTCGCTTTCTCGCAGGTTCGCAGCGGCCCAGAACAGCCATGAAAAGGCCGGCTGCAAACGAAACACCGTGGTCAGAAGGACCGCCGCCAAACCGACCTCAATTTTTCCTTGGGCCATTGCCCACGCAACAAACACCAAGAAGAGGAAGCCGTAGGCGCTTGAAACAGCTTCCGCAAGGAGCCTGCCGCGCGCCGCCAAAGACGCCAGTTCAACATTCGCTTGCACCAAGCTTTCGGTTGCCCGGCACAAGCGCACGCGCAAAAGATCCGCCTTGCCATAGACAAGAAACGTCCACGCTCCGTCGAACATGTCGGTCGCTTTCTGAAGGAACGACCCCATTGCCAACGACTCGCGGCTTTTCGCTCCTTCAAGACGCCCACCTAATTTTGCAACAAGGAAAAGGAACGTGACAAGCAGAGGAATCACGATGAAAAAGGGCCGGGCATCGACGAAAAGAATGAGACTCGACAAGCAAAGCACTTCAAAAAGAGCGTTCAAAGAGTCTCCGAGCCGAATGACTCCCATTTCTTTGAGACCAGGAAAGTCGTGCGAAAAACGCGAGAGAACGGCACCGCTTCCTTGGGTGTCGAACCAAGTGACACGTGTTCCGGCGAGTCCCTGGATCATCTTCCTGGCAAGGTGACGAGAAGACAACTGCCCAAGAATCTCGAAAAGTGCCCACGCCGCAACACGAAACGCGATGGCAGCCCCAACCACCACCACAAGCCCCAAGGGGGAGACAAGAAGAGCGGGCGCCCAGGAAAGTCCGAGCGCGGTGGCACGGCAGCTGGAAAAAACGCCACAACGCGAAATTTCACCAATGTACCAAAGGAACAGTTGAGGAAGAAAACAGGCCGCTAAAATGCAGGCCAACACCAGCGGCAAGGCCCAAACGAGCGCTCGGAGCGTGAAGAAGAAACGCAGCAAGCCTTTCATGCAAGAACCTCTCGGGTGCGCGTAAAGGCCACGAAGCGAGAAGAAGGCTCGGCCAGAAGACCGGAAGGACTGCCTTCCTCAACGAGGCGCCCCGCTTCCAAAACGATGACGTGATCGAAAGCCGCGGCGCCCGAGAGCCGGTGCGTCACCAAAAGAAAACCTCCGGGCCATTCTTTAAGAGTCGCAAGGAGCCGTTCTTCTGTGTGGCCATCGACAGCACTCAGTGGGTCGTCGAAGACCCCAAACGAACGTGGGGCACGTTGTGCAAAAAAGGCTCGCGCAAGGTTGATGCGCTGGCGCTGACCACCGCTCAAATTGATGCCTGTTTCGCCCACGTGCGTGAAAATGCCCTGCGGAAGCGCATGAAGGTCGGCCTCAAACTCCGCCCGTTGAAGGCTCTGAAAGATATCGGTGGCCCTGTCTGTCACACTGTGCGTCTCACCATCGATCACAGTGTGGTTGCCAAACTCTTCCAGTGCGACGTTAAACGCGACGGTGTCGGACGAAAGGAAAGGCACTTGCTCAACAAAGGCCAACCTTGAGTGCAGGGCTCGCCTTGCCCCTCCCACATCGAGAGGGTGCAACCCCCCCTGGACGTCACGCACGGCCACGCGCCCGCGGCTCGGAGGAAGCCTACCCATCAGGAGGTCGACGAAAATGCTTTTGCCCGCACCCACGGTCCCCACGACCACTGTTTTTCGCCGCAGGGGGACGACCAGCCAAGGCAGGTGCAACAACACTCGCCCCTCGACTTCAACCTCGACGTCCTCAAACACCACCGCTTCCAAGGCTTCGGGTTGCCACTCGGAATGCGGCACGCCCTTGGAGCCCGCTTCCTCGAACACGAGCGTTTCTTCCGCAGCAAAAAAGCCGGCAAGTCTTTTCAAGGAAACACGGGCCTGGGTCCAGCGGGCCAGAGTGTTTGGCAAGTGCATGGTGTATTTTGAAAGCGCGGAAAGAAGCCAACTCGCCTGAAAAAGCGATGAAATATTGGGCTGTTGACCTGTCCACACAGAAACGAGAAGCATGCCTGCGAGTGGCACCATCCACCACGAGAACGAGGTGCCAAAGACAAGGCACAAAAGGACGTGAGACTTCGCGCCCGCACGCAAGTGCGCACGAAGGTGGGCATCCATACGAAACTCGACAGCATGCGACCATCCGAGAGAACGGACGAGCCGCATGTTGCGAAGCCATTCTCCGGCAAGGCTGAGAAGAGCATCGAAACTTTCGCGCCCGGCGCCATCGAGACGCGCGATGCCTTTTGAAAGAACGTGAGCGAACAGGAGTTGTGAAAAGAGCAGAACAAGCCCGAAGACTCCAAGCCAGCCAAGGCGCGCGACAATGAACGGGATGCACACAAAAGAAAGTGTCAGGGCGGGAAGTCCATTGAGTGCCACTTGTTGAACGGCACGAGACACATTTCCAACGTCAGACGACAGGAAACTTTTGAGCGCCCCCGCACCGAACCGCTGCCTTGCGAGCGGATGGAGGCGACCATACTTCTCCTCTATGCGGCTGACGAGGTTCCCCGTCAGGCTTCCTGCAAGGCGCGCACCTCCCACTTCCGCGCGGTAAGTGAGGACGGAAGCCAGGAGCGAGGCGACGAGAAAAACCGAGGCGGCCAAAAACCCTTCCCACAGTGTGACTGCGGGTGACAAAATGCGACGCGGGGCTTCCACCACAATGAGAGTGAGAAGCGCTGCGGCAAAACACTTTAAAAAAAGAGAGAGCGCCTCTCGGCGCTCCAATGAAGACAGACGCAAGAGATCCTTCTTACTTCTTCTTCTTCGGCGGAGCCTTCTTGGCGCCCGTTGACTTCTTGGCGATGCCAACAGCTTCCTTCAAAGACTTCGCAGCGCGGAAGGCAACTTTCTTGGACGCGGGAATCTTGATCTCTTCGCCGGTTTGGGGATTGCGACCCATGCGGGCAGCGCGTTCCTTCACCTGGAGGATACCGATTTTATCGATGCGGACCTTGCGGCCGTTGCGCGCGATTTCCGCTTCAATGACCGTCAGGAATTCCTGGAGGATTTCCTTCGTCACTTTCTTTGGAAGCTCGCTGTGCTTTTCGGCGACGGCGCTGATGAGCTGGCTCGTGGAGACGGTAGCAGACTTCTTCTTGGTAGCCATGTGCATGCACTCCTTGTCGCAATCTCTTTGACTCTACCCCCGCTTGGCAACACCGTCGAATACCATCGACTGCGCTTCCATAGTGAGGATTGCTTCAAATGCTACGTTCACTCGATTTTTAAGTCAATTCCTGCAAGGGTGGATTGTGTTACCTGTCCCCTTCGCCGGAGTCCCCATGTCCAGAAGTGTCGTCGCACCCAACTCAGGTCCGCCCGAAAAACTTGCGACCGTCGTCGCCGCCGTCCGACAAGCATCACGCCTCCTTATGCATTATTTCCATGGGGCCCATGCAGATCTCGAAGTCGAGACGAAGGCCGACGAGAGCCCGGTTTCTAAAGCCGACAAAGAATCGAGCGCCCTTCTTGTGCGTGCACTCACTCAATTGTTCCCCGACACCCCCGTTGTCTCGGAAGAAGACGACATGCCGAGCGCGGCCCTACGCGCACACTGGACGCGCTGCCTGCTCGTCGACCCTCTCGATGGCACGAAGGAGTTCTTGCGGGGCAGCAAAGACTTTGCGGTGAACGTCGCCCTCGTGGAACTCGGACGTCCCGTGTGGGGCGTCATGGCGTGTCCAGCACTCGACGTTGTCGTTGTGGGTGGTCCTGCGCTCGGTGCATGGATCGCCTTCCCACGTGACACACCAACACACATGCCCACATCACCTTCGGCTGAACCTCTGCAGCCCATAACACTGTGGCAACGCCTCAAGTCTCCGGAACCACCTGAGCCGACACGCCTGCGCGCCGTCCTCAGCCAGTCACACCGCCATGGATCGGAGCAGCCGGCGCTCGATCGCTTTGGCGTCGAAAGCGTCGTGCGACGAGGGAGCAGCCTGAAGTTCTTGCTCGTGGCACGAGGAGAAGCCGATGTCTATTTCCGCAGGACGCCCACGTGGGAATGGGACACTGCGGCAGGCCAGGCCATTCTTGAAGGACTGGCCTGCGTGGTGTGTGACCTTCGCGGGGAACCCCTTCTTTACAATCGACCAGCCACTTTGAATGGTCCTTTTCTCGCCTGCCCCCGAGTCATTTTAGAGTCTTGCTTGGAACGCGTTCAACGCGCGTTTCAGGAAGGGCCTTAGGCGGCCTCGCGAACCGGCCCAAACCCCAACGCAAAATCATCGACCGTGCACGCCATCGCGCTTTCAGCATCTTCGAGAGCGAGTTCACGTCCCGTCGCCATATCGACGATGGCGGTGGTTCCGGAGCGGCACCCCTCAACCTCCGCGCGCGAAACCTTCTCCACGACTTTCATTTCGAAAGTCTGAAGGTGAATGATGGTGTACCTCACGGGCCGCCTCCTTCCTCTATGCATGGCGCCTTCCATTACTCCCTTCTTCGAAGAAAAAAGATAAAATTTGAGTGAAATTGAAATTTATTTTAAAGACCCAATGATAATAAAAGCATGAAAGTAACTGATATTCACACATCGTGTTGCCGAGGGGACCCGTGACGCGCCGCAAAGTTCGATTTTCTTTAAACGAAACAAATGACTCCTTCACCGTCACCATTCCCAAACCAAGCCTCAAGTACTTGGATTTCTTCCTGTCGTTGGAATGCGTGGGGACACTGTCGGCAAGTGGAGCCTATCCCAACGCGAAAGAGGTTACCGAAAC
>JADCJN010000139.1 GCA_020247005.1 Silvanigrellales bacterium
GACCACACAGACTACCCTGTTCCTTTTGGTCTAGGCTGGACTCTTGGCAAAGCTGTTCCTCCCATCCACATCGGTTCTCTTACATGTGCTGCATGCCATGTCGGGCGCGTTGTTGGTCCAGAGAATCGCGTTTTAATGCTCTATGGCGCTCCTAATACCCAGTTTGACGCGCATGGATTTACTTCACAGGTCACGAAGACAATACTGAGCGAGCATTTCACTTCTCAGAATTTGAAGGCTGCCTTGGCCAAGGCGAGCCAGGAGCCCAATTGGCTTTATGGCAAGGACCGAAAAAACCACGTGCTTGCTCAGGTCAGCGAGACCACATTTTTTCAATTGAACGCCGACAAAGTTGTGGACGGAATGAAGGCTCAGTCATTGAAGCGATCGACCCGCGTTGCGCATTTTTTGGCTGAAGGGCCTTACAAAAACAACCCTTCTGCGAACATCGCGGGTGGAAACCCTGGACGACTTGACCCCTTTTCCACCGCCATCGCGCTTCTCAGTGACCCTAATGTCGTCAAAAAATCGGTTGTGAGCGAGAAGCCTTCGATGGTCGACATCATGAGCGTCTGGAATCAAAGCAAGCGCGCGACGGCGCAATGGGATGGCGGTATTCGGGTCGAAATGATGCGAAACTTAGGCGCCGAGCTGGGCGTTATTGGCGATCCTGAAGAAGTCAGTTTGAAGAACGCTGAACTTTCCACCGAACTTCTTCGTGATCTTCCTCCGCCTGCCTATCCGTTCAAAATCAGCGAGTCTCTCCGGTCAAGAGGAGAAGTCCTATTCAAAGAGAACTGCGCCGGCTGCCACTACGACAATAATGAAACGGTTTATCCTGTTTCCGTTGTCGGCACGGATCCCAATAGAGCTTCTCTGATTACGGACAGCGGAAGAACGGCGCTCATCAAGGCCCTCCGCCAGGCCTGCGGGAAGAGCGAAGCTTGCAAGGGAATCGAGGACAAGGACATCATACGACCCACGGGCCAATCTGTGGGCTACGTGGCACACCCTCTCGATGGCATTTGGGCGCGCGCGCCGTATCTGCACAATGGTTCGGTACCCACCCTCATGCATCTCCTTGTACCGAGGCTTCGACAGGAGGAAAATGCGCGTGAGTTTTGGAGAGGGAATATCAGCTACGATCAGGACTGGGTTGGATTCGAATGGAGAAACAGTCAGGCGCCCCAGGGGTTCTCCGAGAACCAGAGTTCGTCCAACAAAGCTTTTGTCGATGAGAAGGGCAATTTTCTCGCGGCAAGGCTGTATAAGGTGGGTGACGAGTCTCTCGGTACAAGCAACCGTGGTCACGAGTCGGGCATTTTCTTGAAGCGCTCATGGTCTGAGGATTTTTCGACCCCAGAGGGACAAGACACCCGTGCTCTGCTTGAGTATCTCAAGACTCTCTAACGCCCATGGCGCTGACATGGGTCGTGCTGCCCACAGGGTTCTAACGCTTCCGGGTCGCTAGCGACTTTCGGGAGCTTTTCTTCTTGGTGTTGACGAAATTGAGGCGAGTCTTCTTCCCCTGTTTCGCGAATTTCTTTTTTGACTTCTTGCCGCCATCAGCGAATTTTTCGTAGGCTCCGGAACCGAGCGTGACGGGCACCATCACCGACTGCCCGTTGCGGAGGCGCGTGGAGGCCTTCAATCCGGGGTTGGCAGCTTGAAGCGAGGCGAGGCGCAAACCATTGCGGCGCGCAAAATTTGCCAGCGTCTCGGAGGAACGCACCCGTGCGGCAACGCGCGTGATGCGGCTGGCTTCAGGGAGGGTGTCGATAGCAGCCACAGTCGCTTCGTACGACGCCTCGGGAACCCGGAGCTGATAGCCGTTTCCTTTGGTGAGTGCCGCGGGAGGGGTGATGCCGACGCGAAGCTCGGGATTGAGATTCTCGAGGACAGAACGATCGACGTTGATGCTCTGAGCAAGTTCAGCGAGTGAAACGGATTTCTCGAGCCGAACCGTTTTCCATTTCAGTGCACGGCTCCCTGCGGCCACGTCAAAGCCGAATTTTTCAGGGTTCTTGGAAATGATCATGGCCGCAATGAGTTTGGGCACATAATTGCGTGTTTCGTTCGGGAGCCGTCGGGCTTCCGACGCCGAGAAGAAGTCCTGCGACTCAAGCCCGCGCAAGGCCCGTTTCACGCGGCCTTCACCTGCATTGTACGATGCAGCGGCAAGGTGCCAGTCGCCGAACATCGCATAGAGGTTTGTCAGGTATTGGGCAGCGGCGACCGTGGCTTTGGCGGGGTCACGTCGTTCGTCGACGAAGTCGTTAATTGTGAGCTTGTACATGCGCCCTGTGGGCCGCATGAACTGCCAAGGGCCCGCGGCTCTGGCAATAGAAAGAGCGCGATTGTTGAATCCTGATTCAATCATTGCCAAATAAATGAGGTCTTTGGGGAGCCCGTGCGACTCAAGAACAGGAAGCATCTGAGGAACGATGTCTTCAGCACGGCGCAACCACGTCACGAAGCTCTTGCGTCCACGTGTTTGGAAGTATTGCATCCACTTGATGACGTCGTCGGTGATGACCACAGGGTAGTCGAAATCAAGGGCGCCGAGGGCAGGGAAGAGGAGCTTCAAGAATTCCTGCGAACGGGCTTCGCCGAGGGCTCGGTTCAGTGCCGTGCGTCGTTTGAAGCGTTTGCCATTTTCCGCGAGCCAGCGCGCATCAAAGTTGCGCGACCACTCCTCCATGTACACAGAGCCTTCGCACAACGCGAAACCGTCTTCAATCGAACCAGAAGCCGACTCCTTCACCAACCCGCCGAGTTCCTCGGGGCTTCGGCTGGAGTCGATGTCGAGCTCTGCTTTCTCTCTGTCAATTTCGCCCGTTTCAAGGGGCGAGTCTTCGTCGCCCATCTGAGACGCATCGAGTGACACTTCCGAATCACCCGTTGCGGTGGGCTGGGCTGGGATGTCGTTCGGGAGAAGAGCATCCCCATTCTCTCGCAAAGCGTTCCCTTGGTCGCCCACAGGAACCGGAACGCTTTCCCCTTCGCGCACGTGCTCGAGTGCTCGCGAGTGGGCGTCGCTGGGCGCGATCTGCACCGTTTCGGTGCGCACCACTGTTGTTACATTGCCTTTGCTTTCGAAAAGAAGTTCCTGTTTTTCAACGAAGCGAGTGTCTGCATCGTGCGGTGAGGTTGCACAGCCCATTGCGACGAGCGAGAGGGCTGCTCCACACAGGAGCCTGACTTGGCGACTATTTTTGGTTCGACGCGAATGCACGTGTGTCGTTCCTCCGGGCGTAGCGTGGAATCTGAGCAGGTTGCAGCCTTTACCCCAGTTTCCCGGGATGAACAACGCCGACATGACTTCGTCCGTGACCTCTGCATACTTTACCCGGTCGCGAGACGTCGTTACAGCAACGCCAGGGAGTGGGCCGTCGGCAGTTCGACGATGGCCGTCAAAACGAGCGCACTTTACGAGAGCCGGAAGTGCGAAATCCTATTATTTCAGGAGATTGAGTGTATGAGCTTCTCGGGGCCACTGTCAAAAATGACGACGCACTGGTGGGCAGAGAATGAAGGGGCGCGGACGAAAGATGCCGCTGAACTTCTCGCGTGGCTCTCTTCGGGAGCCACCTCTCCAATTATGCTCTGTGTGTCGTATGAAACTCCTGGTGGCACCTTGCTCCAGCGCGGTCAGCATATGTCATTCCTTCATGCGGGGCGCTTCGAGTGCGTCTCTTGTGGGCGTGACACGAAAAAACTCTTCGACGGTTTCTGTTTCCCGTGCCTGAAGGGAAAAGCACAGGCCGATACTTGCGTCATGAGCCCTCACCTTTGCCATTTCGGAGTAGGCACGTGCCGCGAGCCCGAATGGGGACTCTCGTTTTGCTACAAACCACACTTCGTTTATTTAAGCTATACGGACAAATTTAAAGTAGGCATTACGCGCGAGCCGCAGGTGCCCGCGCGCTGGATAGATCAGGGGGCCACGGCAGCAACGCTCATTGCACGTGTTGCCTCGCGCCATCAGGCAGGAGTTCTTGAAAAAATCCTCACTGAAATCGTTTCCGATAGAAGCCATTGGTCGAACATGCTCAAGGCGGGCAATGCGCGCCCCTCAGCAAATGAAGTCTTGGCGAAGAGCGAAGAGATTCAGAAGTTTCTGGCAACTCACCCGAAAGTCGCCTCGGGGAGTCACCTGGTTCCATTTCCCGGAGATGCAAATTTACGGCCCATTGAATTCCTTCCGGCGCGACCGGTGTTCCTGGAGTTTCCTCTTCCAGAGGTCATGCCATTGAAAATCGCTTCTTCGAACCTCGACAAATCGCCCTCACTCGCTGGTGAAGTGCTCGGTGCCAAGGGCCAGTATCTCTTCTTCGCCGAGGCGGTATTTAACGTCCGTCGTCACGAAGGTTACGTTGCCGACGTGGACGTGAACTGAAGGGCCCAGCCTCTGAGCCCCCGGCATGACCCGAGCTCGTCGCACTGCCTGAGTTGCGGCCAAGATTGAACAGAATGAGCTCCGCAAGAGCCCTGGTGTTCATTGGAAGCAGATGCATGGCAAACTTTTGTTTTTTCACTCGGCCCCTCAAGAACAAAAGAATGCCCTCGACGGCAAGGAGTTTGAGTCTATAAATGGTACCGAATGCAATTTTTCCGCCGGCGCGGGCGCGCTTGGGTGTTCTTGAAAGCGAGGATACGTATTTGTATTCCGATTCCTCGCGCCAATGCTCGGTGCGCAGCAGGAGGCGCCACGTGCGCACCGACGCCTTTGGAAGGCCCGCCAAAGGAGAGTCCCAAATACCCGCAAACCTTAGAGCAAGGAGCTTTCGTGCAGCGGTCCGCACCGATCGGACAAGCCGGAGTTGCTCAAGTCCTTGGTCGGTTGTTTTGTTCCATTCTTCCACGGTGCGCCAATAGTCGTCGAGGGAGTGGCGACGCAGCTGCTCGAGGCAATCGATAGTGCAGAAATTACGGGCGATGCTCGTGAGTTTCACGAACTCCTGGCGTTCCTTTAGCCATCTTTGAGTGGGGAGGAGTATGACGTAACGAACCGTGGCGGGTCGGCGCTTTTCGACGATTTCCAAACGCATCTCGCTTGTGACGAGCAGCGAGGAACCGTCCACGCTCATGCGCAATGCAGTGTGATCTTCCGGTGATACTCTTACAATGCGGATGTCACACACACTCGCGCGGGACAGTTCTTTCACGCGCGCCTGAAGCGCTCGGATGTCGCGTTCGTCGAGCACAGGCCCAACGTCTTCTTCTGGCAATGCCCGAGTCAAGTCGAAAAGAGTGCGGGTTACGACTTTTGCAGCGCGAAACAATCCGACATCCCAGGCCGTCTGCAGCATTTCGCGGACGCCGAAGTAGCGTCGCAACAAGAGGCTGAAACCATTGCGAGCAGAAACGGCGTTGGCGGTGAGCGCAAGCTGGCTCAAGCCCCGCAACGCAGCCTGAACCTCGACGCGGAGGTCCACGTTGTGTTCGGATAGGAGACGAATGAATTCTCCAACGAAGCGTGTGAGGCTCGCCCCGTCGAAGGGGGCGTTCAAGAACTTCGAGAGGTCATCGAAAATGGAGTTGTTGTGCAGCGACTCTCTATTGTCCACAAGATGGTAGAGGGTATCGTACACGCCTGACGGGTCGCGAAGCAGAAGACGATAGAGGAGGTGTTTGAAGTGCTCACGTGTCGATCTGTCCCAGACAAAACAAGGGTTGAGGTCTATCATCGCCACGCGATTGCTGACATCGTCGAATAGAATGTTGCCGGGGTGCGGGTCTGCCCAAACAACGCCGTGCGTGAAGACAAGTTCCAGGTAAGCATGGATGATGGCATCGGCGATTTCTTTTCGCTCGAGGTATTTCGCCTGAACGATTTTCGTGACTTTTGTTCCAGGCATTCGCTCCATGACAACCACATCCGACAGGGTTGTCTGGTACGTGGGTACCCGTATGGCCGGTTCGTCTTTGAGCGCTTCGCGCACACGCGCCGCATTTTTTTCTTCGTAACAAAAGTCGAGTTCGGCGCTACTTTGCTTGAAGTAATTGAGCACGCTTCTGCGAATCGCTGCCGAAAGTCCAAGGAGCTCGAGACGCGTTTCTTTTCCGAGTGATTCGTCGAGGAGGCAGCCTTCTCGAGCTTTGTCGCAGAGCAAGAGAAGGTGATTGCATTGCGTTGTCAGCAGACCTTCGAGGCCGGGTCTTTGGATTTTCACCAAAAGCGACGTTTTGCCGAATCTCTCGCAGCCTGCGGGCGTGAGCTTCAACTCATAGAGTGCACCCACGCTCGCGGCTGCGAAGTGCGGAACGGGAGTGGAAGGAATATCGAAACACCCTTCGAAGGCACTCATTTCTGGGCGCGCGAGCGTCGCCAGAAGCGTTTCCCAAGACTTTTCGATGCTCGGATGAAGTCCACCCGCGTCGTCTTGGCTCGTTCGCAATTCCTTGGCGAGTGAAGGAGGGCATATTTCAGCCAGGACCTGCGAGATTTTCACGTACAGGCCACCAAGCTCTTGCACCGCAATGGCGATGATTCGCCCCGCCGTCAGTTGGTGCTGAGGTGTGCACGCGATGGAAAGGACGGCATTGAGGCAACTTTCGCCGGGAATGGCCTCAATGGCGCCCAAGAGAATGGGCGCAAGGACCTTCGAGCGCGGATCGCCGTCGAGGAGTTCGCGTAAGCGCGGGAAGACCTGCGCCTTGTAAACTTCGCGCAAGACGTCTTCAGCCAGGCCATAGATTCTGAGCCTGTCGCCTTGGCTGAGGGCCAGAAGCGAAACAAAGAGGGTTTCCTTGAGCTCAGGAAAGTTCGCTGCGGCTCTTTGGCTCAGTGCGGGAACGATGGACAGAATGCCAGCGAGTCGTCCTCCGACCTCTCCGAAGGCTTCCCGCAAGAGGTCAGGTGAACCCAAAAACACAACGAGTCTTGGGTTCTTTTCGATGGCCAGAGCCAGGACCTCAAGTGCGGGACAAATGATTTCGGAGGTCACGTCGGGGTCGCGCAGAATCTCAGACGAGATGTCGCCAAAAGCCACTTCAAGCGATTCGATTCCCTTTTCCATGTCACCAAGGAGGGATTCCACGTTTGGAAAAAGCATCCGGGCGACGCCCTTGGTCAGTTCCCATCGCGTGCCCGACACCAGTCCGCTGGTGTGGGGTGTCTGAGCGATGCGCGCCAGGACCTCTGCCAGAAAGTGTCCGAGGGGTTCCGCATCGCAGCGAACGCGGGCGGCGAGAGGGCTTATCCAGCGGAGATCCCGAGTGGAAAGGTGTTCAAGAAGACGTTGTTGACGCCTTTTCGACTCTCGTGTCCGGCTGTCACGCTCTCCCGTTGTTTTCCTTCTTCTGTCGAACACTGCGACCCCTTTTTTCGAACTCTTTCGAGTCTCTCAGAGACGAGCTCAAGGAGGGTAGGCAGGATTTTACTTTCGACACTCTTACGCATCTTAGGAACTTAAAATGAATTTGCAGAAAAAGAATTCGCTGTTTCTAGGTTGCCACGCGGCAGGGTCTGATATACGTTTCTGTGTACAAGGTAGAGTTGTACAGACTCCTCCTGCGGCACTTCTAGGGCAAGTTGCTCGGTCCCCCAACATGAGGGCTCACCACAATGAACATCACCGCAAAGACCCGTTTCGGCCTCAAGGCGCTCCTCGACATCGCCTACCACCACCGCGCGGGTCCTGTTCAGCGCAGGCACATTGCCCTGCGGCAGGGCATTCCCACGGACTACATGGACCAAATCCTCATGAAGCTCCGCAATGCGGGCCTCATTCACAGCCTCCGAGGGCGTGAGGGTGGTTATCACTTGGCACTCGACCCCGAGGAAATCTCGATTTGGGACGTTGTTGAGTCTGTGGAAGACGAGCCCTATTCGGTTGAAATGCCAAAGCCCGATGAAAGCATTTCCTACGCCACGGAGTGCCTCACCGATCCCGCCTGGGATGCCGTGTTCGGCGCCATTCGGCGCCAATTGAAGCGGTCTACTGTTGCGCAACTTCTGGAAGATGCGGAAGAACGCATTGTGGAGCGGGGTCTCGACCCATTTGATCTTGTTGAAGCGAGGCCTCCTCTCGCGAAAGCCTCTTCGGCAGTGGCAGCATCTCACTAACTCGGTCGAACGAGAGAGAATAGAGTCGCGGCTTCGTTTCATTCAAGTCTCTTATCGATAGTTTTTATAACAGCCTCGAAGAAGCCACCCTTGCGGGTGGCTTCCTTGTTTTGGTGGTGCGGTTCCTTTACCCAGTGGCAAAGGAACACACTGCCGACAGGAGGAGTCCAGGTGCCAGTTTCGTTGCCATTGGGAATGCAGACCCGTTCGGAGTTTCCGATCTTCGCAAACAATGCTCGCATGGGTGTTGAAGGACGAACACAACCTCTCGTCTATCTCGACTCCGCGGTTTCGGCTCAAAAGCCGCGGGCCGTGATCAACGCCATGTCGCATTTTCTCGAGCACGATTATGGCTCGGTCCACCGAGGGGCCTACGGGCTTTCCGTGCGTGCTTCGCAAGCTTACGAAGAGGTCCGCGAGCGTGTTGCGCGCTTCCTAGGGCCCAGTGTGAGCGCGTCTCGAATCATCTTCACCAGGGGCACAACCGAAAGTCTCAATATGTTGGCGTCGGGGTTGTCGCAAACCATCGTTGATGCCGGTGCGCGCATCGTTGTGCCCTTGATGGAGCACCATGCGAACATGGTGCCTTGGCAACAAGCCGCGCTGCGAACCGAATGCGAACTTGCCTACATCCCCATGGTGGGGAAAGCGGGCGAAGCGTTGTGCCTCGACATCGAAAAGGCGCGCAAGCTCATTTCGAGAAACACGCGGGTCGTTTCGCTTGCTCATGTGGGAAATGTGTTGGGGCAAGTGAACCCCGTAAAAGAAATTACAGCGTTGGCGAAGGCTGTGGGCGCTCTTGTTGTGCTCGACTGTGCCCAGAGCATGACCTGCTTCGACGACGATCCCTTTTCCTGGGGCGTCGACGCCCTTGCGTTCAGTGCGCACAAGCTTTACGGGCCATCGGGCATTGGTGTGCTCGCATTGTCTCCGGCTCTCTTGGAGTCCCTTCCCCCCTTTCTTTTCGGTGGTGGCATGATCTCTAACGTCACCCTGGAAGGGTCAGAATGGGCTGGAGGTCCGGCGCGTTTTGAAGCCGGGACGCCTCCTATCGTGGAGGCTGTTGGCTTGGGTGCTGCTCTCACATGGCTTGAAGAAAAAGGAAGAAAAGCCATTCACGCGCATTCAGCCCGGCTCGCAACGCGGTTTCGCGAGGGGCTACAAAGCATAAAGGGCATCGAGGTGTATTCGCCTGAAACGGGTGAGGAAACCATTGTGGCCTTTCGTCACGAGGCTTTGCATGCTCACGACCTCGCCACATTGCTTGATGGCTCGAACGTCGCCATGCGGGCTGGCCACCATTGTGCTTGGCCATTGGTGCGTTTCCTTGGTGTCGACGCCCTGTTGCGGGCGAGTTTCGCGGCCTATTCCGACGTGGACGATGTCGACATCGCCCTTGACGCTATAAAGCGCGCTCGGCTTGGCTGAAGCGGTTCATCCGTTCTTTTTATAGGCGGTCTGCAGAGGCTGGCCAAGCGATGTGCACGGTTCAGGACTGTGCTAGAAGGCGAGGGTGTGCGTGATGAATCACTTTCTGTAGCAAGGCACTGACTATGACCTCCGTCACCGTTGAAACCCCGCCGGCTCTTTCGGAGCTCTACCAGGAAGTGATCTTGGAGCACTCCCGTCGTCCGCGGTTCAAGGGCAAGCCCTCTGTGGGGTGTCAGTTTTGCCAGGAAGGGAAAAACCCCCTCTGTGGCGACCAAGTCACCCTGTTTTGCCGCGTCGATGGACTCGAAGGGGCGGGACTCCCTTACGCGGGGGCCGCCTCCGGGGGCGTTTCTGAAGCGCTTGAGCCGCGCCTCTTTCTTGCCTTCGAGGGTCACGGGTGTTCCATAAGCCAGGCGTCCACCTCCATGCTCTGTGAAGCCATACAGGGTGTCACACCCCTGCAGGCACGTGACGTCTTGGGTCGCGCGGAAGACATCTATTCGGGGCGAGCGAAGCCGATTCATGCGGACGACATTGATGACGATGTGGAAGCCCTTTTTGGCGTCAGCAAGTTTCCCGTTCGGGTGAAGTGTGCTGCCCTGCCCTGGAAAACATTCGAAATTATTTTGAACGAAAAATTTGATGAAAACGGGCGACTGCGTGATCTGCAAAAGGCGTGTGTGTCGCTCTCGGAGTGTGTTCGCGAAAAGCGCACGCTGCGCGTGGTGAGCACGGAGGATTGAGGCGTCCTCGTTAAATGGCTCCTCTGAAGAACAGGGGCGCGGGCCCACGTAATGAATCAACACGACAAACGGAACTCGAAACCAAGCAGACGGGTTTTCAAAGAAACGGACGGACACATGTTGAAGATTGAGAATCTCACGGCAAAGGTCGCCGACAAGGACATTTTGAAGGGCATTGACCTCGAGGTCCCCAAAGGCGAGATCCACGTGATCATGGGTCCGAATGGTGTTGGGAAGTCGACCTTGGGCCATGTCCTCATGGGCCATAAGGGCTATGAGCGCACGGGCGGTCGCATTTCGCTCGACGCAGAAGACATCACTGATTTGGGCACTTCGGAGCGTGCCATGAAGGGACTCTTCCTTGCGTTCCAATACCCTGTCTCGGTACCCGGTTTGAAGGTGTCCGAGTTCCTCAGAAACCTGTACTCATTGCGTCACGGCGTTCAGGTCAGTGTTTCTGAATTCCGAAAAATTGTGCGAGAGCGTCTCGAGATGCTCGACATCGAGCGTTCCGCTCTTCAGCGTTACCTCAACGATGGATTTTCTGGTGGCGAAATGAAGCGTCTTGAAATGCTGCAGCTGTCACTTGTGCAGCCAAAGGTGGCAATTCTCGACGAAATCGATTCCGGTGTTGATGTGGACGCTCAGAAAACCGTAGCCGACGCCATCGCTCGCATCCGCGACACTCAGGGTGTTTCGTTTGTCATCATTACTCACTACCAGCGCCTCCTGAACTTTCTCAAGCCCGACAAAGTTCACGTGGTGCTCGACGGCAAGGTCGTGCGCTCGGGGAATATGGACCTCGTGACGTCCCTCGAGAAGGAAGGATACGACTGGGTCCGCAAACAGGGAGTGCAGCCATGACTCAGCAACACGATTTCGACGACTACAAACATGGTTTCCACGTTGAAGAAAATTACGTCTTCAAGGGAAAGAAGTCTGCGGCCGGGCTGACTGAGGAAATGGTCCGCGAAATTTCCGCATTCAAGAGGGAACCCGCTTGGATGCTCGAACGTCGCCTGGAAGCCCTGCGCATTTTCAATGAAAAGCCCATGCCCACTTGGGGGAACACGAAGCTCCTCGAGGAAATCGACTTCACGAACATCCACTATTTCGTGCGACCAACGGAGCGCGTGGGAACGAGCTGGGACGAAGTGCCGGCTGAAATCAAAGACACCTTCGAACGCCTGGGCATACCCGAAGCTGAGCGTAAGTTTCTTGCCGGCGTTTCGGCTCAGTTTGAGTCGGAAGTGGTCTATCACTCCATGCACAAAAAGCTGGAAGACCAAGGGGTCCTCTTTTTCGACATGGACACGGGCTTGCGTGAGCACCCTGAAATCATTGAAAAATACTTTGGAACCATCATCCCGTCGGCCGACAATAAATTTTCGGCTCTCAATACGGCCGTGTGGAGTGGCGGCAGCTTCATTTACGTTCCCAAGGGCGTGCACGTCGACATCCCTTTGCAGGCCTATTTTCGCATCAACACGGAAAACATGGGGCAGTTCGAGCGCACGCTCATTATTGCCGACGAAGGCTCCAGTGTGCACTACATTGAAGGGTGCACGGCTCCGGTGTACCGAAGCGACTCGCTCCACTCTGCGGTGGTGGAACTTATTGCGCTGAAAGGCGCGAAAATCCGTTACACAACGATTCAAAACTGGTCGAAGAACATCTTCAATCTTGTGACCAAGCGGGCCTACGCTTACGAAGATGCCGTGGTGGAATGGGTCGACGGCAATATCGGTTCAAAACTCACCATGAAATACCCTGCTGTTTACTTAATGGGCGAGCGTGCGCGAGGAGAAATTCTTTCCGTGGCGTTTGCTGGCAACGGCATGCACCAGGACGCGGGCTCTAAAATCGTGCACGCCGCACCGAACACGACAAGCGTTGTGACGTCGAAGTCAATTTCCAAGGACGGCGGCATCACCACCTACCGTGGGCTTGTGAAGATTCCCCGAGGCATGAAGGGCTGCAGAAGCAAGGTGCAATGCGACGCACTCCTCATGGACTCCGACTCAAGATCCGACACTTTTCCCACCATCGAGATTGAAGAGCGAGACGGGGTTGAAGTTGGTCATGAAGCCGCCGTGAGTAAGGTGAGCGAAGATCAAATCTATTACCTCACCAGCCGCGGCTTCAGCGAAAGGCAAGCCACTCTGATGGTGGTCAATGGCTTCATTGAGGCTTTCGTGAAGGAACTCCCCATGGAGTACGCGGTCGAATTGAACAGACTTATTGAAATGGAAATGGAAGGAAGCGTAGGATGACGTCCAAGTCGATTGTCACTTTGTTGCCTTCTCTTCCCGCTCTTCCAGAAGAAAGTTGGCGACGCACAGATCCGGCGGCATTCTTCCTGCCTGAGTCCGACATGCTCGACTTCGCCGGGAAACCCGTCGTCGAAGCGCTTGCGCAGGGCGCAAGGCCTTGGAAAATCGCTTTCGAAGACACTGGTTCCGCCGAGAGCGTGTCGACGGTTCGGACCCTTCTGTCGGCGCACCTCTCGCCGGCGTCACTCGATGCGCTTTTTGCGCTCGAGTCTTCTCGAACCGCCTTCCTTTTTCTGGACGATGGATTTGCGCGTGTCGTTTCTCCGGCTCGAGGCACCTCGCAGGCTGGTGCGGGCGGCATCGAAATTTCAGGGGTCTCGGTCGACCTTTCAGCCGTGGTTGGGAGAAGTGCCATAGGGGCTGCCCTCTCTGCGCGGCTGCGCGCGGCCGTGCCCCAAACGCTCACCGTCAAGGTGACTGCCCCCCCTGGGCTTTCTGAGGCCGCTTTCACCCTCGTGGTTGTTGCAGCGGGAGCGTCGGCTTTTTCGCAGAGCTTCCATCATGTTCGTTACGTTGTTGAGTCTGGCGCGCGTGCTGACATCTTGCACATCGACGCGGGCTCCCACTTTGCGCACCACAGGCACGACATCTTTGTTTCAAGCGGTGCCCAAGTGAACGAAGCCTGGTTTCATGCCGGCACGGAGCGTCACGTTGATGCCTCGCTTTTGTTGGAACGCCGGGTGGAAGTCGGAGAAGGTGGTCTTTTCCGCGATGCACTTGTCTTCGCGCCCACCGGTGCGGTGCGTGTCGTTTCGAATGTTGTGCTGTGCGGCGAGAAAGCGCAGGCGCATTGCTCCACTGCTGTTGTGGCTTCTTCGGGTGTGCTCGATTACGAACCCGTGCATGAGCACGCGGGCCCCGGCGCAAAGAGCGACCTGCGCGCGAAAATGGTGGCGAGTGGTCGGGGGCGGGCTGTGTTCCAGGGCCTTGTTCTGGTTCACAAGGAGGCTCCTCGCAGCGAAGCGGTTCAAATCAACAAGAACCTGCTCCTTTCCAAGCGCGCACGCATCGATTCGCTTCCACGACTTGAAATTCTGCCCAACGAAGTGTCGTGTAAGCACGGCAGCGCCACCGGAGAAGTGGACGCCAAGCAGCTCTACTATCTTGGCACCCGCGGGTTCTCGGAAGAGCAAGCGAAAGCTCTCGTTATTCGAGGTTTTGCCATGGAAGGTGTCGATGCTCTGCCGCGAGAGGGCGTTTTGGCGCAAATCGCTGAAGACACCGTCGATGCGCTGGTGTCTGGTGTCGTGAAAATTTAAAGGAGCGTGGGCCATGGCGGAACATCGCGTTTGTCGCCTCAACGACATTGCGCTCGAGGTGCCAAAGGTGGTTCGCCTCGAGGGTGTTGGCATTCTTGTGTGCCGAGATGCCCAGAACACTGTTTTCGCGTTCGAGAATAAATGCACGCACCAAGACCTCCCACTTCACAAAGGCCCTTGGGACCCGAGCACTGCGTGCCTTGGGTGTCCGGCGCATGGTGCGGTCTTTTCCCTGCGTGAAGAAGGACGGGCTGTGGTGGGCCCCGCTGTGGTGCCACTCGAGCTTTTTCAGGTGCGTATTGTCGACGAAGACGGAACTCCAGTGGTCTACGTCAGTGTTCCTTGAACTGTGTTCCTCTAAATGTGGTCTTGGAAAAGGTCGTAAATTTTTTTAGAGAGGAATTGAAGATGGAAACTCGAGTTCTTGGACGTTCCGGACTCAAGGTCCCGGTTCTTTGTCTTGGCACCGCCACGTTTGGCGGAACGACTCCGTTCTTCAAATCGTGGGGCGAAACAGATGCCAACGAGGCTCGCAGGCTCGTGGATGTTTGCCTTGAAGCGGGATTAAACTTCTTCGACACTGCCGACATCTATTCGGACGGGGCCTCGGAAGAGATTTTAGGTGCTGCTATCGCTGGCCGGCGCGACAAAATTTTGCTTGCCACCAAGGCGACGTTTCCAACCGGCGCCAACGCCAACGACGTGGGCTCTTCACGTCACCATCTTATTCGCGCGTGCGATGCGAGTTTGAAAAGGCTCAAGACCGACTTCATCGACGTCTACTACATGCATGGGTTCGACGCCGTGACTCCCGTTGAGGAGACTCTCAGAGCACTCGACACCCTTGTTCAAAGCGGCAAAATTCGTTACGTTGGCGCGTCAAACTTTTCGGGTTGGCATTTGGCGAAGTCGCAGGCCATCGCGGAGCGATACGGGTGGACACGTTACGTTGCGCATCAAACTTACTATTCGCTCGCGGGCCGTGAGCTGGAATGGGAGCTCATGCCGGCTGCCAAGGATCTCGGACTGGGCACCGTGGTTTGGAGCCCTCTGGCAGGCGGCGCGCTCGCTGGGAACATCCGCCGAGGAACGCAACCTCCCGCGAACACGCGCTTGGGGCAAACCGACTTTATTCCGTTCGACAAAGAGAGGGTTTACGACATTGTCGATGCCCTTGATGTCGTGGCAAAGGAAACGAGCAAGACCGTGGCGCAGGTGGCGCTCAATTGGCTCCTGCAGCGCCCAACGGTTTCGAGCCTCGTCATTGGTGCGCGCAATGAAACCCAGCTTCGCTTGAATCTTGGGGCGGTGGGTTGGAACCTCCATGCCGACCATGTGGCCTTGCTGGAGAAAGCGAGCCGGCCGGCACCCGTCTACCCGTATTGGCATCAGTACAGTTTTCCCCAGTTGGGCCACGCACTGCCCTGAATTACCGTGCTGAAACTCATTGCTTAAGTTCAGTGGCGTCGGCGACACTCAGTGAGCCCTCGGCAAGATTCCTGGAGCATGAACCCAGAGGAGTCTATTTCAGCTGAGGAACGAGCCACGGTGTGAAGGTGGAAGGCGCTCGCGCAAGCGTGCGCCAGTTTTGAAGTGC
>JADCJN010000014.1 GCA_020247005.1 Silvanigrellales bacterium
CAGGGAGCTATTCAAGTCGCCTACCAGGAATTTAAAAAGGTGCGTGACCAGAACGAAACACTGAAGAACCGGAACAAGGCGCTTGCCCTTTCTGAGTCCGACCTCAACAGCCTGGTGCTCGAGTCGGACAAGGATGTCCAGTTCAAGGTGCTCAAGCGTATTATGCTCAGCGCGCAGCAGGCCGACTTCGTCGGCTGGAAGCTCGCCGTGAGCCGAATGACAACCGACTGAAACAGAGAAAAACGTTTGCGGACGCCGCCCGAGGAGTTCCATGAGCCTGACGTTGCCGAGGTCAAAAAATGCCCTGGCCTTCGCCCTTGCCCTCGCGCTCGCGGCTGTTGCCTTGTTTTCTTCCATAGCGCCCACGGGTGCGCGCGCAGAGGACTTCAAGGACTACGAGATCCGAGTCATTAAGAACAAATATTTTACCAAACGTTTTCGTCTCCAGCTCGACATAAACGCTGGCGGCGTTATGAACCAGTCTTTCCACAACAGTTACCTTGGTATAGCGGGGCTGGGTTTTCACTTCTCAGAAAGCTTCGGACTGCATGCGGAGGGTGGCTATTCCTTCGTCGACAACAAAGACGAGTGCGACCTTCTTGGCCGAGACTTCAACATCAACCCTCTGATAAATGAAGTTCAAACCATCTATGGTGGGTATGTTTCATACACTCCTATTTATGGAAAGTACCAGCTTGGTAGCGGCGACGTCCTTTACTTCGACTGGTTTTTTACGGCTGGAGGCGGTCTTGCCGCAAACCGAGAACGTCAAGGAGGCTGCGGCGGAGAGGAAGTCACGCCTGGCACGGACGTTTGGGAAACGACTCCACAGTTCAACGTTGGAACGGGGCAGCGTTACTTTTTAGGGAAGAGTACTGCGTTTATTTGGAACGTGAGGGTGCTTGTTTTCCAGCCTGCTGCGGAAGGAAAAAACATTATTGACGACGGCATCAAGAACGTCATCCTTTCCCTTGGTCTGGGGTACTTCTTGTGAGTGGATGTGGAGCATGCGCGTGAAGTCTGACAAGTCCAATGGCCTTTCAACCGGACCCATCAAGAGCGTCCTCGCGTGCGTTGCTGCCGTTGTTGCGTGGAACGTCGTGGCCTCCTTTGTCCCCACGGTTTCCTTTTTGGCGCCCTTGGTGCCTGTGGCCTATGCCCAGAATGCTTACGCCGAAGCTCAGCGTGCGTTTCAGGCGCGCGACTACTTCAACAGCGCACGGCTCTTTTACTCACTTTCCATCGCGTCTTCGGGCGACACCCGAGCGAAGGCTGAATTCGGACTTGCAGAGTCGCTCAAAAAAGCTGGCTTCCCCTACGGCGGAGCGTATTTTTACTCTCGCATTGTGGCCCAAGGGACGAAGAACGATTTCTTTCGATTTGGGCTCGACAATTTGGGAGATCTCAACACGCGCTCCCCGCTGGGGCGTGCTGCCATCGGCGGCATTTTTGGAACCAAAATCGATCCGCTTCAGGTGCCGCCGGGCGCTCGCGGTTTCTATTTTTTCTACAAGGGTCTTGAAGCGTTCGACAGCGGAGGGGCTGCTGCGGGTTTGGGCGGTGGGGCCTCTGGAATGCAGTCGGTGGCGCGCGCGAAGTCCGAATTCGAGCGTGTTCCTTCAGGCAACCCCTATTATCCGCGCGCTCAGTACTACCTCGGTGTCATTTACGCCGTGATGAAAGACTCCGATGGGGCGCTCGGAGCGTTCTCGCGCGTTGTTCGCACTTCGACCTCCGACAGCCTCCGTCAATTGGCCACAATGGGTTTGGCGCGCGTTTATTACGAGCGCAAAGACTACCGCCGGGCGTTTTCCTACTACTCGCAAATACCGCGCGACTCCGACCTCTGGCTCGAGACTCTTTTTGAAGGTGCCTGGGCTTTCTTCATGATCCAGAAGCACAACAACTCGCTTGGAAACAACCACACCATTCACTCGCCGTTCTTTGTAAACCGCTTTTACCCTGAAACTTACATTCTGAATGCCATCACCTACCTTCGTCTGTGCCGATACCAGGCCTTGCGCGATCAATTGCGGAAGTTTCAGGAACGCTACAAACCTACTTTCGCCGACCTGAACAATCTGTTGAAGAAGTATCAGGGAAACCCGGAGGCGTTCTATAGCGTCATCGCGCGTTACCGTGCGACGGGGCGGTTGGGTGAAAACACGGCCGCCACAGAAGTTATTGACGCTGTTTCGAGGTCAGATGCCTTCAAAGAAGCCGCTGCCGTGGTGAGGGGCATGGAGCGCGAGGCCGCTCAGTTGCGTGGGCAAGGGGCTCGCTGGGAAATGTCGGGCTTGGCCGACGTCCTGCGTGTTTCTTACGAAAATCGCCGCAAGGCGACTATCCGCACCGCGGGAGAAATTCTTTTCTCCCAGGCGGTGCAGCAGTTTCGTTACCTTCGAGATCTTTCCGACCAAACCAGGCTTATTAACCTCGAGATGCTTTCGGGCCGCACCGACCAGCTGCGCGCCCGCTTCAACCCTGAAAATCAAGGGTCCGATGGCACCTCGTGGGGAGAGGGTATGAAGCCACTCAACGTGAAGAGTGAAATTGAATATTGGCCTTTCGAAGGTGAGTACTGGGAGGACGAGCTGGGAGGCTACGTCTACAACATCGACTCGAAGTGCGCCGTCGCCACATCAGCGAAGAAGTGAGCATCCGAACATGAAATTCCGCCATGCACGCAAATTCCTCTCGCTGACACCGCTCGTTGCCTTGGCCCTCGACCCCGAGGCGCACGCGCAAGCGCGTCGTGCACCGGAGCGAGCAGGCGCCGCACGCAGCAGCACTGCCGGACGCACTGCGACCACTGCGTCGTCTGATGCGCCTCCTGCTCTGGGCGGCTCGAGTCGTGGAAAGCTCACCAGTTCGGGTGCGCGAATCAATGTGAAAGACAGAAACGACAACGTCGTTGAGAAAAAGAAACAGGGGAAGTCGAAACGCGAAATAGCAGAAGGCAAGGGCAATCGCGTGCGCCGCGGCGAAATCGAGGCTGTGGCTTTAGAGCGTGCTCTGGGCGGTGCCATTGGGAAAGAAAGCACCTATATGGAGAAACTCTTGCCGAAACTTGGCAAGAAATCTCCGCAACGGCCCGAGATCTTGCGTCGTCTGGTTGAGAACTACCATCAGCAAGCCATCCTCACGTTTTTCAAGGAAAGCCGTGCTTACGACGTTGCGTGGCAGAAATGGGACAACGGCGGACGTCGCGGCACGGAGCCGATGTTCACACAGCGCCAAAGCAAAGTGTGGACGAGCAAGGTTATTCAACGTGCGCAGCAGTATATTACAGAGTATCCTAAGGGAAAGGCCATTGACGAGGCCTACTTTCAGGTCGCCTATGCCCTCGACCAAATGGGCGATTCACAAAGTGCGGCTTCCTATTACAGCCAGCTGGTGGCGAAGTTTCCGAACTCCAAGCGCCTGCCCGACGCCCACTACGCTTTGGGTGAATTCTATTTCGGCAAACAAGACTTCAAAAAAGCCCTGACGGCCTTCAGCCAGGTCACGCGCTTTACGCGGGCACCTATTTATCCTTGGGCAGTCTATAAAATCGCCTGGTGCTATTACAACCTCCGTGATTACGCGAACTCCCGAGGGAGTTTTCAGCGCGTGGTGTCGCTTGCAGGGCAGGGCGGCGCGGAGCTCACCCCTGGCGGCAAAATAAAATTGAAAGAAGAGGCTCTTCGCGACCTCGTGCTCGTGTTTGCGGAGCTTCAAGACATCGACGGTGCCGAGCGCTACTACGCATCTGTAGGTGGCGAAAAGTATTATGGTGAAATGTTGATGCGCCTTGCCGACCTCTTGCGCGAGAGCGGTGAATACGACAAGTCGGTGGTTGTGCTGAAGCGATTCCTTGCGCGCAACCCCTACAACATCAAGGCAGCAGAAATCCAGGTGCAAATTGTCGACACCTCCAACCTGAAGGTCGACAAGAAGCTGCTATGGCAAGAAATGGCATACCTCCTGAAGAACTACACAGAAGGAACGCCCTGGGCCCAGAGAAACGCCAATGAGCGAGAGTTCAAGGAATCTTTAGACCAGGTTCACACTGTTGCCATAACGTATCCTAAAAAGCAGCATGCCATGGCGCAGAAGGACAACAATAAGTACCTTTTCGCTCAAGCAGAGATTGGGTACGGACTTTATTTGCGCAGCTATCCGAAGCGAACCGAGAGTCTTGAGGTTCGCTTCCACCTTGCGGAAATTCAGTACCAACAGAACCGCTACCGAGAGTCGGCAAAGAATTTTTGGGCTATCACCGAGTTCGGGAACGACCCCAAAAAGAATCCATATTTCCAGAAGTCAGCCACGTACCTCTTGTCGGCCTCGTTTCTTGAGGTGGAAAAAGAGATGAAGGCCCTCCGAGCGAAGCCTGCGAAGCTCAAGCAAGCGGCTCTTCCCATGTCGGCCGACTTCACAGAATACGTGCGTGTGTGTGACTCCTTCATCAAGTGGTTTCCCAAAGACAAGGCCGTGCTTGATTGCCGCATCGACACGGCGGAAATCTACCTCAAGCACAATCGATATGATGAGGCGGAAAAGCGCCTCACGCAGATCGCGGCCGACTCCTCGGAGCGCAAGGAAGGCCAAACGGCAGCCGAAATTCTTTTGTGGATGAATGCTGACGACACGCGAAAACTCATGGCGGTGGCCGACACGCTCTGGAAGATTCCAGCCTACCAAAAGGGCGACATTGGCAAGCGCATTCGTGAAATCAAACAAGCCAACCGTTTTGTGGAAATTGCGAACGTCGAGAAGTCGGGCAACAACAAAAAGGCCGCCGAAGAGTTCGAAAGGCTCGCGCGCGAGGGCGGAAGCGAGGCCGACAAGGCTTGGTACAACGCAGGTGTGAACTATAGAAAAGCGGGCGACACGAACAAGTCGACGGAAGCTTTCTCGATGGTGTACACCAAGTATCCAAAGAGTCCCCAGTCTGCCGATGCCATGGCCGCGGTTATTGAAATGAGCGAAGCTCGTTTGCAGCTCGACAAGGCCGCCAGCGTTTCTACGCAGTTTCTTGCGCGTTATCCACAAGATAAACGCTCGGGCGTCATTCAACGCGAGACGTGTTTTCTTTACGACGCTCTCAATAACCTTCAGCAGGCCCAGAAAACCTGCTCTGATGCCATTAAAATGGGTGGGCAGGGGGCGGCAGATGCTGCCAAAGCCCTTGCCGACATGTACGAACGAAACAACCGCTACGCTGATTTCGTGAGAATTGTCGACACCAACGTCATGCAAGTGGTGCGCAACCCCACCGACCAAATCATTTACTTGGGACGGGCTGCCGATGCGGAACGCAAGAGCGGGCGCGCCTCTGCCGCCGCCGCGCGGGAAGCGAAAATTGTAGGAATTTATTCCTCCAATCGGGGAGCCGTTCAAGGCCAGGCTCTTTCCGTGGTCGCTGAAATTGAATACCAAAAACACGCGCCTGTTCTTCAAAAGTTCCGGAACACCCGCCTCGAAGCACGCAAACCCGATGGTTCCGATCTCCAAGCTTCGATTGTGGCGAAACAGGGCCTCTTGCAGCAAGTGGAGCAGAGCTACAAAAAGGTTGTGGCCATTGGCGACGCCGAGTGGGGCGTCGCAAGCCTCTATACCATCGGCTACGCCTATGAAGTTTTCGGCAAAGACCTCCAGAACCCGCCGGTGCCTCCAGGAACTCCGCCCGAAGCCGCTGCGAAACTCAAAGGACAGCTCTCGGGACTGGGTAAGCCCATCGAGCTGAAGTCGGGCGAGTACTACAAAGAATCCGCTGGAGCGGTGTCGAAATTCGGTGTCTACACGGAATTCAGCCAGAAAACGTCGGCGGCGCTTTCTCGCATCTACCCCGCAGAAAATCGCAAGCTCGACGAATGGGTGCCTGAAGCCGTCTTCGTCGGAACGCAGCTTGTGGAAACGGGCAAAGTGAAGCCCGTTATTCAGGCGCTCGGAGGTCAGGAATGAAGTGCCGTTTCCTAAACCCATGGCTGTCTGCTGCGGTCTCGCTTTCTGTGGGACTCGCCGTTGCCGGCTGTGCTTCGAAAAGTGAAAAAGGCGCACCCTCGGCAACGGCGTCGAACGATTCCGGAGCAAGCGACAACGCCGATGCGGGCTCGAAGAATGTGGAAGCGAAACAGGAGCAAGAAGCCCGCAAGAGCAGTCGCGGGGAAACACGCTTCGTGATTTCAACCCTCACACCCACAAGCGTTGTGCAAGGTTCCGTAGGCAACCAGGCGCTGTCGGATGCGATTCTTGAAATCGAAGAGTTCGTTCGCAAGGATCAAGAAGATGTTCCCATGGTTGTCACATTTCTCGCTCTTCTGCGCATGGCAGGAAATGGTGGCGATATTCAAAAGAATCTGTCGCGTGCCGCAGGCACCAAGGGCGCCAAGAGCCCTTGGTTTCTGATTGAAACCGCATACGGCGCCATGACCCGCAGAGAGTACTCACTCACGGAATACCTCCTGGGTAAGGCCGACCGGTTTTCGGCGGGCGACGCTCAGGTGAAGGCTGCAGTGGCTCACGCCTGGGGCGTTCGCTACATGGTGGACAGAAAGCAGTCGCAAGGCATCTACGAAATGAACAAGGCAGCAAGGGCGAACTACGTCCCTGCGCTCATCACCTTGGGATTCCTGGCTCTGCGCTCAGGCGACTACCTGGGTGCTGAGCGCAACTTCCGCATCGCCACGGCGTCAGCGGGCGAGAACCTCAATGCGAAAATGGGACTCGGCATCGCTTTGCGAGTGCGTGGCAAGGCCGACGAGGCCGTTCCTCTCCTCGCCCAAATCTACAAGCAAAAAAGCCAAGACCGCCGCGTTGCGTGGAACTATGCGCTTGCTCTTTCGGAAATCCCTTCTCGCCGCAAAGAAGCCGTCGACCTTCTGGGCAAATATTTTCAGTTGCCGGGAAGTCTTGGCGACGTCGATGGCAAGGCCAATGCCCTTTTGCAAAAGCTGCAGGCGCCTCCACCCAGTCCTGCATCTCAGCCGAAAACAGAAGCGAAGTCTGAGGCGAAAGAGGCAGGGGCATCGAAGTCCGAAGCCAGACCATCAGGCGGTACTCCTGCCAGTCAGCCTCCGGCAAGTCCGGCAGCCCCCGCGAAGAAGTAACAATTGTGAGCCCGCAAATGTGAACTTCCTTCCTCGTGAGTCAAAGGGGCGTCGCCTTCCTGGAGGCTGCGAATCTAGCGGATCTGTTACCATGAAGTTGAATAATCTCTGCCACGGTTCCGCAAGGACTGCGTAAGAACCCCGAAGACGCGATAGGCGAGGAAGCGAAACGAAATGGCTCTTCTACTCAAAGCCAGCAAGGTCATTGAGGGCAATCCCGAGGAACTCGTCATCGAGGCGGGGCAGGTGATCATCGGACGCCTTCCCTCGAATCATCTCGTCATTCCCGGAAGCGATGTCGAACCCATTCACGCTATGATTGAGGTCGATCCGCAAAGCGGAGAGGCTTCGCTCGTCGACATGGCGAGTGAAGCGGGCGTGCGCTTGAACGGCCGCGTGATTGAGGTGGTCGAACCGTTGAAAGCGGGCGACAAAATCCAGATTGGCGACGTGCGCATCGACGTGCTGCCTGGTGAAGGCAGCGCCGTCGTTGGCCGAGGTGCCAAGTCGGGCTCTCAGGGCGCGCAGGGTAACAAGAACGGGGAAAGTGCGAGCACACAAAAGGCGGGAGCCGCCGGTGCGACGGCACAAGGCCGCCGAACCAAGCGCGACGACTACCGCTACGAGGGCCAGGTCAAGCGCGTTCCCACAGTCAACTATGGCTTCCTCTTCGAACCGGGGAAGGAACGGCCTCACGGTTCGACTTTGGAAGTGGTCGCGTTCTGGGACCAATCCATTCTCGATGTGCGACACTATGGCGGGAACGTGAAGAAGGGCGAGATTCCTCGTCCGGCGACGTGCGTTTTGGGCAACGAAGAAGACGATCAGCTCATTGGCATCGGCCCCCGTGCGAACACCCGCAACTACACCTTCGCCAAGGTAGAAGGATCCAATACAGTCATCTATCTGAATGACGAGATGAAGGGCCGCGTGCGCCGAGGCGGAAACTTCGAAAAAGTCGCCGGGCCCACGAAGTTGAAAATGAAAGCCGGCGAAATGGCGCTGGTTAAGCACGGCCCTGTCAGTTACTTTCTCACGAACGTTTCGCTTCCAAATCCTATTCTGAAGCGATTCGAAGATCTCGACGGGCGTCCTCTCATTTTCATTTACGCTTTGTTCCTTTACGGCCTCCTTTCGAGTGGCATGTATTATGTGAACCGCAACGGCAACCCCCAAAAGCCGTTCGACGAAGACTCGTGGGCGGAAACCCTCGCCATTCGAACACCAACGCCGAAACCAAAAGACAACCTTCCTGCACCGAAGCCGGAAGTTGAGGTCAAGAAGCCGGAACCCATTAAGCCTCCCGAAGTCAAACCACCCGAGAAGAAGCCTGAGCCACCGAAAGTGAGTACGCCGGTGAAAGCGCCGGAGGTGAAGCCCGTGGTGAAGGAACAGCCCAAAGAGAAGCCGGACCCTGTGAAGGCACCTCCGAAGCCACAGACGCCAGTGGCTTTACAAAGCCCGAAGAAGCCCTCTGCGCCGAACCCCAACCCTGCCAATGCTGCGGGGGAATCGAAGGCCAACGAAAAAACCTTAGGACCCAAGAGCAGCAACAATGCCGGCAATGGCGGCGGAAAAGCCGGCGGCACTTCAGGCGCATTCGCGGGCGCTCGCGCGGGCAATTCCAAAAGCAGTGCCATGGGTGTGGAAGGCGGCAAGAAAGACGTCATGTCGGGCATCAACCTCGACAAACTCGGAGCCGGACTGGGCAAAATTTCAGACCTCAATGGCGTGGGCGCCATTGCCACAGGGCTGCAGAGTTCTGCGGGTGGTGCAGGTGGAGGTTCCGGCTCGGCGGGGCGCGGTGCTCATGGTTTCGGGGGCATTGGCAAGGGAAACAGCCTTTCCACAGGCGGACCCGCGCGTGCACTCAATGGGCTTGGGGGCGGAGCAGGCGGCTTGGGCGCGGGTGGCCTCGGCGGCACCGGCAACGCAGCAGGCCCTGGCGGCGCGGGCGGCAAAATAAAGGCGTCTGCGGTGGTCGTGCCCGAAGGCGATCCGGCCGTGGAGGGCTCGCTGACGAAGGAAGAGATCGAGGCGGTAATTCGCGCGAACTTGGCGCAAATTAAAGCCTGTTACGAACGCTTCTTACAGGGCAACCGGAACCTGGCAGGCCGGGTGACGACGAACTTTGTGATTGGTGGCGATGGACGCGTGAACTCAGCCAATATCGCCAGTTCCGACCTCGGCAGCCCGGGCGCGGAAGGGTGCATGGCCGGCGCCATCCGCCGGTGGAAGTTCCCTTTGCCGCGGGGCGGTGGGGTGGTGAGCGTGAAGTATCCCTTCGTGTTCAACTCCCGCTAAAGAAAAGAGCGGCAGAGTTTTCCCCTCACAGTTTTCGGAGATCTCAGTTTTGACGATCTCATCCAAGACCCGTACAGTGGGTGGTAAGATGAGAAGTAGTGGAAATCGCTGTCCCTTCCTTGGGTTGTAACTTGGTCCACATTGGGCTAGTTTCCCGGGGTTTAGGACAGCGTGGCGTGCCTCACAGTGTCTCTTCCGCACAGCGTCGGAGCCCTGGCGGCTCGTGTGGCCTTCAAGAGAGAGCCGCAATCGGCCGAAGTCTCTTCCAGCAAGCCCCTCAACGAGGAGGCTGAAAAAGAGACCTGCCGAAGTGTGGCCTTCGTCTCAAGGAGTTTTGAATGCGTATTCCCTTCCTTTTGAGCCTTGCTCTTTTGAGCGTCGGTTGCCGTGCTCGTTCCACGGAGTCTGCCGAGCTTGTTTTGCGGGGTTCCATTGCGGAGTCTTCGGAAACCGTCCAGCTCGATCCCGTGTTTCTTGCGCGTCAACGTCAGGTCGAAAGCCGTTTCTTCGGCTTTGACGACGAAAAGGCGACGGATGCCGATGCCGACGTCCCTTCCAAGAGCGACGATGTCGATGTCGCCGTAGAACCCCACACCATTGTTCCTCCTGCGGCAACATTTGGAGGGCTGACTCTTCAGTGGCCTCTGAACGGCAACGTCACGTCGCCTTACGGCATGCGCCGGGGGCGCCTCCATGCCGGCCTCGATATTAAGGGCGACAAAGGCGATCCTATTTACGCCGCTGCCGACGGACAGGTGCTCACTTCAAAACGCCGCAACGCGTATGGCAAGGTTGTGATTGTCGGACATGAAAACGACCACCAAACACTTTACGCACACATGACCGCTTTCGCCGTGCGCGAAGGCCAGTACGTTCGCGCTGGCGAACTTGTGGGCTACGTGGGCGCCACGGGGCGCGCGACAGGCTTTCACCTTCATTTTGAAACGCGTGTGAATGGCGGTGTGCCTCAAGACCCCATGCGCTTTCTGCCTAATGTGCGCGGCACGAAAGCAAGGCGCGTCAGCATGCAGGATGCCGAAGCGTTCGTGAAGCAAGTCACTCAGCTGTAAAGAAGCCGTACCCTCTGTCTGGAGCGTGCAGCAGGGTTGCTTAGCTGGGGCGGCGTGTCCAGACGTGCTGACGGTAATACTCGCACAAGAGAGCCGAGGTGGCGCAAGCCACGTTGAGGCTTTCCACCTCGCCCGTGCCTGGGATCGACACGACAAGGGTCGCTTCGTTCGCCAGTGCTGCCGTCAGCCCACTGGATTCGGAGCCCAACAAGACCACGAGCCGTTCGGGCAAAGGCTTGCCAAAAAGAGACCGGTTCGCGTGGCTTGAGGTGGCGAGGAAGGTGAACCCTGCCTTGCGCAAGCTTGCGATGGCCGGCTTGGCGGCAGCAAGAGGAAAGATGGGCACGATTTCGGCGCCTCCCTCGGCGGTGCGGTGGAATGCCGCCGAGCTCAGTGAGGTGCGCGTGGCCTCGTCGGCATCCACCAGCACAGCGGCCGCCCCGAAATGGGCAGCGACGCGCGTGATGGCTCCCAAATTGTGGGGGTTGCCCACGTTTTCCAAGTAAACCACCACAGCGGGGTCGCCTGGGCGCAGCGTGGAAAGGAACGTTTCGAGCGAGGGCGCAGTGGCGGTGCGCACAAGAACGCACACACCTTCATGGTGCATGCTTTCACTCACCTTTCGCAGATCGTCTTCGCTCACGACGTGGTAGGCCTTCTTTTCCTGAGAAAGTCGTTTCAGCCATGGCCGGAAGTCGGCAAGCACGTCCTCGGACACGTAGAGCCTCACAACATCTTCGAAGCGACGTTCGAGGATTTTTGCACAGGCGGCACGGCCCGTGACCTTATGTTCCTTCTTCAACCCAGAAACCTCTCGACCTGATGAAAATAGCTCTCTTCGAGGGCATCGAAGTCGAGCGGTTTGCCGCACCGAGCATGGAGGAGAACGGGAGCTTGCTTAGCCAACAGGCACTCGCGATGGTCCATGCAGACGAGGCGCTCGTTTACCTCCTCGTCGCACTGGGAGCAATAGAAGGGCGCAAAGAACGACGTCACTCGGGCGTCGCCCAGCATTTGCGGCACCGTGTTCACTTGGTCGATGAAGGTGACGGCAACGTCGAGGAAACGGAACTCTCTGCGCCCAACGAACTGGCGCACAAAATAAACCCACTCACGCACCCCGCAGGAGTTGAGGCTCCGGATGTCCTTGAGTTCAAATTGAATGATGCTTTCCGAGGCCACGGGAATGTCACGGAAACGGAAACATTCGTCGATGGCCCCACGGAACGTGTACTGCGCAGTGTGCCCGTCGTGCACGAGGTCGAGACTCAAATGCTCTAAATCAACGCGTTCTTTCCGTGCCACGCTCGCTCCTGCCGGGTTCCGAGTCCTCTTTCGTGCACGTAGAACGCGCACCGAAGAGCTCAGTTGAGGGTTGGAGGGGATATCGGAAGTCTCTCGAGGAAGGTGAGGACCTCCATGCCACACACCCGTGCATTCCCGTGGAACACGCTCCGCACATGGAACACAAGGCCTTCCCAGTGCCGGTTATCCACTTTCCTTGTGGATAAGTCCGGCCGAGGTTGCCACCATTTGTGTTAACCTCTCAAAATTATAGCCTCTTGTTTTATGACCAAATTTTCGCTCTCGTGAAGTCTGCACGGCATTGTCACCTAAGACACTACATATGGAATGATTCTATTTTGACACACGCTTGATGTGGAGTTTTGTGATCGAGGCGGGACTGTGAGTGAGAGAAGCCTCCCAGGGGAGTGCCGAGACGGGCGGACTTCGGGGTCAGCCCTGGACGACGCCTCCGAACTCAACGTAGAGTAAATGCTTCCAAACCCACCGAGGGTGTTCGTGCGCGCATGCCTGGCGCAAGTTCCAACTGAAATCGAGGAATTCTCATGACGTCGTCGAATGGCAAAGTTCTTGGAGTCCTCGTCGGGGGCGCTGTTTTGGGCGCGGTACTCGGCGTTGGCATCACGCTTCAAGTAAAGAAGGGCCTCCCCAATGGGGGCGCCTCGACCTCGGGCGCCACCTGTGGTGTGGAGGGGCTGGCGAACAGCAACCCTTCTTTCTTCGTCCTCGACGGCAAAACATACACGGCAGACCTTCTTCCCACAGAAGCGCGCGACACGCTGTTTCAAATCCAGTCGCAGGGCTATGAAACCACTGTTAATTTTGCCCGTGAACTCGCGCTTCGCATGGCCCTCGCGCAAGACGCGAAAGTCGACGTTGCCCAGGGCCTCCCTCCGCTCCGCACGCTCTTGAGCGTTCCTGAGCCTTCTGAAGCCGATTTGAAGTCGTTCTACGAAGCGAACAAGCAGAGCATCCCTCCGGGCACGACGTTCGAGCAGGTGAAACCCCAGCTCGTTCAGTTCATGGCGTCTCAAAAAGTGGGCGAAGCGGCGCGCACGAAAGTGCAAGAGCTCACCGCGGCCGGCCGTTTGAAAATCACGCTCCCTGCGCCCGTGGCGCCTGTGGTTTCCTTGCCTGTCGATTCGCTTCCAAGCAAAGGTCCCGCCACCGCGGCTCTGACCCTTGTGGAGGCGTCCGACTATCTCTGCCCCCACTGTCGGAGCGTGAAGCCCGAAGTGGAACAAGTGCTCAAGGAGTACGATGGCAAGGTGCGCTTTGTTCAGGCCAACTTCGCTCTTCGCCCCACGCAACTTTCGGGCGCGCTGGCACGCGGTGCGTGGTGTGCCCACAAGCAAGGGAACGAACAGTTCTGGAAGTATCACGACAAGGCTTTCGAAGTGCCCCTCGAGGCGGCTCAGGCGGTTTCGCCTGATGCTGAAAAAGAGTTCGTTGGACATGCCGTGAAGGCTGCGCAAGACGCTGGCATCGATGCGAAGGCACTTGAGACTTGCGTGACGAGCGAAGAAGCGAAGAAAGGTGTGGAGGCCGCAAACGCCACGTTGTCTGCGGCTGGTGTGAGCGGAACGCCCTCCTTCTTTCTGAACAACCGGAGGGTGTCCCTCACAGGGACAACCCTTTCGCAGGCAGTGGCGGAAGCGTTGGGGGGCGGCAAGGCTGCCGCAAACCCTTCCAAGGCCAACTGACCCAAACACACACTCAAGCCCGGGGAGGCCCTTCTTGAACCGACACCGGAACGTCTTTCCTCGCGCTTCCACACAGGCGCTCTCCACGGGTCTCTTCTTTGCGGCTGTCTTTTTGTCGTCAGCAACCCTTTCCGGATGCAAGCCGGGCAGAAAGAGCGGCGAGAATGCGAGCAATGTTTTCAGCCTTCCGGCTGGAAATTATCGGTTCGTGCGCGGCACAATGAAAGCGGGCAGCGACTCCCTCGACGTCTTCGCAAAAGGAGGAACCGGCAAGGTTCTTTCTGTTGTCACCGGCCCTGGTGGTTCCTTTGTGATCACAGACAAAGGAAAGTACGACTGGAGCGTGGGAGACCTTGGCGCCGTAGGGCTCGACTGCACCTTGAAGAACACCCAAGACGTCTGGACCTTCTCGGTTTATTCCGTGGAGGGCGGCATTGGGAAGCTCAGTGGCGGCGAGAATTACAAACGGGGTTGCAGCGTGGAAAAAGAACCCGACGAAGGTTCACCGTTGCGTCCACAGTGGCGAGCTCTGACTCTGACTCCCAAAAATGGGACTGAGTTCGAGCTGCAGCAAGAGGCAACCGTCGATGGAAAGAAGCACGTCCTCACGGAATGGTTCCGCAAGGAACCCTGACGTTCAAAGAAACTCAAACTTGAGCGCGGCCAACAACGTCTGAAAATCGCTTTCTTGCGTATAGGCGTGAGCCGACGGTCGAACGAACAGGGTGTCGTGGTCTGGCAACGTGGTGAAGGGCACTTCGATGCCGTGCTTTTCAAAAAAGAGCCTGCGGAAATGAATCTCTGCTTCGGGCGTTCCCTTCCAGCGCGCGGGAAGGGCGAAAGCCTGCATCGCACCCGTGAACGTGGGGGAATCGGGGCTGGTGGGTGTCGTTCCGAACGTTGCGAAGAACTCGTTTCGGAATGCCGAAAGAAGCGCGTGCGAACGGGCCTGCCAGCCCAAGGAATCGAGTCTCGCCGCGTGCGCGAGAGCAACATCGAGAGCAAGGAAAGGCGCCAAAGAGGCCGTGCCGGCCCAAAGGAATCGTTCCGTAAACGAGCCCGTGTGCGCCGTCACCACGGGAGGTTCCAGTGCCTCGTGCCAACGGGGCTTCGCGTGCAAAAATCCCGTGCCGCGTGGCCCAGCAATCCACTTGTGAAGATTTCCAACATAGAAATCGGCACCGAGAGCTGTGATGTCAAGATCAAAATGGCCGGGCACATGCGCGCCGTCTATAAGCACTGGAAGGCCGTGGCTGCGCCCCAGCGCCACAAGGCGTGCGGCAGGAAAAACGAGGGCGGTTGGCGACGTGACATGACACGCCACCATGAGCCGAAGCTTGCCCCCGCTGTTCTGAATGCCTTGCTCAAACGCTTTCACCATGTCTTCGGTGTCGGCAAGTGGGAAGGGAACAGGGATGCGCCGGGGAACAATGCCCCGTGTGCGGGCAAGGTGCAAAAGGCAATTCTCCACAAGGCGATAGCCGTGGTTGCTGTAAAGAACCTCGTCTCCCTCCTTCCAAGGGAACGAACGCAACACGGTTGTCATGCCTGCGCTCGCACCTTGCAAAAGAACGAGCTCAGGGTCGGGGCTGCCAAAACGGCGTGCCACCGTGCGCCGCCGCTCGGAAAGAAGCTCTTTTGCCGTGAAGAAAAGGTAGCTGTCGGGCCGTTCCTCGCAGTCTGTTTGGTGCTGCAGCAGTGCGTTTTGCACCAGGCGAGGTAAGGCGCCGTAACTGCCGTGAGACAGGTGGGTGATGTTTGGAGCGAGGCACCACTCTTCCAAAGGGGAGGGGAGAGTTTCCTGAGGCATCGTGAGTCGGTTTCCTTGTGTCACGCGTTCGTTTTCTGTGGACCCCCTGGGCGCTTCATGGCCACGATGTGGATGAGGCGTCGCAGGGCGTCTCCTGTTTCCGGATCCGAGGCATCGAGGACCGAAAGCAAACGGAGCTCATCGAGCCACTCGGAAAGCCCGAGTGTGACGGCGAGTTCCAAGAAGAGAATATCATGCTCTTGGCGTTTCGTTTCTTTCTCGAACAGCTTCGCGCGTTCTTCCTTCGCGAGTCCCTGGGCTTCTTCCGCCGCGCGGAGGAACGTGGAAAGCGACTCGCCGTAGAAACCCGCCAAACGCTGCAAAGACTCAAGAGAAGGCTGCACGTTTCCGTTTTCCATGCGCTCGAGTCCCGTGCGAGAAAAACCGGACAATTGGGCTGCTTGATTGAGATTCAGTTTTCGTGATTGGCGGTGGTTCACCAGACGCCGACGAATGCCTTCCACCAATTTTTCGTAATGGACACTCATTTGGTCTGCCTCGACGCCTTCTTTGCCACCTTCTTTGTCACCAACTTTGTGGTTTGAGTCGATTCCCCTGAGGGAATCAAAGGCCCCTGCACTTCCACAAGACCGACTCCCCGCGGGGCAACGAGAATGCTGCGGGCAGACGCAGCAGCGCTTTGAGTGTCCTCGGGCGTTGACCACAGGCTCGCCTTCAAACGCAAGTCGAAATTTGTTTCGTCGATGCTCGCCCACAGGCACGTGTGTGCCACCATGCTCTCGGCAAGCGTCACACGGGCGTCTTCGTCTCCAAAATTCACGAGCCCCAAGAAGCGCCTCGCACCAAGTGCCAACGGAACAACCTGCACGCGCCCTTGAAGCGTGGCTTGCATGGCGGTGGCGTGTGAAGGCTGTGGGCCGGGCGCAAACGGGCGTTCTTCGGGCTCATGTCGCGCCACGCGTGGCGCGACACCCAATGCGCCTGCGAGCCACTGAAAAAGCCCATCGCTTGCCAAAGGGCATGTTGCCATGTGGACCCACGCCCCTTTTCGGTGGAACGAGGCGTTGCGCAACGCGGCGGGCGCACCCGCGTAAAGGCCGCCTTCGAAACGTGCGAGAGTTTGCCACTGCGAAATTTCGGGCTCGTGAATGGCAATGCGTTCTGCCCAAAGGTGGCCCTCAAAACGAAACGAGCCAGAGGTGGCGACACATGCTTCGCGCTCCCCTTCAAGCAAAGCCCCATGGTCTTCAAAATGGAAATCGTCTTCGTCGAACAAACACAAGGGGAGTGGCGACATCTGATTGTTCTTCAGCTTCATGGCCGTGCGCGGGAGGCTGAGCACGACTCCGCCAGAGTCGACGAAACGCCGGAGCGCCTCCTTTTCCAGAGTCGTGAATTCGAAGGCGTAGCCTGGCAAAATGATGATGCGGTAACGTGTGAGGTCTTGGCGAGCGCTTTCCACGCTGGGGGTAAAATGAAGCCCCCAACCCAAGCGAGTGCAGAGCGCCGACACCCAGTCGAGCTGTTTTCGGGTCGAATATTCCTGGCTTTGCGAGGTGATTTCGTGGGTCCAGAGCGACTCCATGCCATGAATGCACAGAACGTCTTCTTCCTGGCGCGGAAGCTCCGACAGGCCGAAGCGTTCTTCGAGATGCGAGAAAAAGAGGTTTTTCGCTCTCACTATTTTTTCTTGTGGGCTTTCCCCGACACGGACATCGTGGGCAACAAGGCCGTCGTGGTATTGCTCGGCGCCCCCGGCCATGCGTTGCCAGCTGAAGGCGAGCATTCCACGAGCTCCCAGGAAAGAGCTTTGCACTCCCCAAAGAAACAGCCAGGAGTAGGCGAATCGGCGGTTGGTTGTCTGCCAATTCACCTGCAGCGGTTGTTGCTCAAGCACCCAGAAACGACGTTTCCTGAGCGAGGCCATGAGTGCGAAGTCGTGGTGCGACGTCAAGGGGTGCGGCACAGGCTCCATTTGATAGTGGTCGAAGCCCGCAACGTCGAGGTCTTCCGAAAGTGTCCAGGGGCAAAGGTCAGTGAAGTTGGTCATGAAATTGTGAGTTAAGAAACGTCCTGGCGAGTGTTCCCGCAATATCCGCACTTGAATTTCCTGGAAGCCGCGCCAGGCCTCGTTCGAAAATCGACGGAAGTCGAGTTCGAGGTGCGGATTCTGGTCGGTCCAGGTGGACCACGGAAGTTCCACCTGGGTGAATTCCGTGTAGCGTTGCGACCAAAACGATGTGAACCAATGGGCGTTGAGGTTCTCAATGTTCCCGAAATAGCGCTCCTTGAGCCAGGCTCGAAAGGCGTCTCGTGCGGCGTCTGAAAAAAGAAACACAGAGCCATGGCAGCCAAATTCATTGTCGGTTTGCCATCCCACCACGGCAGGGTGGCGTCCCCAGGCCTGTGCGTAGGCAGCCGTGATGCGCGCGCTTTCCGCGCGGTAGGTGGCGGAGTGGACGTCGTAGTGGCGGCGTCCACCAAAGGGAACACGTGTTCCCGCGCGCGTGAAGGGAAGAATGTCGGGGTGTGCATCGACAAGCCATTTGGGCGGTGTGGCGGTGGGCGTGCAAAAGAGAACTCGGATGTCGAATTCGTGGGCAAGGTCGAGAGCGAGGTCGAAGCGCTCGGTGTGAAATTGCCCGCGCTTGGGTTCGACCGCAGACCAGCTGAACTCACCCATTCGGATGATGTGCAAGCCCTGTTTGCGCATGCGAAGAAAGTCTTCACGGATGCGCTCGTTCGCAGAAAGAACCGCGAGTCGACCATCTGCGCGCCGAGCGAGAGCGGACGCGGGCACGTAGTCGGGATAGTAGGCTGCGCCGAGTTCGAAGAGCCGATTGCGCGCAGGCGGACGGAGCGGCTGCGTGGAATGGGGCATGGGGTTCGAACGGGAAGGGAAAGGGGGAAACGACGCCATAGACAAGCAACCTCACATGTCCACTGATGTGGCGCTTAGATGTAATGAAGACGGAGTCCTTCGGAGGGCCTCGACACCACAAGACGAGGCTTTGCACCGGTCGTGCGCGTGTAAGGATTGTCTTCCTTTGCAAACACCTCGAGAAGTTCAGTGACCAATGATTCGTGCACGAGTTGAATCGTGGAGCCGCCAAACCCACCTCCCGTCATGCGAGCGCCCAACAACGCGAGAGTGTTGAGTGGACCCGTTTTGCGGTGGGGAGCCTTGGCAAGACGTTCTGCCTCTTGCGGAACAAGAGCCGCGGCGGCATCGAGCTCCCGACAACTCACTTCATAGCTGAAACGCAGGCTTTCATGACTGTCCTGCATGAGCCTGGAAAGAGCCGCAAGACGCCCCATACGGAGGGCGTCCATGGCAGCACGCACACGGATATTTTCAAAGACAACATGGCCGGCACGCCTCGCGAGCACATCGTCGCCGCCAAAGCAGGTGCGCAGGTGGGTTTCTGCGAGAGCCTGTGTAAACGCACCCGAGAGAGCATCCTGAATCTCGCGGCCGAACAGGGCACGAAAGCCCTCTGGCATGGAATAGTGGGAGAGGGAATCAGGGGGTGATTTCGACTCGGGCCACCGCACGACGTCGCGAAGCTTGGACAAGGCCTCGCCGCATTGAAGGCGTCGCGTGTTGTACTCGCTGCCCGCGAGGGAATGTGTGACGCCCGTGTGGAAAATAAGGGGAACATAGGCATCGAAAGCCTCTTGTGCGGCCACGGGTTCACATTCGAAGGTGCCACGTTCTGGAAAGGCGAGGAAATTGATGGCGAGAAATGTTCCGGTTCGTCCATACGTCACGGCCAGCTGGTCCATGAGGCCCACGTGCGCACCGGCGAAACGGTGCTCCACGTGCATGGCTGTGCGCGCGAGCTCGCGGCCCGAAAGTGTTCCACCAAAAAGAGCCTGCGCCCCCTGCAGAAATCCCGTGCAGAGGGCGGCCGAGGACGACAGCCCGGCACCTGCTGGCAGCGTCGAATCGATGTCCACGCGGAGGCGGGCTCGTCCGTTCAGGAGACTTGCCCTTCGGTCTTCTTTGAGGTTGGAAGCCGTGTCGCGAGGCAGGTCACCTTGCGCAAAAAGAAGAGAGAGCGCGCCTGCCAGGTAGCCAAGCGTGTTTCCTTGCGCCGCGGAAGGCAAAGGCACGAGATCGCTCGAAAGGGGATTGTCGCGGACGCATTGAACGAGTTCCGTCATTTCTTTCGCGTTGAGGCCGCGCGTGGCACCGTCATAAGTGGAGTGACAAAGAAGGACGTGAGAGGCATCGGTCGGCCCCTGCGCATCGTTCGCGCTGCGCGGTTCGAACGACAGGCGGAGCTCGAGTCCGAGATCAATTGCGAAGGGCAAGACCAGTCCACCGTTGTAGTCGGTGTGTTCTCCAATCAGATTCACACGTCCGGGCGCGAAAACCTCAACCCCAGGAAAGGCGCTTCGTGTGCCATCGTCAAACCGTCCCATGTTCTCACTCTCCTTAAAATGTTCAGAAAGGAACGGCGATGGCTCGCAACTCGGCCGCCTTGCCCTCGGGGCTTGTGTCGTTCACGAAGAATCCGGTGCCGCTTTCGACGCCAGCGAGGAACTTGAGTTTGTCGCGCGTGCGGTGAGGGGGATAGAATTCAAGGTGCCAATGGTAGGTGCGGTCGCCTGGCTCTGTGCTTTCGGCCTGATGGTGAGCCATAATGTAGGGCAAAGAAATTCCAAAGAGCGCATCGTATTTGAAAAGAAGACGTTTCAAAAGAAGCGCCAGTTCAGAAAGCTCGTTGTCTTCAAGGGCTTCGAACAAAGGCCTGTGCGCCTTCGTGGTGACGTGGACTTCGTAGGGGTAACGCGCCGCATAGGGAACGAATGCGACCAAAGAGGGTGTCTCAAGCACCACCCTGCTGCTGGTTTCGAGTTCGTTTTGAGCCAGGTCGCACACAAGGCACCGGCCGTTTGTTTGAAAATGCGCGCGTGCCGCAGCGTGTTCGCGCGCAAGGAATGGGGGAGGTTCGCGGAAAGCGTAAATTTGGCCGTGAGGGTGGTGGAGCGTCACTCCGACCTCAGCCCCTTTGTTCTCGAAGATAAACACCTGCCGAATGAACGGCAGTGCCCCCAACGATTTCGAGCGGTCTCGCCAAACGTGCATGAGACCCAAGATGTGTTCAAGTGGTTCCATGGCAAGAGTCGAGTCGTGGTGAGGAGAATAAAGAACGACCTCGCACTTTCCAATGCCGTCGGGCCTTGGCGCGAGCGCGGGGTACATGTTTTCAAAGACGGCCCATTCGTAGAGTCGGCCGGTTTCGGGAATTTCTGTGGGAAAAGCGGAGTCGCGTGCAGGACACAGCGGGCAATATTCCTTCGGCGGAAGAAACGGCCGTGAATTGCGCGACGTCGAGATGGCAACGTACTCGTCGCGCATGGCGTTGTAGCGCAACGCGGGAGGTTCCCAGTCGGCAGGCCGCGTGAGTCCTTCCGAAAGGAAACCAAAGTCGACCGGAAAGGAGTCTTTGCTGTACTGGATGAACGCGCGGCCGTCGGCCTTGCGCGATTCGAATTTGAAGAGCCGCATGAAGTCGCTCCTGGACGCGCAAGCGAGAGTGCGACCACGGTGCCATGGTCACGTGAGAACGAGGAAGATACCAAGTCCTCTCGCCAAGCGATACCAGGCGACTCACAGAGGCGTTTTACAGCCCCAGGCTTGAAGGTTCGCCAGGGTTTCGCCCGTGGCAGCGAGCGCGACGCACTCCGCATTTGGACTCTCAGCGAGCCTCGAACGTACGATTTCAGCGCATGCGCGTGCAAACCCTTCACCGCACGAGGGAGCGAGCGAGCCCGTGCGGTTCAGCGCCTGTTTGACAAATGTGGAGCCCAGTTCTCCGCGCGCTTGCACTCGACACGAGAGCGTTGCAGCCAGTGATCCAAAACGAGCCGGGGTCACTGCGTCACACAAAGGAGACGCCGCCTGCCCTTCTGTTTTAGCCAGGTTTGCAAGATGGGCCGTGGATGCGAACAGCGTTCCCAGTGTTTTGCATCGCACTGAATCGTCCGTCCAACGCGCATTCCCTCGGCGTCCTTTTGAGCCTTGCAAAAGGCTTGTCGCGGCAGTGTCGACGGAGTCTGGTCCTTCGCTGTCTTGGCCTAAGTCGCCACCTTCGGCATCGACGCCCGTGAAGTCGCTCGAGGCTTGTCCATCGAGAGATTTCGCAAAGCTTCTGACGGCAGAAAGGCGAGCCTGGCGCCAGAGCTCTCGGTCGGCGGCACCGCGCGACTTTCGCCTGGAAAGTTCGAGATCCAGAGCTTTTTCCTGCGCTCGGGCTGCCTCTTCGAAAGCGGTTTTGAAGCTGCCCTCGCAGCCCAACGAAAGAGCGACTTCGGGGAGCATGATGTTGAGCTTCGACTCGAAGGTCGAGGCGAGCTTCGAGTCCGGCGACGACTCGGCCCCAGAAGGCAGCGGTTCTGCCGCGGCTTTTTCCGAAGCGCTGCCTCCCTGTTCACTTTCCGCTTGGGTTTCCGAAGTCAGCCCCATTTGGCCTGGCGCGATGGGCGGGGCAATGAGAATCTCGGCGTCTTTTGCGGCTTGTGAAGTTGAGGTTTTCTTCACGCAGGACAAAAGCGGAAAAGAGATCAAGGAAACGACCAGGGCGGTGGCCATGGCGGCTGGAAATCCTCCGTGTGGAACGCTCCGAGCCTCGCCTCGAACTTCGTTCCATTGACGTTTCGTTCCTGTTTGTTGCGCCATTCTCATCGTTCCTCCCCACGCTCGGTGGCCCAAAGCTTCCTTCCGGATGTTCCCACGGAGAGGCTGTCTGTGCAGACGGCAAGGATTGCCTGCCTCGAGCCACCGACAGGCTTGAAGACTGCGCAAGAAACGTGATAATTGAGCTTTCCACCTGTGTATGGAGTCGACATGAGCAAGCCAGATTTGGTTCATTGGAGCCCAGACTCCTGGCGCGCACGAACTGCACTCCAGCAACCCCGCTACGAAGATTCCGAACTCCTGGCGTCCTGCCTGCGGGAAATCGCGGGCCGGCCCGCTCTCGTTCATCAGGGCGAAGTGCTTGCCCTGCGCCAACAAATTGCCGAAGCCGGTGAGGGCAAGCGTTTTATTTTGCAAGCGGGCGACTGCGCGGAGCGCTTCGTCGACTGCAGCCCCAAGAGCATTTCAGACAAGCTCAAAATCATCCTCCAAATGAGCCTCATTCTGGTTTATGGCCTGCGTCGCCCCGTGGTGCGCATCGGGCGCATTGCCGGGCAATACGCGAAGCCGCGCTCCGACGACCTGGAAACCCTCGGGGGCATCAGTCTTCCTTCGTTCCGGGGCGACATTATCAATGGAATCGCATTTGAAGAGGAAGCCCGCAGGCACGATCCCAGGCGCCTTGTGCAGGCGCACACTCTGTCTTGCTACACCTTGAATTCTCTGCGCGCTCTGGTGGAAGGGGGCTTTGCCGACGTGCGGCATCCCGAAATGTGGAAGCTCGACCACGTTTCGGAGCACCACCAGCCCCGCCTCTACACGGATCTCTCGGACCGGGTGCGCGAATCGACCCGCTTCATGGAACTGTTGGGGGGCGCCAACCCGGACTTCATGCGCAGGGTGGAGTTTTTCACTTCGCATGAAGGCTTGCTGCTCGACTACGAGTCGGCGCTGACTCATTGGGTGTCGGTGCCAGGGGCTGAAAAGCCAGGGTGGTTCAATTTGGGCGCCCACATGCTGTGGCTTGGGGAACGCACTCGCCAGCTCGACGGAGCTCACGCGGAGTACCTCCGTGGCATCGAAAATCCGCTTGGCATCAAGGTGGGTCCCACGGCCGACCCAGCGGAAATTGTGTCGTTGGTGCAATGCCTCAATCCCAACAATGTGCCGGGGCGCATCACGGTTATTACGCGCATGGGTGCGGGAAGGGTCCGGGGTGCTTTGCCGGGCCTTGTGAAGGCCCTGCATTCTGCGAAGGTTTTTGTGACCTACAGTTGTGACCCCATGCATGGAAATGCCATTAAAACGCAAAATGGCATCAAGACACGTGACTTCGCCTCCATCCTCGCGGAGCTCAACGAAACTCAAGCGGTGCACAAGGAATCGGGTTCGCTCCTGGGTGGGGTCCATTTCGAACTCACGGGGGAGAACGTCACCGAGTGCATTGGCGGCGGCGGCGGTCTGGCGGAGGAGCACTTAACGCAGAACTATCAAACCGCCTGCGACCCCCGCCTCAATTATTCGCAAAGCATGGAGATGGCATACCTCATCTCCGATGGCTTCGCGAAGTAGAGTTCTTTCCTTCCTCCTTCCCTCCCTCCTTGTTCCGTGCTCGTTCCCCTCTGAGCACTCCTCTGTGTTACCCTAAAACGGTCTTCACCGAGGGAACATGTGTTCGGAGGCCTTCGCAATGCCTAGCCCCCTGTCCAAGCTCTTGATCCGGGGCCTGGCGTCCCTTGTTTTCGCGACCCTTTCTTTCGGGCTCCCAGTGCGTTTTCTTGTGGGGTGGCCCTTCGAAAGCGATTTCGACCACGCGTTGGCGCAGACGTCGGGAAGCTCGCAAGGGAACACCCGCCGACAGGCAAAACCTCGGACCTCCAGTCCCCAGGGAGGGGCTTCTGCTTGGGGAGATCCTCTGGGAGCCAGCTCCGAGTCGGGGTCAGATTCCGAGCTCGACGACTTTGCAAAAGAAACGGATGGCTCACTGCATTCATTTCATGCGGGAAATGCGTCGCTCGATGTTGCCTTCCCTGGAGGTGGGTCTGGAGTCCTGGAAGGAAGCGCCGGCGCGCGCGTCCTGCTCACCAATCGCATGGGCGTTGCCTTTGCGCTTCTCGCGGGAATTGAGAAGGAGCAGAAAAAGAATTCATTTGGCGCGGCATTGAAGTTTCAGCAGATTTTTCCCACCTCAACCCGAGTGTTTCCTTACGTTTGGGTGTCACTAACAGGTGGCAAGAACGGGGGAGACGGCAATGCCGGCGACACAGACTTCAAAGCCGGCACTGGAGCGGGGGGTGGACTCGAGCTTTTCTTGTTGAAGGAGCTTTCCATAAGCGCAGAGGCCGGCATCACCTCCCAAGTTTCCCCTGGAAAGTCTTTCCGCCTGGCAACGGGAACCTCACAGCTCGCACTCCATCTCTTTCTGGGGAACTGATGCGCACCGCGCTTTTTCACACACTGGGCGCCTGGCTGGGTGCGGCGTTGCTCTCGGGCTGCGGGAGCTTTCCTTCGGGCTCGCAGAAAAAGAACGCCGCATGGGAAGGCGTGCCGTTCTTTTCCATTGAGAGCGAAGGGCGACCACTCCTTGCGCTCGATGCCGAGGGACGTTTTCGGGTTGGAGACAAAGGCACGCGAGGCGCTCTTTTTTCCCACTCCTTTGTTCTTTCAGCAGGCAGCGCTCCCTTCCTGAAATTCGATGGTTTCACGCTGGGTAAAGGAGCCTCTGCCGGCGCAAGCGCCTGGCAAAATGGAGGCGTTCCGTCTTATGCGCCACCAGTGGGGGGTGCTTGCGATGTCACCGCAGAAATGGAAACCCTTGAATTGCTTTTTGAGGGAAGCGATCTTCCGCCGTTTGGGGGGCGCACACGTGCCGGGTCTCCGTGTCGGACAAAGGCATTTTTGGCTTGTTTCGTTCGCTCGTGGAGTGAGCCTTCACCGGTGGATGGACGTTCTTTTGCAGAGCTTTGGGCCCAAGAACGAAACCAAGTGTCGCCCGATGTGGTTTTCGCGCTGGCCCAAGCTGCGCAAAGAGCGGCCGACTGTGCGGGAATCGAGCCGACCATAGGGCAGGGCGGCCAGGGTGCGCCTGGAGGAAAGAACTCGGGAGGCAGTTTCGCGCTTTCGGCCACGAGTCTTTTGTTTACACCGAGCCCGCTCCTTTCTTTGTCGATATACGCGGGCGCTCTCGAGTCGTATGACGACGCGCTTGTAAACGCGTCTCCTGTGGCACTCGTGGCTGTGCCAGACACCTGCATATCGGTGGGAGGTGCTTGCGTGGCTTCGCCATGGCCTCTTTCGAAGTGCAAAGGGTGTGAGGCTTTGGTGCGTGGAAAAACCTACACGGCCTTCCTTTTGGAAAAGCCTGGCCAGCTGCTGCGAGATGTCAAACGTGTTCCCTTTGTCCGTTGAAGGAGTCTTCCATGCGAATTTCGCGCCTCGTACCTCTCTTCCCAGTCTTTTCGTTTCTGGCTCTGGGGGCGTGCAAGGCAAGAACGTTCAATACGAACCTTTCGCAGTCGTTAGGCCAAAAGAAGGGGCAAGCCAGCGGGCAGACGTCTGAGAATGGAGCCTCGGTTTTCGACGTCAACGATGTTTCGGTCGCGTTTCCTTTGAACAAGGACGCCCTGGCGCGTGCCGACTCCTTCCTGCCGCCCGAGTCTTTCCAGAAAATTTTGGAACTCAACCCCACCGATCTTCCCTTGAAAGACCTCTCGGCGTGGCGCATCGTCGCATTTCGCTACGACCCCATTGCAACTGCAGACGAGCAAGGGACGCTTTCATGCCAGTTGCGCCTTGTGGCACAACCGGTGATTCCCTGGGGGAAACGCGCCCGAGGATCGGGTCTTCCAGCCCCGACGGGAGCACCTCCGCCTTTGTGGACGACGGAAGACGCTGCGCTTCAAATCGTCTTTACTCTCGAAGCGAGTGCCGCGAGGCGCGCTGTCGACGCGCTGGTGGGCTTGCGACAGGTCTCATTGGCTGCGAAAGCTCCCACGCAAGGCGTTCCCCTCGGCATTCACCCTGGACTCGCGCAAGATGGCGGCAAGGGGCAAACCTGGCAAAAAGCGCTTGCCGTTCTTGAAGTCCTGCGAGGCCGGGTTCCTACTTTTGTCGGTGTTACCGTGTCGCGAAAAAAGGATTCCCAAACGTTTACTCTTGCGAGTTACACCAAGAGCGCGGGCTCAGGACAACGTCCCACCCTTGCGGAAGCGCTCCTGCCCGTTGGTGGCAAGAATGCCATCACTCTCGCGAACTTCGCGCCCGGTGCGGCTCTCGGTGCGCGGAAGGGCGATATCAACCCCACGCCGCTCACGGGCGACACCGTTTATCCTCTCGTCGACTCCGGCCGCGTCGTTCCCAAAAACCCTCCGGAGGTGGTGGAGGCTTTGCAGGCGACTCTGCGCATCGACAACCCGAGTTTGTCACCGCGGTCCTCGTTCTTCGATGTGGACTGTGTGAGCTGCCATGTGGCCACACATGTTCGCAACGCGGTGCTGGTGGAACGGAAAGATGTTGGTCTGGCACCCAATGATCCGCATCGCTTCGTTGCTCCTGAGGGGTTCACAAGCACCCTGCAGGCGACTCTTGCCGAAGATCCTGCGCTGGTGGGTTCCGTCGTCCGACAATTCGGTTACCACGAACACATCTTCACGTTTACGGAACGGACATTGAATGAATCTTTGGAGGCCGCAGCGGAAATGTCAGAAAGTGCGGCAAAAGTCGGCCCGAAAAAATGACTCGGGCCTTCAGGAAATAAAGAGGAACACGAGGTAAGAAAAGGGCACTCCAAAAAGAAGAGCGTCAATGCGATCGAGCATGCCGCCATGCCCAGGCAGCAAATTCCCGCTGTCCTTGCAGTTCGCTGCTCGCTTCAATGCGCTTTCCGCCAAGTCGCCAATTTGACCCGCTAGGCCCGCCAGTGTCGCAAAGACCGCCGCGGTGCCCCAGTGAAAGGGCAGGTGGAAATAGAGACAAAGAAACACACCCGTCAGACACGAGAACAAAAGCCCGCCTGCCGCGCCTTCCAGGGTTTTTTTCGGTGACACCTTCGGAATGAGGGGTGTGCGCCCAAACAAGCGACCCGCAAAATATCCGCCTGTGTCGCCCATCAGCACGACAGCGAGGCTAAAGTACAGCGCGATGCCTCGGGGTGCATCGGGAATGGAAATTTGGGAAAGCTTGAACATGGTGAGGCCGGGAATCGCGATGTAGGCCACACCGGCAAGCCCGTTCATGAGTTTGTGAGTGGCGAACTCCAGGTCAATTTCACGTCGGTAAAAAAACGCCGACCCGAGAATCATGCAAAAGGCCATCCAGGCAAAGACAAGCCCTAACGCCCTCGCATCGTTCGCGCCAAAATGAAGCTCGCCCGCGTAGTAAACAGGCAGTGACAGGGCGTAAAGCAAGCCAATGCCAAAGTGCTCCTTTCGGAAGGGCGGACGAGGAAATTGGGTGTGTCCGAACCCGTCGATGACGTGCCAGCGGAGTGCAATGAATTCCGTGCCGGCGAGCATCATGCAGACGCCCAAAAACGCCATGGCCATGAGCGACGATTCAGCAAAAGAGATGCTGTAAAAGAGCACCACAACGAGAGCCGCCGCCGTCAGGACGCGAGTAAAGAGCATAGGGCCCCTGGAGTGTTCGCAGAGAGGTTGGAAGGCAGCGAAACTCTAGCCGCGAATGCTCTTTTTGGAAAGCACTCGGCACCTCTGCTCTTCTCTGCCTCCGGTGAGGCGCCAAAAAGGGGAAGCGCTTCCTGCTCGCAGACGCACGCGTGGCCGGATATCCTTTAAAGACTTCAAGAAGGAGTTCGAGGGCGATGACAAACCACGACGACGGAAAAAAGTCACGAGGACAGCCCAAGACGGGGCAAAAGGCATCCACGGGAGCACGAGGGAAGGTGAGTGAGCTCGCACGTCACATCCAAGACCTCGGCCGTGAGGTCGAGCACCTCAAAAAAGCCGCCAGGCGCGAAGTGGAAGACCTTTGGGCCGTGCACCATTCGGACCTCTATCCGCGGTTCCTTCGCTGGCAGGACGCTTTGGGTGTGGAAAATTTTGCCGTCTATACCCTTGCGGGAAAGGAACTGCGGCCGGAGCCCCTGCTGTCGTCTTCGAATGCACCTGGCATTCAAGAGACCGTGACACTCCACAAAGACCTTTCCAAACTGTCTACATGGTGGGGAGGGAGTGTTGCGGACCTGGTTTCGTTCGCCCTCGCAAGTCGCGACTGCCAGGTTGACTTTCGCAGCGGCATTTTCTGTGTGCCCATTGCCTTCTACGAGAATCCCCGCGGCCTCATTTTGGCCCGTGCAAAGGCACTCACGCCCGCAAGCTATGGCGCCATTGTCCAGCAGAGCAGCGCACTTCTTTCCCACGTGCGTGAAGTTGCTCTGGAAGGCCAGGCCGAAACGATGGGGCCAATGCGTTCGGGTCGTCAAACACGCTCCGCGTCGTAAGGAGACTGCTGAAATGAAAACGACCCTCCCGGGACTTTCGCTCTGCACCGGACAGGGCGTGCGCGTGGCTGTGCTCGACAGTGGAGTGAATCCGTCCGTCTCGGCTCTGCGGGGGCGTGCCTTCCATGTGTTCGAGTGCGCGTCCACGCCAGAAGGCCTCGCCGTGCGAAAACTTCCTCCCGGCCTTGCGAGCGATCGCAATGGTCATGGAACCATTGTCCAGTCGTGCGTCTTCTCTGTTGCAGCGGAAGCATCGGTCGATCATTTTCGCCTTCTCGACGAAAACAACCAATGCGACAGCACTCTCCTTTGTTACGTTCTCGATCACGTCGTAGAGCAGGGTTATAAAGTCATCAACCTTTCGCTGGGCACTCGCAGCGAAGACGCCGTCCCTTGGCTTGTATCCATCATGAAGCGCGCCTACGAGCGCGATGTTGTGATTGTTGCGTCGGCCAGCAACGTGGGCAATGCGCTCTACCCTGCTCGGTTCACTTACTGTATTTCCGTTGAAGCTGCTTCCTTGGGCGGTCCCCTGGGGTTGCGTTACCTTCCTTCCAGCGTCATTGAATTTGCTGGCCACGGCGTGGAAGTGTCGGTGCCCTGGGACGTCGATGGTCAAGGACAGCCCAAAGTGGTGACGGGGTCGAGCTACGCGGCCGCGCACGTGAGTGGCCTTTGTGCCCGAGTGCTCGAGCACAATCCTGTCGCCACTCCACTCGATGTGAAACTCTTCTTGCGTGAGTACGCAAGGAGTCTAGACACTCTTTCCCGTCAAAAAGAGGTATCCTGAAAAGACAAGAACCCATTATTACTCTTATTTTTCTATTCTGCAGCGGCAGCGCTCTCTCCGTTTCCTGCAAAAAACGAGCGTTCAATGAGACTTCGCAGGGGGCATCGGCGCTCACCGCGAACAGCCCGCGCTTTATCGTAGAGTCGGTTTACAACAAACGAAACGTGGTGAAAAAAGTCGACGAGCAGTTCCGAGTGGATCCGGACGCCGAGGCCAATGGCAAAATTCTTGTCCACTACAATTCGGCCCAAGACCGTGCAAAGAAGAAAAATGGCTTCATCTATGAACCCAGGCTTTTGGATGCCAAACTCAGTCGACTGAAGAGAACCTCAACGCCACAAAGCGTTCCCAGTGCGCTCGCCGTAGCGCAAGAAAAAGCACTTGTTGCGCTCTCCCGCCCACGAGACGCCATTGAGGCGCGAACAGGCCGATTTGTTGTCGAGAGAGGAGAAGACGAAGAGGCTCAACTCACGGCCGCCTGCGTGAACTTCACTATGGCGGAAAAATGTGAGCGGAATTCCTATGGCCGCCAAACAAATCCGTCGGAAAATGTGCGCGAAATGCTGTCTGAAACGCGTCCCTATCTCGCGGAGCTGGCCAAAGAAAAATTGGGAGGTGGTGTGAAATTTTCGGGGGTCAGCGAGGCCTTCGCTACCCAGTCCAATGCGTTTCCCTACGTGGCTTGGCTCGACGAAGTTTTGGAATTCACCCTTGTGCAAGGGCAGCGAAATTTGGTGGTGGTGGCACGCATCAATGCTGCCGTGGTGGAAAAGTGGAAGGTGAATTTCATCACAAAAGTGGCGGATGCCGAAAAAGGTGGATTCGGAAAACTCACCGCGGTTGTTTTCCCAGACGGACGCATTGCTGTGGGTTCTCATCGCATCTTGCAACAAAAGGCCATGGGAAATGTCGTAGGGCTTGCCGGACCAACGCGCGTTCTTTCCGCCGCTTGCGCCGAGCTTGTGCCGAAACAAGGAGAAGCCTGTCTGCCCCTGGCTGAACAGCCCGTGCTCGCGGCGTTTGAAATCAGCCACGACCCGCAGACAGGGGTGATTACCGACATCCGTGATGCGTATTCAGCCCGTGAAGCGGGCGGAGCGCAGCAGGCTTGGGTTCGTGACTGGAGTCTTCCTCTCGATGCGGCTCTTTTGGCCCACGGACTCGCTTTGCACAATGAAATTCGCAAACCCTTTCCCGAAAATCCTGTTCCGTTAGACTGCAACGCAATGTAGCGCGCTGTTTCCGTTTGCGTCTTTGCATCATCGGTCTGTGTCGCGACAACGAATTGCTGTAGACTCCTCAAAAGCCACATTTCGCGAGTTCGCTCGGTTCGGGGATCCACTCGCAAACGTTGTTCCAACATATACTGTGAGGGTCCGATGATCTGCCTTCTTGTTGAAGATGACAGCGACCTCAGACGAACCCTGACCGACGCATTGCTGAGAAAGGCTTGGAAAGTCCATGCGGTTTCGAAGGTCGAAGACGCGTCGCGGTTGCTGTGTTCTACGGACTTTGACGTCATCGTCACAGACGTCAGACTGGGAGAGGAGAGTGGAATAGATGTCGTTTCCATTGCCCGAGTCTCAAACTGTCGTCCAGTCATCATTATCATGACTGGAAATTGCGACATGATGCCCGAAGAGTGCTACGCCTTAGGCGCTCATGGCTTTCTCGTGAAACCGTTTCAAATAACGGAACTTATCACGATCGCTCAGTCGCTCGTGAGTCTTCGAATGGGAGGAAGTTAAGCAAGACTCGCGCGGCCAACGCAACGAAATCAACGTAACGTGCTGGCGTTTATCGCCGATGACTCGGGAGTCATATCAGTCTGTCTGGGCTTCTGCGTTCTCGAATAGACTTGCGGCAAGTAGGCGTCGTTCAAGCAGACGTCAACAACAGTGGGACCGGAGACTCCTCGCGCAGAGGCGAGCGCTAGGCCGAGTTCTTTGGTCGAGCTGACTTTCGACGATCGCGCTCCACAAGCCATGGCCAGCGCAGCGATGTCGTGATTCTGATACGTGACCACGCGAGACCATCCATAGATTGCCTTGTTTCCTTGTTCAACCATGCCCAGTTTGCCATCGTTGAACACAATCCATACGATGTCGATTCCGTAGTCCGCTGCCGTTGAGATGTCTATGCCGTTCATGAAGAACGTGCCATCTCCCACAAAGCATACGACCTGACGACCAGGGCTTGCCACAGAATGACCGAGAGAGGAAAGGATGCCGCTGCCCATGCTGGCAAGATTGATGTCGATGTGAAAGTCCTGCGCGGGTTTGAGCTGGAGATAGTGACACGCCCAGATGGCGGCATTCCCCGAATCGGCAACGAACAAAGCGTCGTCATCGGCCCAGGCGGCGACTGCCGCGATGATGTCCATGGGAGCAACCGCGTCGTCGACGTCGCGATCGCGAGTGACGTCGAGAGAGAGCGGATGTTCCTGCTCGAATCGTGCTGCGGTTTCGTCCCAGGGGAAGTGCTGCGGAAAGGGGGATTTGCCGTTTCCAAGGAGGGAAGTCGCACCCGTGCGCCGGGTTGGGAGAACCGACTCCCCGCGAACAAGGCGCACCAAAAAGGCTTCCGCGAATTCAGAGGCATCCGCTTCGAAATTACGGTGCACGAAGGGGGCTTTGTCGAACTCGCGCGGGTCGATGTCAATGCGCAGAATGTTTTTGCCTTGCAAGCTCAATGGATTGTACCCATCGAGAGTGAATTCACCGAGGGATGTTCCGACCGCAATAACAAGATCGCACGCTTCCGCAAGGTAGCGCGAGGAGCGGACGGAGCCTCCCGTGCCGACGATCCCAAAGTAACTGCCATCGGCGGGGCAGACGATCCCTTTGCCTTGAAGAGACGTCGCGACAGGGATCCCTGACAGCTCGGCAATCTTTCGGAACTTCGCACGAGCGGCGTGGCATCCTTTGCCCATGAGCAGGAGAGGCGCCTTGGCGGAATGGAGTGATTCAATGACTGCGTCGGCAGCCACGATGGCAGCCGCAGGGCTAGGCGCGCCGCACGGAAGCTTCCCAAAGTCCCACACTCCCGGTTCTACCTCCGCCCGAAGGATGTCGACGGGAATATTGATGTGCACCGGGCCCAAACGCCCGGTCGTCAGCGCCGTCAAGGCAGCTCGAAGCACCTCCTGAAGTTCCCCCGATTCCTGGAGCTGAGTATTCAGTTTGGTCATCGTCTCGAAGACGCGCATGACGTCAACCGATCGAGGCCCCCGCCCGGTCAGCTCTTGAAAGGCGCCTCGACCGAATTTACGCTTCTCGACCTGCCCCGTGAGAACAAGGATGGGAACGGAATTCATATACGCCCCGACGACGCCCGTGAGGAGATTTGTCGTTCCAGGGCCGCTCGTTCCCGTGCAAGCACCGAATCGCCCCGTAGCCTGGGCATAGCCATAGGCCATCCAGGATGCGGAACCTTCGTGTTTGGTCAGAATGGGTTTGAGTCCGGTCACGTTCTCCGTTTCCAGTAACAGCAGCGTATTGGCGTAGCCGGGCACTCCAAAGAGAGTCTCGCACCCGTTGGCAACGAGAAATTCACAAAGGGAACGGGCAACGTTCATGCAACAGACTCCGCTGAATTGCAGGCGATTTTGAAATAACAATGCTGAAGTCCAAAAATATCTTGGCTTCTGCGAGTCAAACGCGAGATGTGAATTTCAGCTCACTTTTTCCGAACTCCGGTCGAATGTCAACGCAGCCGCAGAACTGTTGCTCGTATGGTCTTTGGGTTGGGAGCTCCCATGAATCTGGTCAAGGGGCGATTGCGTTTCCTTTGGGTCGGATGTGTCGTTGCCACACTTTTGGCAGTGAGCCTCGCTCTCCTCTCTCTCATTCCGACTTCGAAGCTTCACAGCTTTGGGGTCGACGTGGAAGTCGCGCAAGAAGTCTCGGGTCCGATTTCTCTTGAACAAGCGCTCTCTCTTCCGGACACCGCCTGGGTGAGTGCTCGTGGCCGTCAGCGATTAAAGTATGGGCACAGTGACGTCGGCCTCTGGGTCCGTTTCCAGGTGCCGAAAGGAATCCGTTCGCAACCTTTCCTGATTCTGTTCGACAACACTCACCTGCACGACATTCAATTCTTTGCCCCGAGGAAGGAAGGCGGCCATCGCACCGCGCGCTGGGGCGTCGCTCTCGCTCGGACACAGTGGACGGAGCAGACTCCGAAGCCTCTGTTTACTGGCGACCCCGCACAGGATGCGGTCGAAAAAACCTTTTATTTGAGAATAAAGAGCCCTACGCCTTTCTCGGTTGACCCCCTCGTGATTCCGACATCCATTTGGCAGTTTTCGAGGCGATCTGGTGATGCTCTCGAAACCGGAGTGCTCGGCTCCATCTTGATGGCCGCGCTCCTTGCACTGACCTCCGCAATTGCTCGGCAGGAGAGAGAGCATTTTCTCCTGGGCGCCTACTGCCTCTTCTCGTTTCTGACGTTTTGGACTTTCTCAGGGCTCATTCACCTGACACCCATCGGCAACATCACGTATTTAGGACCTCGGTTGCCCTACGTGTGCGGCGGCTCCACGATGGTGCTTTTCCTGGTCCTTTGTCGCCGGACACTCGGCCTCAGTTTTCGCACCACTCCTGTCCTTCAAGGCATTTTTTGCGTCCTCGTCGCCGGGACTTCCGGCACAATCCTGCTCTCGTTACTGGAAGTGAATGCGTTCACAGAGAAAGTTTCCAATGCGTTCGGAGGTGTATCTTCGTTCTTCGGCCTCTTCGCTGGCATCGCCCTACTCAGCAAAGAGAAGAAGGCCTTCTTGTTCCTGGCCTCGCAGAGCGTCTTCGCTTTCGGTGTGATTGGGTTCGTCTTGGCGCTGCAGGGCATCATCCCGCCATCCCAAATCGCGAAAAACTTGTTCGGGATGGGTTCGGCACTTTCGGTGTGCATCCTCACCTTCAGTCTAAGAGACGAACTTTTTCGCCTGAACGACAACCTCCTCAAGCGTTCTCGTGCTTTGGAAGCGGAAGTTGAGGCGCGCCTGCGCGTGCAGACGGAACTCGAACAGCGCACTTTGGAAATGGCCCAAATCTCATATCAAGCTTCGCTCGGAGAGCTCGCGGCGGGGATTTCACACGAGATTCGCAATCCTCTTGCGACCATCGCATTCAACGCACAGATGCTCGCCTCGCTCGTGGAAGAAGAAGCTCATTTGCCCGCTTCCACTCGCACAGAATTCCAGTCAAACATTGGCATCACCGTGAGAAATGTCGAGCGCATCACTCGCATCCTTGATGCGCTCAAGAAGCTCTCGTGGCGAGAGGGTTCGAAGAATGATTCCGTCGTCTCGCTCCGCGAAACCATTCAGGCAGTGAGTGAGTTGGCGCTGGAACGGTTGAAGTCGTTCGGGGTGGAACTCAGGCTCGAACTGCCACCCGGACGTCACATGGCAAAGGCCAGCGACACTGCCGTGGCGCAAATTCTCATAAACTTATTGAACAATGCGTGCGATGCCATCGCTCCGCTCGAAGAACGCTGGGTACAAGTCCGTCTGGAATCGACGGCAACCGACGTGAAAATATACGTGACAGACTCGGGTCATGGAATTCCCGATGCCCTGGCAGATAAAGTGATGCGACCCTTTTTCACGACCAAAGAGGCGGGGAAGGGAACAGGCCTTGGTTTGAGTCTTTCGAGGCGATTCGCCGAGGCCCATGGGGGGTCTCTTGTTCTTCTGAGGCCGTGCGAGAGAACCTGTTTTGTCTTGACGCTTCCTTCCAGCGAAGCGGCTTACTCGCAAAGTGCAACACCACGTGTGGCCTGACGCGAAGCACACGCTCCTTTAATTCGTGCACTCTTTGAGTATGATGTCGGAGCAGGCCGAACCAAGTTCGGCAGAGAGGCGTGAAATCGGTTCATCTTGAGGGGAGCGTCGAAAATGGATTTGCAAGGTATACGCATCGTCTCGACTGGTCTTTATCTTCCCCGGCACCCGAAGAGCGCCTTGCGCGCCGCGACAGGCAAAAGCATCGAAAAAGAGTGGGGCGAACTTTTCGACAGGGAGGGTGGTGGCTTCGTGGCTAGGGGCGAGTCCGCGGTTGACATGGGTGCCGCGGCCGGCCGCGAGGCGCTGACCAAGGCGGGAGTCGATCCCCGCGCAGTCGGGATGATCCTAGCGCAAACTGGGTTCAGCGATTTCGACTTGCCACGCGATTCGTGCGCCATTGCGAAGGCGCTCGGCGCCGTCAATGCGTCCGCATATTTCGTCGATACCGCGTGCGCGAGTTTCCTCTCAATGTGCAACCTTGCCGCGGGACTCATCCGAAGCGGCCAAACGGCTTCCGTTCTCGTGGTCAACGTCGCGCATTGGGCGAGCCGCGCGTTGCCCGAAAGTGAGGATATCGGCCCCATGGGCGACGGCGCGGCCGCGGTTCTCTTTGAGTCTTCGAAAGAAAACACTTTTCTTGGCCACGTAGAGACAAGGTCCGACGAGCACATCTCAGCGTTGTACGCGAGATCTGCGTTCGCCACCGACAAGCGCGAATACATGGTGGCCGCGCCCACACCCGGATTTCGCGAGTATCTTTATGAAGACGTGCCCCTTCTCCTGGCTGCGCTCCTCGACAAAGCACGTCTTCGCCCAGCCGAAGTCGACTGGTTCCTTCCCGCTCAGCCGACCGGCGGGATCATGCACAAGTGGTCGAAGGACGCCGGCTTCTCTGAAGCTTCGCTTTTGCACACGTTTCCGGTTTACGGGAACCTCTCGGCCACCACCGTACCTGCAAATCTTCATCACTTTACTGTCATCGAACCCCGGATCCGCCGAGGCGACAAAATTGTCTTCTTCTCCACGGGCGCGGGTTTCCACTTGAAGGCGAGTGCGTGGGTCTATTGAGGAATCATTGCAAGCCTTCCCGTGGGATGGCAGTTGTGTTCCTGTTTTTCAGCGGGTCTTGCGTGGTCCAAAAAGCGCGGTGCCAATGCGCACCAGAGTGGAGCCTGCGGCAATGGCTTCTGCGAGGTCACTGCTCATGCCCAGGGACAACTGGGGCGCTGAGTTTGTGGCGTTGGGATGGTGCGCGTTCCAAAGCCTGTGAGCTTTCTTCACAAACGTGGCATAGAGCTCAGAAAGCCTTACCGGAGAGGCGTCGGCGGGGCCCATTCCCATGAACCCCACCCATTCGAATGGGAAGTCCGCGTGTCCACTTCGCCTGCCAAGACGTTTACAAAGCGAAGCTGCCACAGTGTCGTTCGCACCGTGTTTGTTTTCGTCGGCAGGGTCGACTTCCAGCTGCACGAAAATTTTCACGCGCTGTTTTGCGAGGGGGGCGTTTTTTTCAAGAGCGTCGAGCAACGACTCCCTGTCGAGCGAGTGCAACACAGAAAGAGAAGGCAGCAGGGCCTTCACCTTGTTGGTTTGAAGATGGCCTATAAAGTGCCAGCGGACGTCGGTGCTCCAAGGTGCCCCTTCGCTTTTGGCGATGCATTCCTGCGCGTAGTTTTCGCCAAAATCACGCAGACCCAGAGAGTACATTTTTGAAAGGGCCTCGAGCGGATGACCCTTCGATACGGCAAGCAAGGTGACATCAGAGGGTGCGCGTCCATGGAGGGCGGCGGCATGGGCAATGTCGGCAAGGACGCTCAGAAGACGTTCCTTTGCCGAGGAAGCGCATGCAGGCGAGGGGAGCTTGGCCGACATCATTATTGGGTCCCTTTTCGGGGGGCAAGAAGGCGTTCAAGGTGAACCACGACTTCACACAAGGGGAGGCCGACCACGTTCGTATAACTTCCCTGAAGAGAACGGACGAAGCCTGCCGCACGGCCCTGGATGCCATAGGAGCCCGCCTTGTCGAAAGGCTCGCCTGTGGCGATATAAGCTTCAATGTCGGCTTCCGACAGTGCGCGAAACAACACCTGAGTGGAAACGACCTCAGTTGCGTATTCGTGCCCGTCGTCACCCGACAACAAGCAAATGCCCGTGAGCACGCGGTGCGTGCGACCCGAAAGCGAGCCAAGCATGGCGCGAGCGTGCTTCGCATCGGCTGGTTTCTCGAGGATGCGCCCTTCGGGTGACACGACAATGGTGTCGGCTGCAACCACCACGGCCCCCGTGCATTCGGACGCCCTTTTGCGAAAAACGTCGTGGGCTTTTTCACGTGCGTTGCGAGCGCAGTAGGACTCGGGTGCTTCTCCTGGTGCGGGAATTTCGGCAACCGTCGACGCGATGACTTCGCAGGCATGGCCTGCCTGGGCAAGAAGTTCCCGTCGGCGCGGCGACGCACTTGCGAGAACAATACGGTGGGGCATGGGCATGGGGCTGTTCTCCAGGCGTTTCCCGCAAGAAGACGACGGGGTGCCAAAATTCAATCGATGGTGGCTGGCTTTATCATAACGGATGCGTGGACCCCAACCCTACGATGGTGGACGGAAGTCTTGCAAACGTTCGATTGAAGGCTTCCCTCGTAGAATGGAAGAGAAGGGAGCGTCGAATGCTCGGAGAGATGTCGGACGAGATGCTCGCGGAGCTTCGGGGTGAAGCCATCGACCTCGTCGAAAACCTCGCGAGTCTCTGTGCCGGGCTCCATGTGACCTTGCAGCACCAGGCCGACGTGGCCTCGGAAAGCGTGGGCGAACTCTTTCGTCTTCTGCATACGCTCAAGGGACTTTCACAAATGGGCGGGCTCACGCGTCTTGTGAGCGCGCTTCACCAGGTGGAAGACTTCGTTGCTGCCGTGCGAGACGGGTTGCAGTCCTTCGGACGCGACGATCTTGATCTTTTGAACGACCTGCAAGACGCGCTCGAAAAAATTTTCCACGCTTTGCCAACCAGCGCGGAATCGTCTCTTATGGTGGTGGTGGAGCGTGTGGGCGCTTGTTATTTCGCGCGGGCCAAAGGGGAACGCCTGCCCGACGAAGAGCCCTTGCCTGATGCGGGCCAACTCCTTTCTGAGAGTCAAAGCGCAGGTCAGAATGAAGTTCAGACCGCAGACCTCTCAGGAACACAGACAGAACTTGAGTCAGAACTTCAGGCAGACCTTCAGCCAGAGAGGCCGTCTGACTCCAGCCCCAACCTGACCTCTCAAATGGCTTCTCCCGTGGCCGCCGATGGGCCACGGGCAACCGTGTCGTCGGATGTTGAGTCCTTTTCAGCCGAAGTCCAAGAGGCCTCAGAGCGTATGGAAGCGGAGGCCGCAAGTCGCCGCGAAGCGTCGGCAGCCGCACAGGCTGAAGAAGCTGATGCCTTCGAAGCGACAGCGGAAGAGCGCGAAGCGGTCGAAAAATTTCGACTTCGCGACGAAACTCTTTTCGCAAGCGTGTTTTCTCCGGGCACCCATTCCAACACCACGGCTCTTTGGGAGTCGGAGTCGGTGGAAAACCTGCGCCGTGTGGCAGACATTCTCTGCCTCCGAGTGTGCGAGGCGGGCAGCCTTGTCGTTTTCGCGGCCGAGCTCGACGCCGCCCTCCTGGAGTCGATTGCGGGCCAGCCTGTCATCGAGCTTCCCAAAGACGCCGAACCCTGCGGAGCTTTGCCAGAGCCCTGGTGTGCGTTCTATTTCGGTGTTTCCTTGGAAACGGAGGGCGCGCCCGCAGTGCCCGCCCCCGAAGTGCCCTTGGTCGAGATTTCCTCGTCCGCAGAAGCCGTTCCCGTGGCGCCTCTCGCACCGCAGCCCAAGGCGCACGTTGCCATGGCCTTCGAAGACTTCGATGGCCCGAACCTCGGCGGATCGGGAAACAAAGACGCCATTCCCGACCTCGATCCGGAAATGCTCCAAGACTTCCTTTCCAACGTTGACGAGCTTCTTGAAAGTCTTGCGCAGTCTATGCTCGCGCTTGAAGCTGATGCGGGCGACAAAAATGCCATCGATCTCATTTTCCGATCTGCCCACACCATTAAGGGCACATCTGGAATGTTCGGGCTGCGAGCCATAGAACGCCTTTGCCACGTTATGGAAAATTTGTTCGACCGCATCCGCAAAGGTGATGTCGTCGTTTCCACTCCACTCATCGATGCTCTTTTCCAAGGACTCGATAGTGTGAAGGCGATGTTTGAGTCACTCAAGGAAGGAAAGACCGCAGAGCTCCCCATCAACGAGCCTTTGGCGAAGTTGAAGGCTGCCGAAGCGGGCGTTGCTTTCGAAGCGCCGGGAGTGGTGGCCCAGGGCACGGTCATGGCTGCCAGTCAGGCAGCGCCTGCTCCATTGCCCACTTTGGCGACGCCACCCGTTAAAATGTCTGCTTCTCAAGTGCCGACCGCCGCGGCACCTGTTCCAACGGCGTCCCCTGCAGCCGCTCCTCCTGCGTCACTTTCGGCGACATCTGTGTCCGCCGCACCAAAATCGAAAGACGACAAGGCGACCCCTCCGGCGGCCAAGGCGGAGGGGGTCGGCACCATTCGTGTCGACCTGAAACGTCTCGACAGTCTGGTGAACCTCGTGGGCGAACTCGTCATCGACCGCTCGCGCTTCGCCAGAATAGAAGAAGAGCTGCGCGCGCACGACCCCGGTTCCGAGCTTTGCAACCTCATGAGCGAGAGCGTTCTGCTCTTTTCGCGACACATGAACGAAGTGCAGAGCATCATCATGAAGGTGCGCATGGTGCCGGTGGGCAACGCCTTCTATAAGTTCACGCGTGTGGTTCGCGACCTCTCGAAGCAGGTGGACAAGGAAATCGACCTGGTGATTGAAGGGGGAGAAACCGAACTCGACAAAACTCTTGTAGAAGAAATTGGCGATCCGTTGGTGCACCTCATTCGCAACAGTGTCGACCACGGCGTCGAAGCTCCAGATGCGCGTGAGGCAGCTGGCAAACCTCGAAAAGGAACCATTCGCCTCAAAGCCGCCCAAGACGGTAACATGATAGTCATTACGGTTCGCGACGATGGCAAGGGACTGCAAACGGAACGCATTAGGAATAAGGCCATTGCAGTAGGCCTTATTAAAGAAACAGATCAGCTTTCAGACAAAGAAATTTTCAATCTCATTTTCGAAGCTGGATTTTCCACGGCCGACCAGGTTACGAACATTTCAGGGCGTGGCGTCGGTATGGACGTCGTCAAGAAGAATATCGTGAAGCTGAAAGGTGTCATCGAGCTCGATTCCCAGCTTGGTAAGGGAACGTGTACGACTATTAAATTGCCCCTCACACTCGCCATCATTCCGAGTCTCATGATTGGGGTGAAGGGTGAAAGCTATGCTATTCCCCTTGTGAACGTCATCGAAACCATTCGCTTGGACCCGGCGGAAGTACAGCATGTTGGTGCGAGCGCCTTCGTGAAGCTCCGCGAGCAGGTGATTCCTCTGATGCCTTTAACCGATGCCTTTGAGATGCAAGACATGGATGATCGCTTTTGGTACCGATCTGGCGAAAATGTGGAAGGCGTGACGTCGCGCGCCACTTTGCGGGCCAACCAAACGCGCGGGCGAGGCAACCGCAGCCGCATGATTTTTGTGGTTGTTGGGGTTGGCGAAAAACGAGTGGGTGTAGTGGTCGACGAACTTCTGGGTCAACAGGAAATTGTCATCAAATCGCTTGGCCGCCTCATGGGGCGCCAGAGAGGTGTGGCGGGGGGCTGCGTGCTCGGAAATGGGCGGGTTGCTCTGGTGCTCGACGCGGGTGAGATGATCGAAGACGCCACTTTCCGCAAGCCATTGCCATCTCCCGGCTTCGCGCATGCGTCTTTGGCCACTGCGAATGTGACTGCGGCCGCAGCTTCGAAGTCGTCTACGGGTGTGAGTTCACCCACTGCAGGAGGACTGGGCCGTGTTTCGTAATGTGACGCTTTCTCTCCAGACACCCGAAAGTGCTTGGTCGGCCATGGAATCGACCCTCGCCAACGGCGCGCGCGACTTGATGGAAACGGGTGCGATTGCCGATGCGGGCATCCAACACATCGGCTTGCGTCTTGCGCACGAGGAATTTCTTTTGGCCGTCGTGCACGTGAGAGAAATCATCATGTTGCCAACGGTCACGTATGTGCCACGCGCGCCTGCTGCTGTTGAAGGCATTCTTGCGTTGCGGGGCGAAATCATGCCTGTTTTGAACCTCCGACGGCTCTGGCGTTTAGAGCGCGGACAACCGACCTCCCACACGAGGGTCATCATTCTTCAGCATGAGGACGCCGGCTTCGGCATCATTGTCGACGAAATCACCGACTTTGTTTCGCTGGAGTCATCTTTGATTGAAGCCGTGCCCGCGAGTTATTTCGCGCGCGAATTCGCGGTCCTCGAGGGGGTTGCGAAAGTCGGGGAAAAGGTGCGTGGGGTTCTTGGATTCGAGCGACTCCTCACACTGCTGCCATCCAGCGCGGACGAGGAGGCCTCCTGATGCCGATTTTTGGGCGCCTATGGCCCCGGGGCCTGGCCCCTGTCCGAGAATGGCCTCTTCTGTTGCGACGTGGGCTTGCTTTGGGGGTGCTTGTCGCGCTCGTGGGTGGCGTGGTGTCGTGCCGAAAGGGAGAACGGGTCTTTGTGAATGCGAAAGTGTTCGCGCTCGACCCGGATCCGTATTTGGGTGTCCTTGTTGCGGTGAAAGGTCGAGTCATAAGAGAAGGCCCTGCGCAGGCCTGGTTTGAAATGGAAGACGACACAGGAAAGCTTCTTGTGAGTTCCGAGCGCCTTTCTGCCCGCGCGGGCTGTCGGCAGGGGGCAGCGGTCGCGGTGGAAGGCGTCTTACGACGTGTCTCGGGCGCGGAGGGCCTTTATTTCTCGATGGAGAACTTGTTACACTGCCGTCCATAACAGGATGGTTGCCTCATGCCGCATTTTCGCTCTCTCTCTTTGCTCTTGCGCGCCTTTAAACAGCGCTGCTTGCCTTCCCGCAGGTTGGCAAGCGTTCTTTTGTCGTTGTCGGGGTTTTCTTGCATTCAGAGCGTCGAAGGCAAAAAGCTGTCGACGCTGAAGGTTGTGGGCGCACCGGGCAACGTCGTCTCGGTGTTCAGTGTTCCAGCAGCCGTGAAAGAGGGAGATGTTCGACGGTATGTGCCCGTGGCACAGGCCCGAACGGGCGAGGAAATCTACCTTGCTCCGGGCAACTACTTCGCCGCAAATGACTGCTCGGGGTTTGCGTTCACCCAACGTTCCGAAGGCTCGACGTTGGCCCTGTCGACGCTGCGCCTTGTTCCTCACCGGGAAGCACTCACCGAAGATGCTTTCAAAGTGGAAGGAGAGCGGCACGTCGTTCACACGACGTGTGAAGACCCCATCGAGGGCATTTCTCATTCTTGGGACGACAAACTTGAAATTCCGCTCCTGCCAGGGAAACACCGGCTGAACCTCGCAGGAACTCCGCTCCAAGCTGAATTTGGTTTGGAAGCGTCGGAAAAGGTGATCGACCTCTTTCCCCTCACCGTCTTTCTCGACGGGGATGCGGGCGACAATCGATATTTCGTTTTGCAGGAAGACCAAGCAGTGCGTTCCGATGCCTCTATCATCTCGGTGCCCGTCGGAGGCACGATTTGGGTGACGCCCGGAGTTTACGCGCTGGAAATAAACGGCACGCGTCGGCGTGCAGCAGTGGAAAAGGGCATGCGTACCCGCGTCCCTCTTGGAGTTTTGCGCATTGAAAGCCCCGAAAAATTTCCTGCCGATTTGCGGGCTCGGCTGGGTGGGCAACCGGTCTTTGCGTACATTAATGGCGGCGTGCTGCTGAACCTCAATAAAGACTACGTCCTTTTTCCGGGCGATTACGCTGTGAGCGTCGAAGGTTCCGAACTGCAAGACGTTTTTCTGGTCAAAACGGGCGAGAAGACGGTTGTGAAAACCCAAGGTGCGCAAATTGATGGCCCCGCTTGTCCTGCGAATCCGGAAGCCAAACCGTGCCGCACGGTGCCGAAAATCACTCTTCACAAAGAGCAGCGTCCATACTCACTCATGAATGTGACGCCAGGAATGCCGTTCCTCGTTCTGGAAGGCAAATACGAATACGGCGTGGAGGGCATGCGGGGGTTGCTGCGCCTGCTCGCCACATCCCCGGGCTCGGTGGCGCAAGAAAAACTCGCCAGACTCCGTTTTAAATGGGATGTGCGCCAAGCGTCGAGCCGCACCCGCACCGACCTCGTGCGTTTGGAATCGCGGGGTGCCGAAAATTTTGGCCGTTCGCTCGATCTTCTGTTCAATAAGCCCGATGAGGTTTACGTTCCCGCAGGAGTTTATTTCCTGACCTACTTCGTTGGCGACCCCCAGCAGGAACGAACCAAGACACGCGTTGAATTCACAGTGGCGCAGGGTCAAACGCGGGAAGTTGTCGTGCCCATTTTTACCGACAAATTGCCTGCCAAACCCGATGAAAAAACAGTGCGTGGCGGAGGCGACGACGATCGCTCGGGCACACCTGCAGAGGGCGTGGACGCCTTGCCAAGCAGCCTTGTGCCCCTTCGCAAATAAGTGCGAGAACGAGAAACGCTGTTACCGCAAGGTCGCAAGCATCAGCGCTTTTATGGTGTGAAGCCTGTTTTCTGCCTGCTCAAACACCCTTGATGCCGCGGACTCGAACACGTCTTCGGTGACGTCAAAGCCTTTGTGAGCAGGAAGGCAATGCAGGAAAATAGTGTCCTGCCGTCCCGTGGCAGTCATCAGGTGCGACGTCACTTGGTACGGGCGCAGGTCCTCCACCTTGGCCCGGGCATGTGGTTTTTGTTCCTCTCCCATGGAAACCCACACGTCGGTGTAAAGTGCGCAAGCCCCTCTCACGGCCTGGAAAGGGTCTGTGGCCAAGCTGACACGTCCGCCCGAGCGGCTCGCGAAGTCCATGGCTTTGCCTAGGAGGTCGGCACGGGGAGCGTAGTCTTCTGGCGCGGCCATTACGAAGTCAATTCCTGCCATTGCGCAGGCGAGCATGAGAGAGGCGCACGTGTTGTTTCCTGCGTCACCTAAGTAAACAACCCTGCGTCCCGCCAGATCGCCGAATTCTTCCTGCAGAGTGAGGATGTCAGCAAGCGCTTGGGTGGGGTGATGCTCGTCGGTCAGGCCATTCCACACGGGGACGGTGGCGTGCCTCGCGAGGGCTTCCACGGTGGCGTGTTCGAACCCTCGGAACTCGATGCCATCGAAGAATCGCGACAGAACGCGGGCGGTGTCGGCGATGTCTTCCTTCGCGCCCAGATGGATGTCGCCCTTGCCAAAGGTTTCCGCAAACGCACCTTCGTCTTGAGCTGCAACAAGAAACGAGCAGCGTGTGCGTGTGCTCGCCTTCTCAAAAATAAGCGCCAGACTTTTTCCGTCGAGACGCCGCGGCCTCAAAGCTGCCCCCCTTTTCCAAGCGCGCTTTTCGAGTTTCAAGGCGCGGGCAAGGCTGACCAGAAGGAACATCTCTTCTTGCGTCAGCTCGAGGAGTGTCAACAGGCTTCGGCCTTTCAGTGTGTGGGCCGAAGCCAAGAGTGCGTTCAGACCGCTGTCTTGGGGAAGGTTCATGTCCGTCATGCCCAGGCTCCTTTGGCTGTGGGAACACCGCCCCGTGAGAGAGGGTGCATCGTCCAATTCGCTTCGGTTTGTCCATCACGCAGCGCTGCAAAAAGACCGCTTGCAGCGAGGCTCGAATTTGTGAAGGGGATGCGCTTGCGCAATGCCGTGCGCAAAAGGCGGTGGGCCAGCGTCCGCGAGGCGAGAGAGGGTGTTCCTACAAGGGTGGGTGCGAGCACGAAAGCGCCGACGTTGTCTTCGAGAGCAAGAATGAGCTCGGCATCCTCCCATACCTGAACCGAACACTCTTGTGGTTTGGGCAAAAGAGAGAGGTGAGACAGAGCGCTGTGTGTGGCAGCATCCACTTGAAACGTGAGGCCATGGCTGTGGCCAAGAGAGAAAAGATCGCGCAGGGTGTCAGCCATTTGCGCACACGCCTCGGGGCTTGCGACGAAAAAGAGGGTTCGCACTTTCGAAGCACTTTGTCCTTGGCCTGCATAAGCCTTCGCCATCGCTTCTTCGAAGGTCGAACCCAGGCTCATGGTCTCGCCAATGCTCTGCATTTGTGGGCCGAGAACGGGCAAGACTCCCGGAAACTTGTGAAATGGAAACACGGGTGTTTTCACGCAGAAATTGGCAGCGGGGCTCAGCTTCAGCGCCCCTTGCGCGCGCAGTGTGGCGAGCGTCGTGCCCATGGCGAGCCGGGCTGCCAGGCTCGCCAAGGGGAGTCCCATGGCTTTCGACACGAAAGGAACGGAGCGCGAACTTCTTGGATTCACCTCGATGACGGTCACCAGGTCGGCGCGGGAACCGTCTGCACGAGTGCGCGTCTGCACCGCAAACTGAACGTTCATGAGGCCCACAACGCCCAGGCGCAGAGCCACCTGGTTTGTGATCTCAAGCATCCTCTGTTGCGCTGAAGAATCCAGGTGCCTGGGGGGAATGAGACTCGTGCTGTCGCCAGAATGGATGCCCGCCTCCTCCAAATGTTCCATGAGGGCAGGAACGAAAGTTTCCTTGCCGTCGCAGAGGCAGTCCACGTCGTATTCACGCGCATTTTCAAGGTAACAGTCAAGCAGCACGTTCCCTTCGGGAAACGCGGCGAGTGCCCTGGCCAGCGCACCGCGGAGTGCGTCTGCGTTTCGCACAATTTCCATGGCCTGCCCGCCCAACACGAAGGAGGGCCTCACGAGCAGCGGAAAGCCCAGTGCGATGCCCTTCTCAAAACCTTCCGCCACTGACGTGCATGTGTTCCATGCAGGTACCGGTACGCCGAGTTCATCCATCAAGACGCCGAATTGCAGGCGGTCCTCCGCAAGACGAATGCTTTCGAGAGGTGTGCCCAGTATGCGGTGACCCGCAGCCTTCACGGCCTCAGCAAGTTTTAATGGGCTTTGGCCCCCGAACTGAAGAAACACGCCGTGAGGGTCTTCCGCCGCAAGAACATCGAGCAGGCCTTCTTCCGTCAAGGGCTCCATGTAAAGCTTGTCGGGTGTGAGGAAATCCGTGCTCACGGTTTCTGGATTGCTGTTCACCATCACGGCCTCGTACCCTTCCGCCCGGGCAGCTCGCACGGCGTGAACGCATGAGGTGTCGAACTCGACACCTTGGCCAATGCGGTTTGGCCCACTTCCTGGAATGACAATGCGTTTTTTGTTCGTCTTAGAAACGGGATTTTCGTCGCGAGTTTCGAAGGTTTTGTAAAAGAACGGCGTGCGCGCTTCGAACTCACCAGCGCAGGTGTCTACCATGCGGAAGGTGGGCTTGGTTCCGAAGCTTTGTGTTTCAAGCCGCGTCTGCAGGGCCTCCAAGGGAAGTCCCGAGAGAGTTGAAAGACGCCTCAAAGAAAATCCGTCCTGGCGAGCGCGCGCAAAGAGCGCGCCCGGCTCGTCGTGGTCGTTCCAATTTTGAACGCTGACTTCAAGCGCATGAAGCTCTTCAAGCTGCTGAAGGAAGAAAAAAGGAATGCGTGTGAGCGCGTGGATCCGTTCCAAGGAAAAGCCCTGACGCAGGGCTGTTTTTATAGCAGGAAAAAGGGTGGGGGTGGGGTTCGCAAGTGCGTGTTCGAGGATTTCCAACGAGACTTCCGCACCCGGGCGTCCGTGCTTCGCCAGAAATGTGGCGTAATCGGGCCAGCCGTCGAAGCCTCGTTCAAGCGATTGCCAAGCTTTTTCAAACGCGTCTCGAAAGGAGCGTCCAAAAGAAAGCGCTTCGCCCACGCTTTTCATCTGGATGCCGAGTTCTGACGATGCGCCTTCAAATTTATGCGTGTCCCAGAGCGGGATCTTTACGGCCACGTAGTCGATGGCAGGTTCGAAATAGGCCGAGGTCACGCGCGTTATTTCATTGCGAAGGTCCATGAGGCTTCGGCCTACGGCAAGGCGAGCGGCAATGCGGGCGATAGGGTACCCCGTGGCTTTGGAAACCAGGGCGCTGCTGCGCGAAACGCGAGGATTCATTTCCACCACCACCACCCGACCGGTTTCGGGGTGAATGGCGAATTGAATGTTCGCGCCTCCAATTTTCAAGCCGACAGCGTCGAAAATGGCGCGTGCATCGTCACGCAGGCGTTGATACTCCACATCGGTGAGTGTCATACACGGAGAAACCGTGATGGAGTCGCCCGTGTGCACACCCATGGGGTTCACGTTCTCAACCCCACAGACGACAAGGAAACAGCCCTGGGAGTCGCGCATCACTTCGAGCTCGAATTCCTTCCAGCCCTGAATGCTTTCTTCTAAGCACAGTTCCGCAATGGGCGAAACGCGAAAGCCTTCTTCCAGAATGGCGACGAGTTCCGTTTCTCCGCGCGCCACGCCTCCACCGGCTCCTCCGAGCGTGAAGGAAGCGCGCACAATGACGGGGTACGAGAGGGCCCGCGCGAGGGCCAGTCCTTCTTCTACCGTTTTCACAAAACCGCCGCGCACGGTTTCGAGTCCGAGCTGCTTCAAGACGCCTTGGAAGCGTTGGCGGTCTTCAGTGATGTCGACCGTGTCGGGAGTGAGCCCAAGTGTTCGAATGCCCAGGGCATCCCAAAAACCCTCACGGGCAAGCGCCATGTAAAGATTCAAGGCGACCTGGCCACCGAACGTCGGCGCAACGCCCCACACACCTTCTTCGCGAGCGACGCGCGCAAGTGTTTCCTTTGTGAGGGGCTCCATGTAAACAGTGTGTGCGGTTTCTGCATCGGTGAGAATCGAGGCGGGGTTGTTGTTCAAGAGCACGACTTCGTACCCTTCGTCACGCAGGGCGAGGCAGGCTTGCGTGCCCGAGTAGTCGAACTCGCAGGCCTGGCCAATTTGTATGGGGCCCGAGCCGATGACAAGAACCTTGCGTAAGGCGCTCAGAGGGACTGGAGTGTTGAGCTTCAAGAGCGTGCCCTTTCGTTCACAAGTGCGGCGAAACGAGGGAACAAACCCCACGCGTCGTGTGGACCCGGGTTGCACTCCGGATGGAATTGTACCGAGAACACAGGATGGGCCGTGTGGCGAAGCCCAGCCACCGTCCCGTCGTTCAAGTGGACGTGCGTCACTTCCAATTGGGGGATGTCTCCCACTTCAGCAACATAGTTGTGATTCTGTGAGGTGATGTAGCCCAGGTGTCCCGCCGTCACTTCGCGCACCGGATGATTGACGGCGTGGTGCCCAAACTTCAATTTGCGAATGCGAGCCCCGTAGCGGAGCGCCAGAACTTGATGTCCCATGCAGATTCCAAAGGTCGGCAAGCGCGGTGTGAGCGCTTCAAGCACTCCGGCGAGTGGTGTTTGTGCAATGACATCGCGCGGGTCTCCGGGGCCGTTGGAAAGAAAAAGACCATCCGGACGGATGGCCTCGATATCACTTTCTCGTGCAAACGGAGAAAAGAAATGGGGCTCGAGCCCTTCCGCCACGAGCCGCTGTGCGATGCCTTTCTTGATGCCAAAATCGATGACGGCCACACGCCGCGCGCCGTGGCTCCACCCTTTTGCGACGGCTGCGTGTGCCGCCATGCGGCGCAAGCATTCGCCGTCCATAGAAAGAAACGGCCCCGTGTATCGTTCCTGCGACGCGTGAAGCACCGCGGGCAAGGGTTTCTGGCGGAAGCGCTCCAATCGTTCCTTGAGTTCCAGAATGTGCGATCCACGTGAGGAAATGGGCGAAGCTCCGAAGGCTCGCGTTGCGCTCGACGACGCCGACGGGCTCACGGAAAGAATGGCGCGGAGGCACCCTTTTTCCCGCAAATGCAAGGTCAGGGCACGCGTGTCGAGGCCCGATACAGCGCACTTGCCTTCCTTTTCAAGGTAACGGGCCAGAGGCACGGCGGCGCGGTGGTTGTCGGGGCGAGCTGTGAATTCTTTGCACACGAAACCTTCGGCGAACATCCTCGAAGACTCGGCATCGACCTGTGTGATGCCGGTGTTGCCAATGTGGCTCGTGGTGAAAACAACAATTTGACCGGCGTAAGAAGGGTCGGTGAGCACTTCTTCATAGCCGGTGTGCGCCGTATTGAACACGAGTTCGCCGCAGGCGGTGCTGGGTTCGCCCCAACCTTGACCTCGAAATACGTTGCCGTCTTCGAGCAGAAGAATGGCTTCATGTGGAGCGTAGCCCGCATAACCCATATTCGGTGGGCTCCTTTTGAAAGGGAAGGGGGGACGTAAATTGGCGGGAGCCTAGCGACCACGAAAATCTGTGTCAATGAACTTCGAGTGAAATAAATTATTCTTGAATGCGGTTTCCTGAAATTTTTGCTTGTGTTTGCGTAACAAATCAAATGTTTCATTCTGTATTGACTTGTTTCTGTCCTGTGTGATTTTCGTCGCACAAAATAACGCGAACGTCACGGTCCTAAAACCAATTTCTGGAGATGTCATGTTGACACCTGCGACCATCGACACTGGTGATACGAGTTGGATGCTCATCTCAACGGCCCTTGTTCTTCTCATGACTCCAGGTGTCGCGTTTTTTTACGCGGGGATGGTCCGGGCCAAGAACGCAGTTTCGACGATCTTCCAAAACGTCATTGCTGTGGGCGTTGTGGGCGTGCTGTGGGTGGTGGTGGGTTATTCCCTCGCCTTCTCGGGCGACCTGGGCGGCGTCATTGGGAATTTCGACAAGGCCTTCTTTCAAGGCGTTGGACAAGTGCCCGAGCCGGCGCTGGCTGCCACCATTCCAGAAGTGCTGTTCGCTCTCTTTCAGGGAATGTTCGCTGTCATTACTCCCGCACTTATCACAGGCGCCTTTGCGGAACGCATGCGTTTTTTCCCATGGATCGCCATCATGGGCCTCTGGAGCCTCGTGGTGTACGCTCCCGTCGCACACTGGGTGTGGGCGCCTGGCGGTTTCATTCGCGCTTGGGGCGCCCTCGACTTTGCCGGAGGCATGGTTGTTCACATGACCGCAGGCTTCTCGGCCCTCGTGTTTGCACTGATGGAACGCCACTCGACGGGAACCCAGGCCCTTGGCCGCCCTTACGACCTCGGGCTCGTGGCGCTGGGGACGGCGCTTCTCTTCTTTGGGTGGTTTGGATTCAATGCCGGATCCGCCCTGGGCGCCAATGGCCTTGCCGCCCAAGCGGCGGCCACCACTTTTGCAGCAGGCGCCGGCGCTCTTGTGTCGTGGACCCTTGCCGACTCCTTCTTGCTCGGACGGCCCACCATCATGGGAGCCTGTGTGGGTCTTGTGGCGGGCCTTGTGGCCATAACGCCGGCTGCGGGTTTCGTGAGTGTGGGCGTGGCCCTCTTCATTGGCGTCATCACGGGTTTCGTGTGCAACATCGTCATCGCATTCTTGAAAAAGAAGACGCGCCTTGCCGACACACTCGACGTTTTTGGATGCCATGGGGTCGCGGGAACCTTGGGCACCTTATTTACGGCCCTTTTTGCCAGCAGCGCAATCAATTCTGCGGCGGTCGATGGCCTTGCCTCAGGAAACACAGCGCTCTTGCTTCCGCATCTTGGCGCCACGGCCATTGTGGCTGCCTACAGCATGGGTGCCACCTGGTTTATAGTGAAGTTCGTGCGCCTGTTCACACCCGTGACCATTGACGAACACACGGCGCTGCTCGGTATCGACCGTGTGCACCATGGAGAGCAGGTGTCGAGCGTGCTCGACTCAAGGTGAGTTGGGTAGAGTCCCACAGGAGCTTTCCGAGCAAAATGACAACAATGAAAAGAAACACGCGCCGCACGAAGGCCGCTCCCTTCACCAAGGCCCACTGGCTTCCCACCAGGCTTCCTGCCACATTGCAGGCCGCAAGAGGCAAAAACATTTCAACATAGAAATGTCCTCTCCAAGCCAGGGCGAGGATGGCAGCACTGTTGGTGGCGAGGTTTAAAACCTTGGCTTCCGACGTGGCTGTCAGGAAGTCGAGCCCGAAAAGAAAAACGAGGCTGAAGGCGAAAAATGTTCCTGTGCCCGGGCCAAATAAACCGTCGTAGAAGCCAATGAGCCCGCAAGGGATGCCTATGGCCACAGCGGAAAGGGCCGAGGAAGAAGCCACACGCGGGAAGCGTGCAAGGAACCCTTTTCGTGATTCCGTTCCCCACCCCTTGCGAACAAATGTGTGTATGGCCACGACGGCAAGAAGAACGATGGCCAAGGGGCGCATGAAGCCTGAATCGACCAAGGTGGAAACCACGGCTCCCAGGAGCGCTGTGCAAAAAGCCACCAGGGCACCGGGAACAACCCGTTGGGGAGAGGGAGGAACGCGACGGGCGTAACGAAACGCCGCGGACAGGGTCCCTGCGAAGGACGCCGCCTTGTTCACCGAGGAAATCTGGGCAAAAGGCAGACCCGGAAAAGCGATGAGAAGAGCGGGGAGCTGAATGAGGCCACCGCCACCCACCATGGCGTCAACAAGGCCTGCGGCAAAACTTGCCACACAGACCATAAGAAACTCGAGATTGGGAGCCACGAAGGTCATGAGTGCCCTTTTTCATGCGTGCAGAGGGCCGGAGCATGACACCGGGCAGGCGTTCTCTCAAGCTCGTGGCCTCTCGGAAAACGTTGCCGTCGTTGCTGTGGGCCTCCTTCCGAAGCGCCACTCATGCGGCCTAAAAAAACGTGCGACAGGTGGGCTTTTTGGCAACTGGCACTTCTTGGAGCCAGTGGGTCGCTTGTCGCCTGTCCTTCGTTGTCGTGGGCGCTTCCTTTGGCCATCGATGGCTTTGTGGGCTACGAGTCGTGGTCGATTGCGAGTGGAAATGGAAATTCAGTGAAGCCAGGCGACCCTTCTGGGTACTCGCTCGGTGTGCTCGGCCGCACTCACTTTTGGAGAGGCCAAAAACTCTTCTTTCTCGCGACGGGAGGCTTACGGAGTTTTCATGGCAGAGCCGACCGCAGTGCGTCGCAAATTCAAGTCCATTCGGAACTCGACGCCGTGTTCCTTGGCATCGGTCCGGGCCTTGGTGTTGAGGTCAACCGGGCGTTGTCGTTCGAAGGCGTTTTGAATCTCGACTACGCCCCTTATTCCGCATTCCATTACAACGCGAAAATAGAGGGCTTCGTTCCCATTCGTGGTGACTCTTCGTTGTCGCGCCTCTACCGTTTCGGCATGGGAATTCGGGCCTTTTACCGCGTCGTTCCCAACGGACACATTGGTGTTGAGTTCGCACCTTACACGGGAAGTTATCTTTGGACGAACCCGGGCACGAGCGAAACGCAGCGAGATTCCTTCAGCGGAATCGCGCTGCGTCTTACCTACCGCCACTTCATTTTTGACCAACGCCCGGTGGTGAAGAAGCCCGACAAAGGACGTCGGGTGGGCGACGGAGTTTGGGTGAAGCGCGAACTGAATGCCAAACCTTCCGGAGTCAAGTCTCCGAGGGCAAAGCCCCTGCGAAGAAAGCCTTCCAGCGCGAGCCCACCCCGACGCCGGGAGCCTTAAGGCAGACTCACATTCCAACCGTAGGCATACCGCTCCAGGGTGAGACGAGTTTTGAGGCTCAGTTCCGCATTCGCGGCGAGCGTCGAGTAGGCCTTCACAAGCTCGTCTTGGTTTATCACCCCCGAAGAGCGCGCAGTGGCAAGGGCAATGACGTAGTCGTGTGACGTCAAAAGCCAGTTTGGTTTTTGGGGGGTATCGAGCACAAATGCGCGCAGTGTCGTGCCGCGGTATTTGCGCGTGGCGATGTCTTTTGTGGGACACGACAGGGCGTTCAAAGCGAAATTGAGAGTCAATGGCACTTTCTTCGCTTCGAGCTCGCGAACAAGTCCGTCATGAGCGCGTCGGCATCCTTCTTCTCCTGAATAGAGTCCTTCGGCTTCCCAGAAACGATTCATGGTGCCCGAAGATCCCGGGTAACGTTCTGTTTCCTTCGCTAGCTTTTCAGAAACATTTGCCCAAACAGAAGCGATGTCGGAACTGAAGCAATAAGACGCCGATTTTGCGCCGTCGTTGCAGCGGAGCCAGTTGAACGCCACCGCGCAAGGGGCCATATCTGACTGCCAGGACTGCGAATCGTCGGCAGGCGAAGAGGCCTGTTTTGCAAGCACGGAATCGCACGTGGACTTGAGTTTCTCGAAGTAGACGTTTTGCAAAACACTCGGTTTCCAGCGTGCCTTGACCATGAGTTGGGTGGTGACGGGGTCGTAAATGTCGTTCGAAGTATCCGCGAAGCTGCGGAAACCAGGCAACGCCCTCGCCGAACCTTGCAAGCCTCGCTCCAAGACCTCAGAAAGGGAAGCGGAAGGCGTGTGATAGGAAATGCGTTGAACCGAAGTTGTGGTCAACGAGCCCACGTCGCTGTTCCCGCTGTGATGGATGGCGACAAGGCCACCGTTGGCATCAAGGACTGGCGAGCCGCTGCTGCCTGGCATCGCGAAACCCGTCGACGCGACGTAACCGTTCTCAGTATTTAAAATGTTTCCGCTCGACCATTTTTTGAGGGCGGTGTGCGGATGTCCCACAATGTGAATAGGGCGGCCCACGAGGTCAGACGCCTTTCGAGAAGTCAAAGTCAGAGTCGCTGGGGGTGTAAAGTCCGAGAGGATAGTTTCGCTCTCTGGACCCTCGTCCGACTCGAACGAAAAGAACGAAACGTCGAGGTCGGCGTCGGCTGCAAACGGAGTCAGCAGGAGAACCTTTGTTGTGGGCTTTTCACCCAGGCCATAGTTGAGCCGCACGGGAACGAAACACCCTTCCTTCGCGCATTCGTTCTTGCCAATGACGTGGTGGTTGGTCATCAAAAAAGTCTTGCCTTTGTGCGTGACAAAACTCCCTGTGCCGCTCGGGAGTCTCACCACGGCGCGTCCCGCGTTTCGCACCGCTTCTGGCGCCTTGGATGCGTCTTGTAGCAGCGTCAACACGTTGTTGAGCGCTGAGCCGCCTTCGGCCGGCACAACGACAATTTTTTCTTCCGTCTTTGTTTTTGTCTTGGTGCACGCCAAAACGCCCATCGCCGACACGACGGCAACCAAAGGAAGCGAGAGAAGCTTGAAGGAATGCGACACACGCGCGAGCGCCATAAAGAAGACCTCCTGCTTTGGGTCGAGCGACCCGTTGCTCAAGAAGGCTTCCCCAAAGCACGTCCCGTGCCCACTCACTTTTCCCTGCGATCTCGCACGTTCCAGCCGACCAAAGTTTGGTCACCGACGCATTCTCCACGTTTCAAAGAAGCGCTGGACGCTACGATGCGGTGTCGAACGAGCGCAAACGCGCACGGACAAGCACACCTAAAGACTCAGCCATCCGAGGGGTCGCGTGGTCGAAGGCGCGTCCGTCAGAACGAAAGGCAACGAGCCTTCGTTTGCCCTGTGCTCCCGAAAGTTTGCACACCTCGAGGAAAGCGCCATTGTCTTGCTCTTCCCACGAGTCCGTGTCTTCCTCCTGAATGCGAAACTGAATTTCACTTGCCGTCGCACCGGGGCGTGCGGCCTCCAACGAACCTAAACAGGTGCCCAGCGCCTGGAGGCAGTCCTCGAGGCCGCGGGTAGCCGGCAGTGCGGCAATGAACGTGGCGATGGAACGCTCCCGTTCATCAATGAGTTCTCGTTCCAACGCGGCGAGACGTTTTTCCAAAGCCGCCGTGCGAACGAGGGAATAAATGCGACCCACTTCTTGGGTGCGAAGCCAGCTAGGAAGATCGAGGGTCGCCGCGCTTTCGCCAGCCAATGCTCTTTCTCCCGCCGCAATGAGTCTCCAGAACGGTGCGAACGTGGCGGTCACGCCTTTCCAAGTCAGCACACTGACGAGCAGAGTCGCCAATAGACCCCAAGCCGCCATTTTCAAAACTGGAGCGAGAGTTGGCGCAAGCATTCCACGAAGCGAAATTCGCTGGGCGACAACAAGATTCGTGTTGGGAACTTGCCGAATAAAAACCCCACGCGGAGAAGGCGAAGGAATGAGGCCAAAGGGGCCATCGGCAACTTCCACACGGGCCGCTCTTGCCAAACCGCTTTCAAGAAGCGACCGCACGGCCTTGTCTTCCAAACTCGCCAACGGTTCTGCGGTGACAGCGGGCCATACGGTGAGGCCTGCTGTGGTGAGCAGGAGAACGTCTTCGTCGCGGCTGCGAGCTTCCATCAGCGAAGCGAGTTGGGGGAGAGAAGTCGCTTGAAGGGAGTTTCCAGCCCCCCTTCCTTCCGCGCTCCCTTTTCGCACGAGAACAGGGCCGCTGGTGCCGATGCCAAGAAAGATCTCTGCTCCTTTCGGGAAGCGTGGCAAGCGTGCTTCTTTCGCGGAAAGAGACTCGTCTGCGGGGCGGGGGGCGTTTGCAGTCACGTCGGCAAGTTCCGCGCGCACTCGCCAGGCCAAGGCGTCGAGTTTTGCTTCCACCGCGGCTGTGGCGTCGGACACAGCTTGCTGCTGGGCGATTTCCAGAATGCCCAAAGAAAACGTGAGCCCCAGTAAGGCGACCACGGTCAACCACACGATGCCAAGGCGGCTCGCCAAGGCATCGGGAAGGGCTTTGGGAAGGGCTTTGGGAAGGCGTTGCGCCAAAGGGGTCATGGCAGTGGCTCCGTGCGTTGGGCAACGATGCGAATGCCGCGAGAAACGCGGGCTTGGTCGTCGGAAACAGCCATGAATGTGTAACTTCCCGGCCTTGGAATCAGCACGTCGAGCACCGGTGATTCACCAAACGGTGCGCTCCAAACAGGCGTGGGGCCATCGTCATCGCCAAAAAGCAAGCCTGTGAGAGTGGCGGCTCCACTCGGTGTTTCTTCCAGTCGAATTTCTTGTCGAATGGGAAAGAGCTCGGCCTCTAGGAACACGTTCCCTTCGGGGCGCGCAACAAGAACCGGACGAGTAGGCACCTTGGCGCGAAAAACATCGGGCTCCAGAGCTCCTGGAGGCGGTGGCTTGCCTTGGCTTAGCCAAATGGCACGTGCGAGCGAAGGCCTTCG